>NZ_PJJW01000039.1:0-385012 GCF_002929675.1 Cryobacterium sp. M15
AGAACACGTTGTAGATGGTGTCGTACTGGGTCTGGGTTAGGGAGTCAGGTATCAAGATGTCCTCTACTGTCCACGAGCATTCGTTGAAATTACGGGGAACGAACCGAAAAAATGACTATCCAGGTTGCGTAGCATAATTTACTCTGACTACGCCAGTTTCCCGGCTAACGCCGCACGGACAATCCGGAGGTAGGCCTTCCGACCGTGTCAGGCCTCGACGTTTCCACGCCATCCGCCTTGGTCGGTTCCCTTCGCCTCGATGAATTCCTTAAAGTTGGCGAGGTCCTTCTTGATGGCGTGATTGTCCACACCGAGAATGGCTCCGGCCTTCTCAAGCAGCCCGGTGGCCTCCCAGTCGAGCTGAACCGTCACGCGAGTCTCGTTCACGGCTAACTTGTGGAACGTGACAACCCCCGCATGGTCGACTTCGCCGCCGGTGCTGTTCCAGGCAACGCGCTCGTCGGGGTGCTGCTCGGTTATCCGAGCCTCAAATGTGCGCTCCACGCCGCCGATTTTCACCTTCCACTCGGTGAGCGTGTCGGTCACCTGCGTGATGGATTCCACGAAAGCCAGGAACTTGGGAAATTCCTCGAATTTCGTCCACTGGTTGTAAGCGACGCTAACGGGAACATTGACGTCGACGGTCTCGATGGCGTTCGGCACGATAACCTCCTGAAGAGAATGGAACTGAAGAATTATTTTCTGCAATTTCCGTTCACAGTACTCAAGGCTGGCGCGAGGTCAACCCGGTGAGGGCATGAAAGTGCCGGTATGCGAAAGCTCGACAGAGCGCACCTGTGGTCGTTGACGTTCAAGATAGGAAGGCGCGACGCGACCACGAGCGACATCCGCGAAACCGCCCAAGGCCGGTCACAACGAAAGATGCTGCAGCCGCTGAGCACCATTGCTGTACCCCGCTAAGAAACCGGGTCTTGGGCGCACGCTCGAAGCCGACACCTCTCATTTGCGAGGTGTCGGCTTCGAGCTGCGGGTGCTGCTGTACTACTTCTTTTGCGGCGGACGCGTCATGCTCAGCACGTCGAGCGCGGTGTCGAGCTCGGCGAGCGTCAGGTCGCCGCGTTCGACGTGGCCGAGGGCGATAACGGACTCACGCACGGTGAGGCCCTCAGCGACGGCCTTCTTGGCAACCTTCGCAGCGGCTTCATAGCCAATGACGCGGTTGAGCGGGGTGACGATCGACGGCGATTTCTCGGCCAGGGCGCGAGCGTGTTCGAGGTTGGCGACGAGGCCGTCGACGGTCTTGTCGGCGAGTACCCGGGTTGCGTTGGTCAGTAGACGGATCGACTCGAGCAGGGCGGTGCCCATGACCGGGATACCGACGTTGAGCTCGAACGAGCCCGAGGCACCCGACCAGGCGATGGTGGCATCGTTACCGATGACGCGGGAGCAGACCATGAGAACGGCCTCCGGAATGACCGGGTTGACTTTGCCGGGCATGATCGATGAGCCAGGCTGCAGGTCGGGGATGCTGATCTCGCCGAACCCGGTGTTGGGGCCGGATCCCATCCAGCGCAGGTCGTTGCAGATCTTGGTCAGCGAGACGGCGATGGTGCGCAGGGCGCCGGAAGCGTCGACCAGCCCGTCGCGGTTGGCTTGGGCTTCGAAATGATCACGCGCTTCGGTGATCGGCAGCTCGGTTTCCTGCACGAGCAATTCGATGACGAGCTGCGGGAAGCCGTACGGAGTATTGATGCCGGTGCCGACCGCGGTGCCGCCGAGGGGAACTTCGGCGACGCGGGGGAGTGCCGTGCGGATGCGCTCGATGCCGAGGCGCATCTGGCGGGCGTAGCCGCCGAACTCCTGGCCGAGGGTGACCGGGGTGGCATCCATCAGGTGGGTACGGCCGGCCTTGACGGCCTCTTTCCACAGTTCCGCTTTGGCCTCGAAGGAGACAGCGAGGTGGTCGAGCGAGGGGATGAGTTCGTCGATCAGGGCGCTCGTCACAGCGATGTGCACCGAAGTGGGGAACACATCGTTCGAGGACTGGCTCGCGTTGACATGGTCGTTCGGGTGCACCGAGCGGCCGAGGGCGCGGGTCGCGAGGGTTGCGAGGACCTCGTTCATGTTCATGTTCGAGGAGGTGCCGCTGCCGGTCTGGTACACATCGATCGGAAATTCGGTGTCGAACTGCCCGGTGATGACCTCGTCAGCGGCCGAGGCGATCGCGTCGGCGATGTCCGCATCGAGCACGCCGAGCTGGGCATTGGCGAGAGCCGCTGACTTCTTGATCCGGGCGAGAGCGGCGATCTGCGCGGACTCGAGTGTGGAGCCGGAGATGGGAAAGTTCTCGACGGCTCGCTGGGTTTGGGCACCGTAGAGAGCATCCGTTGGAACGCGGACCTCACCCATCGTGTCATGTTCGATCCGGTAGCCGGTTTGTGCGGAGGTGTCCACCACTGTGTGCATTCCCTTTCGGTGCTGTATGAGATTGTGCTGTGCGTCACGGGTACGCGGGTGGTCTGGTCTAAATGACGCCAACCACGATGTTGGGGTCGGCGTGTCCCTCGCGAAGAACGTAGTTCGCACCGACGATAGCCAATGTACCTTCTGCGATGGCCGCGCTGATCACCTCGGACTGCTCGAGCAGTTCGGTGACGGTGTCTTTGAGATGTTCCCGGCCCACGTTGCCGGCATCGATTTGGGTGGGGTCTATGAAAGCGGATATCGGCTGCCCGCTCACCCGACGCACTGCCGGAACGATCTTTTCGATAATGTGCGTGATGTGTGCGGGAAGGGCCGGGGCATCCTCTGCTTGAGAGTCGATGGCGGCGCGCACCGCACCGCACTCGTCGTGGCCGAGCACGAGGATCAGCGGAACGTGCAGCACGGCCACGGCATATTCCAGGGAACCGAGTACTGACCCTGAGATGATCTGGCCGGCATTGCGCACGACGAAGAGGTCGCCGAGGCCCTGGTCGAAGATGATTTCGGCGGCGAGGCGGGAGTCGCTGCAGCCGAACAGGGCGGCATGCGGGGTCTGCTGGCCGACCAGTTCGGCCCGCCGGTCGACGTCCTGGCGGTGCCGTGGGGAGCCAGCGACGAAGCGCACGTTGCCTTCGCGCAATTCGTTCCAGGCCTCAGCTGGAGAGGGGGTAGCCATAGATGCGGGGTTCATGAGGCTCCATTCTTTGCCACATTGGCAGCTAACGCGGTGGCGAGGGTTTCGAAGTCGCCGGTGGGTGCCGTACCGATGAGCAGATAGGTGCTCGTGCCAGCGGTCGTCACAAGGGCGTACTCGAAATTGCCCCGATCGGCGGCGGGGGCGCTGTTGCGGTAGACGTCCCAGGTGACGCCCGCGATGCTGGCGGTGTCAACGACGGGGGAGTTGGGCAGTTTCTGGGCCAGCCAGGTGGGGTTCGCGTCGAAGGCCTGGTTGAAACCGATGAACTGGTTATCAGGTGTGAGTAATCCGATATACCAGGACGGTACCTGGCCGTTGGTGCCGGCCTGCCACTCAGCGTCGTTGGCGCTCCAGCCATCCGGCAGCTCCGGGCTGGCGAGGGGATGATCAACGACCGGCTGTACCTGGGCGGCGATGCTCGCGTAGTCGACGTCGCGAGTGATCGGGTTGTCGTTGCGCGGCACCAGAAGCACGAGTACGAGCACGGCGCCCACCGTCACGAGCAGCGAGAGCACGAGATTGTTCACGGTCTTGTGCGAGCGATACTTGCGTGAATTCTCGGCGAGCCGGTCAGCGGTCTCCTGCGGAGTCTCCGGCCGACCGAGCTCGGCGACGATGCGCGGCGGTTTGGGAGCGCGGCTCATCTGGTGGGCGCGGCGTCTTCGGTCGTGGGCGCCGTGGCCGCGAGGCGGGCCGCGTCGAGTCTGGCTTTGGCGCCGATCAGCCATTCTTCGCAGCGGCGGGCGAGGGCTTCTCCGCGTTCCCATAGCGCCAGCGACTGCTCCAGGGTGCTCGAGCCCTGCTCGAGCTCGTTCACCACGCGAATGAGCTCGTCGCGGGCCTGTTCGTAGCTGAGATCACTGATGGCGGGGGCAGGCGAGGTCATGGCATCTAGTCTAATTATTTCGACGCAGCGCTGGGGACGCCCGCAATGGCGGCGACGGTTCCGTGGGCCAGGGTGAGCAGGAGCTCGGTGCCGACCGGGGAATCATCGGCGCGGCGCAGTACGAGACCGCCAGGCAGTTGGGCGATCGCGTAACCACGGTCAAGGGTGCCCTGGGGCGACAGGGCGCGCAGCTGGGAGCGCAGTTCTACCACGGCGGCCTCGGCGCGCTCGAGAATGCGCCCGGTCAGTTCGGCGCCGCGCGCAACGTAGCGGGTGAGGTCTTCGCTGCGGGAGTCGATGATCCAGCGCGGGTCGACGAGCACCGGCCGACTGCGCAACTGCGAGATTCGGTCGATTTCCGACGAGAGGATGCCGGTGAGCCGGCTGCTGAGACGCGCCCGGGCCTGCTGCACCCGGTTCAGCTCGTCGCTGACGTCGGGAACGACGCGCTTGGCGGCATCCGTCGGGGTGGACGCTCGCAGGTCGGCCACCTCGTCGAGCAGCGGACGGTCGGCCTCGTGCCCGATCGCGCTCACCAGCGGCGTCACACAAGCGGCCGCGGCGCGCACCAGGCTCTCATCGCTGAAGGTGAGCAGGTTCTGAAAGTCGCCGCCGCCACGCGCGACGATGATCACGTCGACCTCGGGATCAGCATCGAGACGCGCGATGGCACTGGTGACCTCGCCAACGGCGCGATCACCCTGCACGGCGGCGTGAGCAACCCGAAAGTTGACGGCCGGCCAGCGCAGCTGGGCGTTGCGAATGACGTCTTTCTCGGCGTCGGAATCTTTTCCGGTCACGAGGCCGATACAGTGCGGCAGAAACGGCAGGCGCTTCTTGCGGGAGGCATCGAACAGGCCCTCACTGGCGAGCTGT
Source organism: Cryobacterium sp. M15 (assembly GCF_002929675.1). Taxonomy (NCBI): domain Bacteria; kingdom Bacillati; phylum Actinomycetota; class Actinomycetes; order Micrococcales; family Microbacteriaceae; genus Cryobacterium; species Cryobacterium sp. M15. The sequence goes on from NZ_PJJW01000039.1 coordinate 4,905, forward strand.
TTGCGCAGCCGTTCCAGCCGCTCGAGCAGGTCACCGAGCCCGACGTGGCGCATTTCGAAGGCCTGCATGGTGAGTGTGCCGCCCTTGACCCAGAAGTTGGGCTTGACCAGCGCGACGACGCGGTCACCCGCTTTGAAGTCGGCGGTGAGTTTGGCACGCACCGACGACCAGATGGTGAAACTCACGGTGGCGTCTTCGGAGAGGTCCTTGAGCTTGCCGTAGACGTTGCCGCCGCTTGCACCCCACTGGGTGACCTCACCCTCGACCCAGACCATCCCGAGACGTTCGATGTAACCGCGAATCTTGCCCGAGAGCAGGGCGACCGGCCACGGTGCTTCCACGGTGGCGGGGGCATCCGTCATGCGGTTGTCCTGGGTGTTGTGGTGGCTGTGGGCACAGTCGGATCCTCCCAGATTTCTTCGGTCGTGCGTGCGTAGACTGAGGCGGTGAACACCAGCGCGCACACTACAAGCAAGCCTCCCGTTATCGGCCTGGGTATGCCGCGCATTCCCAGTGCTCGCAACAGACTCAAGGATACCCCGGTGGTCGGACAGAAGCGCGTGCTGCTCGCCGCCCCGCGCGGGTACTGTGCCGGGGTCGACCGTGCGGTTATCGCGGTCGAGAAGGCGCTCGAGCACTACGGCGCCCCGGTTTACGTGCGCAAGCAGATCGTGCACAACATCCACGTGGTCTCCGAACTCGAAAATCTGGGTGCGATCTTCGTCGACGAGGTCGATGAAGTGCCGCACGGCGCGCACATCGTCTTCAGCGCCCACGGCGTCTCACCGGCCGTCGTCAACGCGGCCGCCGCGCGCGGCCTGCAGGCCATCGACGCCACCTGCCCGCTCGTGACCAAGGTGCACCGCGAAGCCGTGCGCTTCGCCCGCGACGATTTTCAGATTTTGCTGATCGGCCACGAAGGCCACGAAGAGGTCGAGGGCACCGCCGGCGAGGCCCCCGAGCACACCACGCTGGTCGGCAGCCCGGAGGAAGCCGACACGGTCGTTGTGCGCGACCCGGACCGCGTCGTCTGGCTGTCGCAGACCACGCTGAGCGTCGACGAGACCATGGAGACCGTGCGCCGGTTGCGGGTGCGTTTTCCCAACCTGCAGGATCCGCCGAGCGACGACATCTGCTACGCCACCCAGAATCGTCAGGTCGCCATCAAGAAGGTCGCCCGCGACTCCGACCTGGTGATCGTGGTCGGTTCCGCGAACTCCTCCAACTCGGTGCGCCTGGTCGAGGTGGCCCTGGAATACGGTGCCAAGGCCGCGTACCGCGTCGACTTCGCAAGCGAGGTCAAACAGGAGTGGCTCGATAATGCGGTGACCGTGGGGGTGACGAGTGGGGCATCCGTTCCCGAAGAACTGGTTGTCGAACTGCTCGAAGCGCTCGCCGATGCCGGTTACAGCGACGTCGAGCAGGTCAAGACCGCGCAGGAAGACCTCATCTTCTCGCTGCCCAAAGAACTGCGTAAAGACCTCTCCGGCGAGACGGATACCCGTGCCTTCGGCGGTCGCGCCGCCCCGGCCGAGTAGGCGACCGAGGCGCGCGAGCTACTGCTGGCTCAGAAAGTTGATGAGCGTCTGGTCGCCGAGAATAGCGGCGAGCATGAAGGAGAACAGCACAAGGGTCGAGACGGCGCCCCCGATGATCGGCACGTAGAACGCTCGACGGTGTCTCAGGAGCAGGCCAATCGACACCGCCGTGGTAGCCAGCCAGACGAAGACTACGGTGACGGCCCCGACCGTGGTCAACGGGCCAATGTTGGCGGTGGGCGTGTAGGTTCCCAGCCCCTGCTGGGTGTAGATCAACTGCATGGCGTCAGGGAGCGCGCCGAGTGAAAACGCGCCGTACAGGGTGGCCAGCAGTCCGAACGCCAGCAGCCCGATAGTCAACGGCCGGTCCCAGCGTGGCGCGGTGCGCTTGGCTGGCCAGGATGGTTGGCCTCGCTGGTACTGCTTATGCGGTTCTGACGGAGCCGCCGGAATGATCGGCTGGTTCGCGCGTGGCGGCCCGCCTGCTCCCGCCCCGACAATGGGGGCGGGAGCAGGTTCAACCCCGACTTCTCCTTGCGGCGGCTGCCAGGTCCAGCCCTCAGGGGCGAGTTCGCCGTACTGGGGCCGTGGGCGTGGGTCTTTCGCGGGGGGTGGAACGAAATCCGGGTTCTCTGACATTGCTCTAACTGCGTGCTCTAACTGTTTGAGTGCCCGGCTGAGCCGAGCTGGCGGGTGGCATCGACAACGCGAGCGGCCATGGCCGACTCGGCCACCTTGCCCCACGCGCGCGGGTCGTAAACTTTTTTGTTGCCGACTTCGCCGTCGACCTTGATCACGCTGTCGTAGTTCTTGAGCATGTAGTCGGCGATCGAGCGGGTGAAGGCGTACTGGGTGTCGGTGTCGATGTTCATCTTCACGACGCCATTGGCGACGGCTTCGGCGATTTCCGCATCGGTCGAGCCGGAGCCGCCGTGAAAGACGAGGTCGAGCGGCAGAGCGGCGAGCCCGAACTTGGCGGAGAGACCGGTCTGGATCTCCTTGAGCAGTTCCGGGCGCAGCTTCACGTTGCCAGGCTTGTAGACGCCATGCACATTGCCGAAGGTGAGGGCGGCCATGTATCGGCCCTGCTCGCCGAGGCCGAGAGCCTCGACCAATTTGATTGCGTCGTCAAGGGTCGTGTACAGGTTCTCGTTCACGTCGGCCTGGACGCCGTCTTCTTCACCGCCGACGGCGCCGATCTCAACTTCGAGGATGGCGTTGATCGCGCGGGTGCGCTTCAGAATGTCCGTGGCGATGTCAAGGTTCTTGTCGAGTGCGATGGCTGAACCGTCCCACATGTGCGACTGGAAGATGGGTTTGCCGCCATCGGCGACCGCAGACTCCGAAGCTTCGATGAGCGGGATGACGAAGTCGCCGAGAGCGCTCTCTGGACAGTGATCGGTGTGCAGCGCGACGGTGATCGGGTAGTTGTCAGCGACCGAGTGCGCAAAGCGGGCGAACGCGAGTGCGCCAGAGGCCCGGTTCTTCACGGTGTGCCCGGCGAAGTAATCGGCTCCACCAGTGGTGACCTGAATGATGCCGTCGGATCCGGCCTCGGTCAGGCCCTGGAGAACGGCGTTGATGCTCTGAGATGAGGACACGTTGAACGCGGGGTAGGCGAACCCGCCGGTCTTCGCTGTGTCGAGCATTGCGGCGTACTGGTCGGGGGTTGCGATAGGCATTGCTTCTCCTCGAAAATGTGCGGGGGTGTGACCCGAGTCTAGCGATGCCCGGTTCGGCGTGGTCCCTCGCGATAGGGTGACTCGGGCGGACAATCAGCGCGACCCGCCGCGCATCCGTCGTAATCGAAGTCGAACTTACGTCCGGGAGGACCTTTTGAACAGCACCGAGACCGCCACTCTGTTTCAACACCCCGACCGTAACCTCGCTATGGAGCTCGTGCGCGCCACCGAGGCCGCAGCGATCCGTGCCGTACCCTTCATCGGCCGCGGCGACAAGAACGCCGCCGACAAGGCCGCCGTCGACGCTATGCGCGTCTTCCTGGGTACCGTCAACTTCGACGGCCTCATTGTTATCGGTGAGGGTGAAAAAGACGAAGCCCCCATGCTCTTCAATGGGGAGCACGTCGGCAACGGCCGTGGCCCCGCCTGCGATATCGCGGTGGACCCGATTGACGGCACGAGCCTCACGGCCGCCGGCCGCCAGAACGCGGTCTCCGTCATCGCAGTGTCGGACCGCGGCACCATGCTCGACGCCTCTTCCATCTTCTACATGGACAAGATCGTCACCGGTGCGGCCGGTCGCGGCGTCGTCAGCCTGGACCAGCCGATCGCCGATAACATTCGCGATCTGGCGCAGGCTATGAAAAAGCCGGTCGGTGAAATGACGATCGCCGTGCTCGACCGTCCGCGCCACGCTGGCTTGATCGAAGCCATTCGCAGTGCCGGCGCTGGCACGCGTCTCATGCTCGACGGCGATGTCGCAGGCGGAATCAATGCCGCCCGCTACGAGACCCGGATCGACATGTGCGTCGGTATCGGCGGAAGCCCGGAAGGCATCACCACGGCCTGCGCGCTGAAGGCGCTCGGCGGTTATATGCAGGGTCGTCTCGCCCCGAAGGACGACGCTGAGCGTGCCCGTGGCGTCGCGGCCGGGCTCGACATCGATAAGTTGCTGGAGATCGAGGACATGGTCAGCGGTGACAATACGTTCTTCGTGGCGACCGGTGTGACCGACGGCGGCCTGGTCGACGGCGTGCGTCGTAAAGGCCCGATGATTCGCACCGAAAGCATCGTGCTGCGCTCGCGTTCAGGCACGGCTCGTCGCGTCATCGCCGAGCACCTCGCCGAGAAGTGGCTGTAAGCACTTCAACCGGCTTCTCGGGCCTCACCGAAACTGCACGCCTCGGATCTGTTCGTTCAGATGCGAGGCGTGCAGTTTCGTGAGTAGCCTGCACGGGGCATGGCAGTGCGGAAACCGACCTACGCGGGTACCTCGGAATCAGATTCGTCGACGTCAGCGAGACGTCGATTGATCACGCTGTGTTTAGCCTCGTTCAAGTCAGCGCCGTTCAAGTCAGCGCCGTCCAATCGCGGTGGAAGGTCCAGCGTGTCGCGTTCGGATGCTGGCGCCTCCAACTCGGGCGCAGTCAGTTTGCGCGGGGAATCGTGGATGACGGTGGGTTCGGTGAGCAGCCCGATCTTGGTCTGGTCGATCCCGGGAAACTGCCGGGCGGTCACGAGCACCCGGGATTCGAGCGAGTTGGCGAACTTGTTGTAGCTGTCCACCGTGCGCTCCAGCGCTTTGCGCAGCGACTCGGCATGGCCTGACAACGCACCGAGCCGCTGGTACAGGGCATTGCCAAGGTCGAAGAGTTTCTGCGCCTCGTCGGTCACCGCCTGTTGCTGCCAGGTGAAAGCCACCGTCTTCAGCACCGCCCACAGATTCACCGGCGACGCCAGGGCCACTCGTTTACTGAACGAGTAATCCAGAATTGACGGGTCGGCCTCGAGCGCCGCCGACAGCAGGGACTCGCTGGGTATAAATGCGATCACGAACTCTGGGCTGGCATCGAAACCTTCCCAGTAGGTCTTCTTGGCAAGCGCGTCGATGTGCATGCGCACAGCTTTCACGTGCTTGTCGATCAGCAACTTGCGGCGGGCGCCTTCCTCGCCGGTGGCCGTGTAGGGAATGGTGCTCGCCTCGATGTAGTGCTCGAGGGGAACCTTGGCGTCGATGGCGATCGACTTGTTGCCGGGCAGGCGCACGACCATGTCGGGCCGGCCGAGCCCGGCATCTGTCGAGATGTTGGTCTGCGTGTTGAAATCCACGTACTGGGCGAGGCCGGCGGCTTCGACCACGCGCCGCAGTTGGGTCTCTCCCCACACACCGCGGGTGCTGTTGGAACGCAGAGCGCTCGCAAGCGATTCGGTGGTCACCCGCAACTGTTGGTCAGAAATCTGGGCTTGCTTGAGTTGCTCCGAGAGTGATCCGTACTGTTCACTGCGCTGGGTTTCGAGCTCGGTGACTTTTTCCTGCATGGTGCGCAGGGTTTCGCGCACGGGGCTGAGGGCTTCGAGTACGAGGTGTTCGCGTTTCTCCCGCTCGGACTGCAGTTGCTGGTCAGAACGCTGCCGTTGGCCGGTTTCGCGCGCCGTGGCCCGGTCGTGCTCAATCTGCGCAGAGAGTCCGTCGACGGTGGCAAGGGCGGCCGACAGCTCACTCTGCAGTGCGGCGCGAACGGTGGCCTCACTTGCCCGAGCGTCGGCGAGGGCCACCTGATGGCGTGCCTCAAGCACAGCGGGATCGACAACGAGCGAGTCGTGGCCGGTAGTGCCCGCGCCGCGCCGTTGTACGAACACCAGCGTGAGCAGGGCGCCCAACGCGGCGCCGATGACGAGACCGACAATCAAACTCAGCATTGGTTCCATGCTTGAAGTCTGCCAGCGCCCACCGACATCGTCGAAATGACACTCGGATCGGGCGAATTGCTGACGCAGCCTGACTAGCTGAGCGCCATCGGACCGTGCGTCGATGCGTGTTCCCGGGTGGCCACCGGCCCAATAACGCCGACTTTGACCCGGGTCACGTGGGCGAGCTGCTCAAGTGTGTCAACTTCGTGGCGCCCAGCTGCGTGAATCATGATGGCCGCACATGCCTCGGCGTCGGCGAGCGCATTGTGGTGCGAGAAGTCCTCAAAACCGGCCGCCATGGCCGCCACCGGTAGCCGATACGACTCCAGATGATAGGTGCGGCGGGCCACCTGCAGGCTGCAGACATAGCGAAAGTCGGGCACCGGCTGGCCTGTCACGAGCGATGCCGTCTTGATCACGCCGAGGTCGAACCCGGCGTTGTGGGCCACGAGGTCGTCGCCGTCGACGAAGGCGACCAGCTGCGGAAGCTGCTCGGCCCAGGTGGCTGCACCCACGACATCCGCTGCGGTGATGCCGTGAATACGAGTGTTCCACTCGGAGAATTCATCGTGACCGGGAGGCGGGGCAATGAGCCAGTAGGCCGAATCGACGACCACGCCATGACGAACTTTCACCATTCCGACGGAGCACGCCGAGGCGCCAGAGGAGTTGGCGGTTTCGAAATCGATCGCGGTAAAATTCAGCACACCTTATGCTCTCACGGGCCACCGACAGAGCCCGTGTCCCGAGCTGCCGGTAGAATAATCTCTCGTGGCTCTTACTATTGCAATCGTCGGACTCCCCAATGTGGGCAAGTCCACCCTCTTCAACGCCCTGACCAAGAACAACGTGCTCGCTGCGAACTACCCGTTCGCAACCATTGAGCCCAACGTTGGAATCGTGAACCTGCCCGATTCGCGCCTGGCCGGCCTGGCAACCATTTATGGCAGCAAGGCCTTGCTGCCGGCACCGGTGTCGTTCGTCGACATTGCCGGCATCGTTCGTGGTGCGAGCGAGGGGGAGGGCCTCGGCAACAAGTTCCTCGCCAACATTCGCGAAGCGGATGCCATCGCCCAGGTTATCCGCGGATTCGCCGACCCCGACGTGGTGCACGTCGACGGCAAAGTCAACCCGGCCGGCGATATGGAAACCATCAACACCGAGCTGATCCTCGCCGACCTGCAGACCCTCGAGAAGGCCGTGCTGCGCTTCGAGAAAGAGGTCAAGGGCCGCAAGATGGCGCCGCTCGTTCTGGAAACCGCGCTCAAGGCGCAGGCGATCCTCGACGGTGGCCAGCCGCTGTCCTCGGCGACGCTCGATATCGAGCCGATTCGCGAGCTTGGCCTGCTGACCGCGAAGCCGTTCATCTATGTCTTCAACGTGGATGAGGCCGTATTGCAGGACCAGGCCAGGCTCGACACCCTCGCCGCGCTCGTCGCTCCCGCGAACGCCGTCTTCCTCGACGCCAAGCTCGAAAGTGAGCTGAGCGAACTTGATGCTGAAGACGCCGCCGAGATGCTTGCCTCGACCGGTCAGGCCGAGAGCGGCCTCGACCAGCTCGCCCGGATCGGCTTCGACACACTCGGCCTGCAGACCTACCTCACGGCTGGCCCCAAAGAGTGCCGCGCCTGGACCATCCACAAGGGCTGGACCGCGCCGCAGGCCGCCGGAGTCATCCACACCGACTTCCAGAAGGGCTTCATCAAGGCGGAGATCTTCTCCTTCGAAGACCTCATGGCCGCCGGTTCGATTGCTGAAGCCCGTTCCAAGGGCAAGGCACGCATCGAGGGCAAGGAATACGTCATGCAGGACGGCGACGTGGTCGAATTTAGGTTTAACGTCTAATCAGGCCGGCCAAGGCCGCTTCTTGCAGGTCGAGGAGGTCCGCCAGAGCCTTTTCTGATGGTCGAGGAGGCCCGCGAGGGCCGTCTCGAGCGCGGTGTCCGTCGGTGTGCCGCCTCGCCGCATCAACGAGGTCGTGCACGGCCAGCGTCGAATCACCGCGAACACGGCTCTCCGCCTGGCCAGGTACTTCGGCACCTCGGCGCAATTCTGGTTGACGTTGCAGGACCGGCATGACCGCGATGTTGCCGAGGATCGCATGGCTGAGCAGATTGCGGCAATCACTCCGCGCCGCCCGCGGGACAAAGACCCTTCTTTCGAGGCACGGCGAACCTGGTGGGCGGCGAGCGGACTAGCATTCGGTTATGCTCACGGTCGACTCGCTCAGGAACCTCCTCGCAACGGGCCGTTCGGGTGACCTTGCGGCCCGACTCGCTTCCGTTGAGCCGTACGAGCGCCGCGCGGCGTGCAAGCCCCTGGTTGGTCAGGCCAAGGCCATCCTGGGGGCGAGTTCAGCATCGACGGTGACTTCGTGGCTTCGCGATCTGCGAGCAGACTATCCCGGGGGGTACGCGCAATTCGTTGACGCCTGGACAGGGCCATTGGAACTAGGGCACTGGGATGCGGCGACCACCGTCCTGCTGGCCTCCAAAGTGCCCGCTCAGGCCGCGAAAGTCTGGCCGATACCAGAGGACCGTTCGTTTGCGCAGTGGGTGTACCCGGCCTTGTTCCCCAACGACCTCATCGCGTTCGTCGATCAATGGTCTTCGGATTTCGCAGCGAATCCCAAGAACTGGGACCGTAACCGGGGTCGGGCCGTGATGTATGAGTGGATTGAAGAAGGTCTCGTCGACGCACCACATCATGATGGAGCTGTCTTGATGCTGATCAGCGGTTGGGCTGACAGGCCGGGGAAGCCGCTTTTGTACTGGCTGCTTGCGAGACCGAAAGTCACCAGGGTGCTCTTCGCTCGTCTCTTCACGACGCGTGGCATCAAAGGTGCTTCTTTGAGGCAGAGCGACCGGAGTGATGTCAACGATCCACTTCGAACAGTGGTCGTGCCCGGGCTCGTGGAGGCTGGAGTGTGGAGTCGGAGCTTCGTCGTTCAAGGCGTCGAGTCAGCCTTGAGAAGTGATCTGCCCGCCTACCAGCGCCGCTGGTTCGTTCAGCTCGGTGCAGACCTGGGTCTGCCGGCGGCGGGGACGACCGCACTCGCTCGCTCACCCGGTTCAGGGGTTGTTCTGTAACGTAACGTGGTGGAGTTCCGGTTCAACGTGTAGCCGCAGCCGTCTTGGGTTGCACCCAAGGCCCGGATGGATATCTGGGACGGAGTGCTGACTCGCGTCTGGACCCAGGCGCGAGAGTTCTGGACGTGAGGCGACGTCAGGTCGTACGGTAGTCCTCACCTGGCCAGATCGGCCTGCAACAGGGCGTCCTTTTGCCTTGTTCTCTCCAACGAGGCAAAGGCTTAGGTGTCTCATTGTTCGGATTCCGCAAGAAGGCGCCGGTTCACAGTGTCTGGGACTTCCATTTTGAGGTGTCGGACGGGGATCGTGACCGGCTGATGCCGATGGAGCGACAAGTATTGGCTATCTGTGACCTTCGTCAAGAGGTGCAATCTGGTGGGTTCGACTCGTACTTCCGGTACTGGGGTGGTGACACTGCTCCGCTAGCTCGGAGTGCGATCGGTCATCTGCTGGGGCGACCGTGGGCCGACCTTCTCGCAGAGGCGATGAGCATCTTCGGAGAGGTTTACCCTCTCGACTGCGACTCGCGAACGGAGCAGCTCGAGGTGCTTGACGCAGACGCGACGCTGAACGAATTCGATACCCGCCTGTACGACCTCGAACCGCAGCAGGATTCGGACGCGCTCCTGACTGCTGCGTTGAACACCGCGCGAACACGACCGCGATCAGGTAGGTCCTTCGCTACAAGGCAAAGCACCTCTTTTCCGAGTTAGCGCTTCGTGGGAGCTGTGCTGATTCCCGTGGGGGCCACCCACTGGGGCGTTGAATGAGAATCGTGCGCACCCGAGGTCACCCGCTGGTCGCGCAACTGGCGCACCTGTAATCGACGAGAACTGTCGGTGTTAAGCCTGGGAACGGCTACGCGCGACAGCGCCTCACTGCGGTGAAGCGTAGGTTCGCCTACGACCGCGAAATCATTCAGGCGCTCGACGGTCTGGGAGGCTTCTTCCCTGATGTTGCGAGCACGGAGCCCTGGACCGAGCTGGGTGATGTTGATGTGGTGTTCCTCGACAAGCACGGCGAGGTGCTCGGAGCGACAGTGACGCATGAAGGAATGGTCATCACACCGGACGATGACGAGCGCCTCGATCGCCAGGCGTGAGGTTGCTTTGTCACGGAATCCGGTGGAGTTCCGCTTCAACGTGTAGAGAGCATGCCTTTGGCGGCAAGAAAGATACGGTCGGGGTACCGATTCTGATTGTGGTGCCGCATCCCCTCCAAACGACGTGGTAGGTGTCAGAGTGAAGACGGGTCCGCGTGGTCGGGCCGGGATCGAGTCGATTCTGACGCAGAGCGGAGTTCCCGTCGGGGTAGCGGCGTTCATCGGCCGTGACCGCGCCAAGGTGGCGGGACTGCCACCTCTGGGTTCGTGACCTAAACGCTGGGGATGTGCGTCTGCAGGCGGTGGTCACCGATCGATGCGCACCACCGAGTAGGGAGTGTCGGGTGTCGGGGGAGTGCCGAAGCGGGCGTTCGGGAGGTAGAGCCCGTTGCCAAACCTCGCAATCGTCGTGGGCACCTGAAAGTCGGGGTCCGTGTACCGGTCGATGAGTTCGCCGCTGGTCCCGGCTGCATTGAGGCGGATCACGGCGACGGTGTTCAACCGATTCTGCACGACGTACAGGGTGCGCCCGACGACGAGCAGCCCGTCACCGTTGGGGAGCAGGAGCCCACCCAGATCAACGACCGCGGCGGCGCCGGTCTCGGGGTCGACGCGGAACAGAATGCCCGTGGACGACTGGATGACCAGGAGCGCTTGATGGTCGGGGGTCTCCGCGATACCGTTCGCGTTGAAGCCCGGCTGCTGCATCCAGCTGCCCGACAGGGGGACGACTTCGATCGCATCCGCTCCAGGAAGCGCGCCGCCCGGTCCGAGGGGGAGCTTATAGAGTTGCGCTTGCTGGCTGTCGGTGAACCATGCGGCGTCGCGAGTCAGAACGACGTCGTTCACGAACGTTGGCGCACCGGTGAGGGCGTAGCTCTGCAGGAGGTCGCCCGTGGCGGCATCCACGACCCGCGCCTGGCCGGTGGGCCCGCCCGCGATGAAAAGCCGACCGCGGTTGTCGATCTTCAGGCCGACCGACGGAGTGCCCGGGCCCTCGAGGGTTGTGATCTTCTCGCCGGTGCGCACATCGAAGACGTAGACGTCGCCGTCGGCGAGTGAGCCGACGTAGGCAGTGCCGCGCGGGCCGATCGCGATTCCTTCGGGCTGGAATCCGTTGGGAAGCGCGATAACATCCTCGAAATGACCGTGCCGTTCCTGCGGTGCGGCGTGGACTGTGGGTATCCCTGAAACAAGGAAGAGAGCACCCAATGCGGCGGCGGACAGTGTGCGTGCGACGATGCGACTGATCATGGCGATAACAGTAGTCCGGCTCGGGCCCTGCCAATAGGCCTGATCGGCCTCGGGCGAAAATCACCGGGCCGGTCGTTGCTGCTCTCTCTCGTCAATTGTCGATTCGTGAGGTCACAGGAGACCACCGTCGCGCCTGATCGTTCGTATCGATGAGAGGAAGGAACAATCGCAGCATAGGACGAGTGGTCTATCGATCCGCAACCAGATCGCGTTCCAGAGTGATGTCGCTCATTCTCATTCTCGTTCCGGCTCCCGGTTGGGCCCAAAATCGACGCAATTTCACCGGCCGAGGCTGAAGGCTACCGTGCCGCTGAGGCCATGGCTGTACCTCGGCAAGCGATTTCTGTCGTCACGGTGCCTGATGACGCAATCCGGTGGAGTTCCACTTTAACGTCTAGCGTTATTGACGCGATGCGTTATACACTGCTTCTGTGATCAAGTCGTTCGGCAACGCTGCGACTAAACGGCTGTGGCGTCGTGATCGTGTGCCGTCGCTGGATCCACGGATTGAACGGGTAGCGCTCAGAAAGCTGAGGCAGTTGAGTGCGGCAGAAGTGCTCGACGACTTGCGCGTACCACCGGGCAACCGGCTTGAGCGGCTCAAGGGCGACCGAGCCGGCCAACACAGCATCAGGATCAACGACCAGTGGCGGATCTGCTTCGTGTGGACCGACGCTGGCTCAGAGGAGGTAGAGATCATTGACTATCACTGACAAGAGTGACAAACTCGCGCCGATTCACCCAGGCGAGGTTCTCATGGAGGACTTCATTGAGGCGCTCGGCATCACCCAGAACAAGCTTTCCGTATCGATTCGTGTTCCGCCGCGACGGATCAACGAGATCGTCCACGGTAAGCGCGGTATCTCGGCCGATACCGCCCTGCGCTTGGCCAAGTACTTCGGAACATCAGCGCAGTTCTGGCTCAACCTGCAGTCGCAGTTCGACCTCGATGTCGCTGAAGACCGTGCGGCAGAAGAAATCAACGCCATTACCCCGCTCCGCGTCGCATAACCTGTCGCAGTACCCTGCAGCGGCGCAATCGCTCGCGCACGCCATAAATTTGAGGGTCATATGCTCTAGGCACCGGCGAGATTGAGATGTCTGTAAACGACTGAATCCGGTGGAGTTCAGATTCAACGTTTAGACTGAACCCTTTCGCGTTAATCATCACAGCAGCATCAATCGAAGGAGACCATCGTGCCTGTCATCGCCATCATCGGAGCCGGACCGGGACTCGGAGCAGCAGTTGCGCGAAGGTTCGGGAGCGAAGGCTATTCAATTGCTCTGATCGCCAGAAACCAGTCGAAACTAGACGCTATGGCTGCCGAGCTCACCTCTGCCGGTTTCACCGCGAGTGCTTACGCTGCGGATGTCCGCACGCCGGCGTCGCTCGAAGCTGCCCTTGCGAACGCCGCGGCAGAGCTCGGGCCCATCACCGCGCTGCAATATAGCCCGCTTCCGTCACGTGACTACCTGAAGCCGGTGCTTGAGATGACGCCCGAGCTGGCGTTAGAGGCACTGCAGTTCTCGGCACTCGGGCTCATCCACGCGGTGCGGGCAGTGCTTCCGGCGATGCGGCAGGCAGGTAGCGGCAGCATCATCATGATCAACGGCGGAACCTCGGTCAAGGCCCGCGCCGGCTACGCCGGCACATCGGTCGCTTTCCCGGCTGAGAGCGCCTACGGCGAGATGCTCCACGAAGCCCTCGGGGATGAGGGTATCCGGGTCAACCAACTGGTGATTCCCGGTGGCATCCCACAGCTTCAGCTTGCCAACGGCATCGACGGGGTCGCCGATCGCATCTGGGACCTTCACGCCGTGGCCGGTCCGTTCCGCACCATGCTCATCCCGCTTGAGGACGGTCGGGAGTAGGGCGGAGGCTGCCCTCGCTCGCAATTGGACTGTAAGGCGAGAGCACAGTCATATATCTGACGGTGATCGGTGACGAAACGTGGTGGAATGACGCTTGGACGTTGAGTCCAACGGCGATGTGACGAAACGAGGTCGGGTTGTCCAGCTGAGGACCGCAGGATTCAGCTCGCCTCCCAAGCGAGCGCAAGCGCGGCAATGCTGATGCCGTCGCGGATCCGGTCGCCGGCTATTTCCTGACCGATCTTGTAAATATCACTCCACTGCAGGGGCGAATACTCCGCTGCGGACCGCTCGGCGTGCCGCCGGAAAGCAGGGCGGTGCGCAGCACCCCGATACGCATCCGCTTTGCCGCGGTTGGACCGAACTGAAGCTACAACCTCGACTGCTCGACCGCATCGAGATTGAAAACACTGATTCGGGCCGATACGCCAGCCGTGGCTGCACCTCGATTTTCGTTCATAATCAAGATTTCTCCTTCCCGTTTGCCTGGCATCGGGTCACACGCATCCCCGTCTTCAGTATCGCGTGCGACGCAGACCACACCCCCAGGCCGACCGCGGTGGAGTGCTGACCTCACGGCGGAGCGGTGGCACAATAGGCGGATGACCACCCTCCACCTCACCGGCGACGCCGCCGCCGACGCTCTCCTCAGCGAGAATTCGTTCGCCCTGCTCGTGGGCATGCTGCTCGACCAGCAGATCGCCATGGAAACGGCCTTCGCCGGCCCGGCCAAAATTCGTGATCGCATCGGCGCGCTCGACCCGGCCGCGATCGCTGGCTACGACGCCGACGCCTTCGTCCTGGTGTTTCGCCAGTCGCCGGCCGTGCACCGTTTTCCGGGATCGATGGCCAAACGCGTACAGGAAGTCGCCGCGGTCATCATGAGTGACTGGAACGGCGACACGGCGTCGATCTGGACCGCTGAGCACCCGACCGGCCCCGAGGTCCTGCGCCGGCTCAAGGCGCTGCCCGGGTTTGGCGAGCAGAAGGCGAAGATCTTCCTCGCACTCCTCGGCAAACGACTCGGGGTCGACGCGGACGGCTGGCGTGACGCATCCGCTCCCTACGGCGAAGACGGCGCGTACCGGTCGGTGGCAGACATCGTCGATCCCGAGTCAGTGACCCGGGTGCGCGCGACCAAGCGGGCCGCGAAAGCCGCAGCGAAAGCGTAGCCTCGCGCGGTGAGCCCTCATCCCAGTGGATAGACATTCGACAGTCTCGATGAACTCGAGCATCGCAACGAACGCGAATGGTTTCAGGAACACAAACCGATCTACGTGGTCGAGTTGACAGAGCGGATGCTTGCCGTCATCGCAGCGCTCAACGTGGCCCTCGCTGCCCCGCTCGAGCAGAACGCAGCCACTGGCCGGCGGTGCTCGGCCTGAGTCACCAGTACCGAATTCGTGCCGGTCGCGTTCTTCGCGACCGCCGGCATCCGTTTTAGAGAAGTTTCGAAATGCGGCTCAGTACCCGCTCCGGAACTGCCCCAAGCGGCACCTCGCCCACCAGAAAATCACCGACCGGCAACGTGTCGGTGTCGTTCGACCAGAAATCCGTGCCGATCACCGCTCCGTGGAGCGCACTTTTGTGCAGCTCGACCCGATCGTCGTGCCGCTGGCCGAGCGCCCACTTGTAGTGGTCGGTCACGTTGGTGATCGGCGAGTACGTCGACAGCGGTATCGGTTCGCTGCCGAGAGAGGGTTCGCGGTCGTCGAGCAACACCGCGATCAACGGCAGCGCGGCGAATCCGCGCAGCCAATCGGCGACATACATCGATGCGTTTTCGGCAGTGTCGGCGTCGAGCCCTGACACGTCGGCCGACCCCGAAAACGGATGCGTTCGCGCCAGCCACTGCATAGGTGACGGAATCTGCAGCACGACCGGCACCCGCTGAGTCTGGCTCAGAACGGTGACCAGTTCAATCACGGACGCCGTCGTTTCGGTATCACCCAGCAGGGTGCGGAGGGCGTAACCGGTGCGGGACTTGGCGCCCATGGCGGCTTGAAGAGCGGGATCAGATGCGACCCGGTGTGCATAGAACCGGTCGAGACTGACCAGCGCCAGATCGGACTTGAGAACGCCCTGAACCTGGCCGAAGAAATTCGCGTACGCCATGGGTTCCTGCCACGGCACGGGTTTGCCCTGCAAAAAAACGGATTGGGCATAATCGTGACTGTCCAACACCACAGCCCGACTGCGGCCCGAGGGTGGCTCGGCCAGAAGCTCAGGTAGCGAAAGTGTCATGGTGTCTCCCTGCGATCGAATAAAAGGGTGACCCGTGGCTGCGAGGCCGCCAGGAGACGACCCCGCAGCCACGGGTCAGAAAGGACAGGTCAGGATTTGTGCACGGTCTCTTCGCCGTATTTCTGCTCGAGTTCACGTACCCGCGCCTCGAGCTTGCTGATTTTCAGTACTCGGCGGTCAGGAACCATGATGAGTGGCAGATCTTTGATCTTGCCCTTGACTCGCTCGGGCTCGATTTTGCCCCAGTGCGTCGCCAGCAGTTCCTCGTTGTTGTCCTGTCCCCACGAACCGTAATAGAGCAGGTCCTTGGGCGGCTCTTCTTGAACGAACTCCGCAACGAACTCCTTGTACGGCTTTCCGCGGCTGATCCGATCCTGGCGCATCTGTGCCCGCAGCAGGGTCGTTTTTTCTTCGTGCACCACGAAGGTGTCTGCTTCCCAGACCACGCCGTAGATGTTCGTGGCGACGTGGGCCGAGATCCGGTCCAGTTCCAGGTCAGTCACTACGAGTTCGGGGTCGCGCTCCAGCACGTCGCCGTAGCCGCCGCCGGCGCCCTGGGCGATCATGTACAGCTCGCCCTCCTTCGCCACGTCGAACTGCAGTCCCATGTGACCGGACTGGTAGTCGCCGCCCGCAAAAGGCTGCTCGTTCATGACACGTTCCATCGACAGGTTGAACTGCGAGGGGTCTTTCTTGATGATGTCGTAGATGTTGATGTTTTTGACCATGGCCAGGGGGTACGTCGGGCATCCGTACCCTCCGAACATGCCCGGAACCGAGGAGAACTTCGATCCAGAGGTGACGGTCATGAAACCCCAGCTCGGTGTGCCGCGTGAGGCCACCATCATCTCGTAGCCCATACCGCCGCGAAACTTCCCGAAGCCCTGGTTGTCGCGCACCAGCCGCTTGCTGACCAACTGCAGAAACGGAACTTCCTCTTCCATGACTTCCTGCTCGCCGAGGTCGGCCATGGCGCAGAATAACGGCGCTACGGCATTTTCACCGTCGCGGAACGCCTTCGCGCCGCCGCCCATGCCGTTGAGGTCAGCGCACAGGTTGCCCACTTGTTCACCGTTCTGCGTGGTGCCGCCCCAGAGAAAATCGTTGATCTGGTTGAACCAAGGCGCGACGACGTTCGAGTATTTCTGCGGCGATGAGAACTGCATCTTGGCGAAGGCCGACTGCAGGGCCGAGAAGCCGCGGAAGGATGCCTGCAGCGACTGGCCGACGGGCGCATCGTACCCGGCATCCGCCCAGGTATGTTCCTCCGTGATGATTTCGATCGGCGACAACGCTCCGGTGCTGCGAGGCAGGTCGGGCCACCAGTACGAGAGAACTGCCTGGGACATGAACGATTTCGTCGACGCGAGCGGTGAGTTGAGGGCCCGATTGAGAATCTCGGGGCCGGTACCGGTGAGGTCGATAATCATTCGTTCGCCCGTGACGGTGATCTTGCAGGCGAACTTGATCAGGATGTTCTCCTTGAGCGTGGAGTCCACGAACTGATTGAAGGTGACGGTGCCGTCGGGCAACTCGGCGATGCGGCGGCGTACCTCAGTCTCGACATCCTCGACGGTGACGCGAAGGGACGCGACGAAGGTCTCCTGTCCCACCTCGTCGATGAGCCGGTCGACGGTGTCCATGATGCGCCGGGTAGCGCCCATCTTTACCTTGATGTCGGCGAGCATGAGCTTCGGGTCGCGCGTGGAGTGCTGCAAGAACGTGAGCAGGTCACGACGCAGATGGCCCTTCTCCACGATCTTGATCGGCGAGGCCCGCAGACCGTCATCGAATGGTGACTCCGAACCCGACGGCATGCCACCAGGTTCGCACGCTCCGTTCTCGCCTTCGTGGATGGTCGCACCCACCCAGGCGATGATGATTCCGTCGCGCATGACCGGCACAAGCATCGACTGGTCGGTGTTGTGCACCATGCCGAAGCGAGAGTCGTTGTGGAAGAAACCGTCACCCGGGTTGATGCCGACGGTGGGCTCATCCTTCCAGTTCTTCATGATGTAGCGGATGGGGTGGTGCAGCACCGCAGAGAAGGCGATCACGCCGCGGTTGGAGAGATACGTGACATCGCCCTCGGCGGTGTAGACCGCGCAGGAGAGGTCGGCCCACTTCGCTCCGGGCGCCGCACCCATGCTCTCGCACATCTCGAAGGCCTCATCAAGTGCACCGGCCAGGCGCTTGCGAATCCGGTCGACCTCGAGCGGGTCGATGCCCTGCGCGATGCACTCCTCCTCATAGGCGGTGCGCGGCATGATCTCGTGAGTACGCATGATGGCCGGGTCTGGTCCGAGAAAAAGAGTGGTCTCGTCCATGAACTTGTCGACCCACTGCTGTTCCTGGTCGGTGAGTAGCTGGGACGCGTCGTCGTTTCCGCTGGTGGGCACGAACTTGTCAGTTGTCAATGTCATGGTTCAAGCTCCTTTGCTTATTTGAGGTGTTGCGAGGGTGAGAAAAACGGTCAGTCGCTCAGTAGCCATACCGCACCCTGACTGGTCGGTTCCAGCCGCCAGCCGGGCTCGACCAGATAGGTGGTGTTCTCGGTCGTGACGATCGCCGGTCCGTGGATCACGTATTCGTGTTTGAGCGCCTCGGCGTCGTAGACGGGGGTGTCGACCGCGCCGGCGATACTCGTGAAATGCACCGACCGATGCGAGACCGGTTCCGGCTTGATCTTCTCCCCGCCGGTGTGAATCGACTCGAATGCAATGACTTCGCCCTCGATATAGGACGCTACGCGAATGGTCTGCGCACGGACGCCCGCCTCCGGCGCCTGGGTACCCTCGCCGTAGCGTTCGCCAAAGAGATCGGAGAACGTCTTGATCAGGTGCAGCACGTCGGCGACTCCATTGACCCGGTTGATGGTGAAGGCGACGGCCGTGGTGACGAGCTGGTTGCCGTAGCGCATGTCCATTTCGAGGCGGTAGCGCACGTCGGCGCGGTCGTAGCCCTGACGCACGAGGTCTTCGGCGCCCTTCGCTTCGAGCTCCTCGATGTACCCGTTGAGCGCCTCGTACTGGGCGTAGAGGCTGCGCTTGATCGGTTCGTAGAGAACGACGTAGGCGCTGCGTTCGTGAATGTGCAGCGGACGCATGTTGCCGGCCCCGAGCGCGGAGAACACCGAGGCGAACGGCGGAAACAAGATACGGCTGATGCCGGCGCTCGCCGCGATGCCGCAGGCATGCAGCGGGCCGTTACCACCGTAGGCGAGCATCGTGTAGTCCTCGATCAGGCCGCCACGCGAGCGCAACTCCTTTTCGATGCCGATCGCCATCTGTTCGTCGACAGTCTTCTTGATCACCTTGGCAACCTCGACAGCGTCCAGGTCGAGCTCGTCGCTGAGCGTCTCATCGATGACATAGATCGAACGCTTCTTGTTGAGAGTGATGTGCCCGTTGGCGTAGTTGTCCGGGTCGAGATAGCCGAGTACCAGGTCGGCGTCGGTAACCGTTGGGCGCAGGCCACCGCGGTCGTAGCAGGCCGGGCCCGGGTCGCTTCCGGCTGACTCCGGCCCGATCTGGAGGGCATGGTGAATGCGGTTGTAGGCGGCGATAGATCCGCCGCCGGCGCCGAGCGTGTTGAGGTGGATCATCGGCGCGGAGACCATCCAGCGACCAATGGTGGGCTGGAAGTCGTAGTGCCGTACCCCGCCCTCTGGCACCAGACCGATGTCGAACGAGGTGCCACCCATATCCATCGACACCACGTCGCCGAGGCCGGTCGACTCCGCGAGGTGCTGGGCCGCCCCGACACCGGCGATCGGTCCGGAGTGAATCGTCTGCAGGGCATCCGTTGAATTGGGCTGCGCCATACCGCCCGAGTTATGGATGACCAGCATCGGCTTCTCATAGCCGGAGTCGCGCAGGTTGTTGGAGAGCTGGTTGAGCGCATGGAACATGGTCTGGTGCAGAAAAGCGTCGACGATGGTGGCCATGGCCCGCACATATTCACCCTTGCGCCCTGATACCTGGCTGCTGAGTAGCACCGGAATAGACCCGAGCTCGTGCGCGGGGTACTCATCGAGAATGATTTCCAGAATGCGATCCTCGTGCACCGAGTTCTCGGTGGCGTTGGTCAGGGCAATGACGATGGCCTCGGCGCCGTTGTCGACGAGTTCGCGCACCTGGGTGCGCACGTCGTCGTACATGATCGGCACGAGCACCTCCCCGACCGAATCAATGCGTTCCTTCACCGAGCGGATGAGCTGGCGTGGCACGAGCGGTTCGGGACGTTGGGCGTCGGGCATGTCGCCCTGCTTGGCCCCGTCGAGTCCTTCGCCATAGCCGCGGCCGCGGGAGAGTGGGATGGTGTCTTCGAAGCCGTGGGTGACGATTGCCGCGACCCGTGGGCCCTTGCCCTCGATCAGGGCGTTGGTGCCCAGCGTCGTGGCGTAGCGCACCGAGTCGACCTCTTTGAGTGCCGTCTCGCGGCTGATACCAGCCCGCTCGCAGGCCCGGTCCAGGGCTTCGTTGAAACCGAGCGCCAGGTTGTGGTGCGTGGTGAGCGCCTTGGATTCGATGTAGACGTCATCCCAGACGAAGAAACAATCGCTGAACGTGCCGCCGATGTCTACCGAGATTCGTTTCACGGTCAGTGTCCTTCGTTTTGGCGCGAGTGGGCGTGGGGTGCCACGGAGTCGAACCGGGCGCTGAGGTCGGCCTCGGCGTTTTCGCCAGGACCATAGTTGACGACCTCTTCGGGGTTGCCCCCATGCACATTCCACTTTTCGCGCAGCGAGTCGATGTCCCACAGCATGTCAACGGTCGGTGGATGCCCCGGCGGCAGATATTCGGCTTCGATCTGGGTTCCGCAGGTGGGGCAGTAATACTCGAGGATGCGGCAGAAGGTGGGGTCGGGAGAGAACGTGAATTCGTATTTCTCCGGGTCGATCACGGGAGGATGAATCTCTTGGGGGTCTCGGTCGTAGACCAGGGTGCCCTCTTTATAATTGCCACGAGCATCGCCGAAGTCGTGGGCGCAGACGCGGCAGATCCATCGTTCCGTGTCGAGGTCGATGAGCAGGTATTCGGTCATGGGAACGCGCATTTTGTTTGTACCTTCCTTGGGAAACAAAGTGGGTTGAGGTATCGGGTCAGAGCGTGTCGGCAAGTTGCAGGTCGCCGGCGGTCGAAACCGTGAGAGTCCAGCCGCGCGGCACCCGCGCGGTGAAGAACGGGCCCTCGACGATGGCCGGTCCGGCTGCCGTCGCACCGGGCTTCTGCTCGTCGAGGTGGTAGACGGCCACGGTGTCAACCTGGGTGGGAGTAGAGCGCACCTGTCGGGTTCCAGCGGCGACGGCGACGCTCGCTGTAGCGGGCGCTCCGCTGGCAATTTCCGGGTGCGGCAGCCGGAAGGTGGCCTTGAGGGCGAGGATCTCTTCGCCATCTTCGACCCGGGTCGACCAGTCGAGTTGGCACTCGCTCAGGTCGTGTCCTTCCTGAAACATGTCCTTGCCGGCATCCGCTTGCAGTGCGGTGCGTACCGTACCGATCTCGGCCGGTGAGAAGCTGGTGACGTTGGCTTCGTAGGACTGCGCGATGTCGGAGAAGCTGATGCCGTAGGCGGAGAACACTGCTGCGAGTCGCGGTACGAGTACCTGGTGCACGCGGGCTATGCGCGCGGCACTGCAGGCGTTCATCGGTCCGCCGCCGCCGAACGCGGCGACCGTGGTGTCACCGGTTGCACTCACGAGGTCGGCGAAGGAGCGCGCCAGGTGGCTGGAGTAGCTCGCTTCCATGAGAATCAGAGCCTCCTCGAGACTGATCCCGAGCGGGTCGGCGACGGTCTTGATGATGACCGCGCGCGACCGCTCAGCATCCAGTGCCATCTCGCCGTTCAGGTAGGTGGCAGGGTCGAGCACACCGAGCAGCAGGTTGACGTCGGTGATCGTGGCCGAGGTGCCGCCGAAACCGAAGCAGGCTGGTCCGGGCGCTGCGCCCACGCTTTCCGGGCCGACGGTGATCTTGCCGTCGTGGACGGCGATGATCGAGCTGCCGCCGACCCCGGTGGAACGCACGTTGCTCATCTCATAGGAGATGTCGACGCCCTGGATCGATCCGCGCCGGTCGACGGCGATCGTGGAGTTGGCGACGGCTCCGACATCCGTTGTCGTGCCGCCGACATCGATCATGAGCACGTTGTCGAGACCGTAGGCCTCGGCGAGGGCACGCGTACCCTCGAGCCCGCCGCGCGGTCCGGAAGAGTAGGTCTTGAGTGCGACCGACTTGGCGACGCGGGAGGAGGCGCCGTCGTTGCGGTAGATCAACAGCGGATTCTTGACCTTGTAGGCGCGCAGCCGGTGTTCGGCGCTGTAGAGAAAACGCTCGACCGTTGGATGCAGGAAAGAGTTCAGAATGCCCGACCAGACCTGGCGCTGCCGGGAGGTGTCTGTGGCGAACTCGCGGGAGAACAAGATCGGGACCGACCCGAGCAGGTGCCGCGGAAAATTCTTCAGCATTGTTCGTTTGAACAGGTGCTCGCGTTCAGCGCTCTGGCCGGCGACAACGAGACGTTCGGCCCCGGCGGTGGTCAGCCGGTTGATCTCGGCGACGAGCTGCTGGGCCAGGTCCTCCGGGGTCCCGGCTGCGGCGATGATGCCGACGCGGGCGCCGATCAGATCGTTGAAAAGCCCGGCCGTCTCTTCCGAGTTGCCGAGCGAGTCTGGCAGAGTGGGATCGTCGGTGATCAGGCCGATCAGCGGGCCCTTGCGCTGCACAAGCGCGTTGGTGCCCTGCGTCGATGAATAGCGGATGTGCTGGGTCGAGTGCAGCAGACCGGCAAGGTTGGCGTCACCATAGATCTGCGCCGACGCCTTCGTCATGGCGTCGAAGAGACACTGGGACAGGTCGACCGGGGTGGTGAGGGTCTTGGTGAACGTGAAATCCGTGCCGCTGGCGACGACAATGTCGGTGAGGGTTCCACCATTGTCAATGTTGATCAAACGTTCCATGAGCGCTCCTTTGCGTTGCAGTTGTGAGTGACCGAGGCTCCCGAGGAAACCGCTCTCGTAAGAATGACCCCGCGTTCCCGCGGCGGGGTGTCCCACATTGGGACACCCTGCGGCTGGCGTTCGCCGGTCGCAGGGGGCATGCTTGCAGAGTCCACAAGGGAGTAGATATGTACAGAGTCGCCGAACGGCGAAGCAGGATTGCCGCCGCTCGCGCCGATTTTCTTCGCTTCGGCCACGCCGAAACCCAATCGGTTCCCGGATTGGTAGCGGCTTCCTGGCAGCGATCCTTTTTAGCCGGCGTCGATGCCGTGTCGTCGCAGGCGGTTTTTCACAGCGACCTGGATCTCACCGGTCGGCTGATGCGGTGCTCCGAACCGGTCATCGCCCGACTGAGCGACGAGATGGCCCAGATGCCGCTGTCGATCGTTCTGACCGACTACAAGGCGCGCATTCTCAGTCGCTCCGAAACCGACAAGACGATCGGAACCCTGCTCGACGAGGTGTCGCTCGCGCCGGGCTTCAACTATGCCGAAACAAACGTCGGAACCAACGGCATCGGCACCGTACTCGAGTCGGGCCAGTCGCTGTACATCGTGGGACCCGAACATTTTTTGGAGCACCTGCAGCCCTTCGCGTGCGCCGGGAGCCCCATTCGTGACCCGCTCACCGGCCGGGTAGAGGGGGTGCTCGACATTAGCTGCCTGAGCGAGGACGCCAGCCCCCTCATGCATTCCCTGGTGCAGTCGGCCGCCCATGAAATAGAGCGCAACCTGCTCATCGACCGCAGCCAGCGGCAACAGGCTCTGTTTGACGCGTATGTGCGGGTGGATTCTCGCACCCGCGGCGCGGTCATGGCGATCGGCGGTACCGTCGTGATGGGCAACACAGTGGCGCAGAGCCAGTTCTCTCCCGATGAACAGTGGACCATCCACCAACACGCCCGCTACCTGATGATCTCACCGGGGCAGCCGGTCGATGCGATCGAACTGTCGTCGGGCAAGATCGTGCAGATTCGGGGCAAGCGCGTCGTCGTCGGCTCCGACATCGTCGGTATCGTCGTGGTCGTCGAGATCAAGTCCGAACGGGCACGCCTCCCGGTCCGGGAGTCAGGTCTGACCCTGTCACCAGGGCGCGGGCGGCGGGTGCATGAACCCGAGCGGAGCTCTGCAGCGGCAGCGGCCATCGTCCACGATGTGTCTTCCCTGCTCGGCAAACGCGCCTCGAGCAGCCTGGTCACCGCGCTGACTGCGGGGGCGGCCCTGCTCGTGTGGGGGGAGGCCGGCGGCGGTAAGGTTTCGCTCCTGGCCGAACTCTATCGCCAGATCGTCCCGCTGGGTCGCAGTGTCGTGTTTGGCGCTGAAGCGCTCAACGAGAACGGCCTGCAATCCCTGTTGGAGAACGACCTGCTCAGCGTCGGGGTTCCTCCCACGCTGTACATTTTTCGCAATTTTGATCGGTTGAGTACGGCGGTCACCGAAGAAGTAGAGGCATTCCTCGTCGCCCGGGAGACTCGCGCCGACCCTGCCGGCATCGCCGTGACCGTGTCGCAACCCGATCTCCAGGCTGATCTCGCCGTCAATCGCGCGTATACGAGCCTGCTGCACCATTTTGAAACCTCCGTCACGGTGGCGCCCCTGCGGCATCGCATCGACGACCTGCCCGACATCGTCACCCAGGTCCTCTCCCGACGAGCCGGATTGCGCCCCGCCACCGTCAGCGCCGGCGCTATGCGGGTGATTTCCCGCTACCCCTGGCCGGGCAACATTCGGCAGCTCGAAGAAGCGCTCGATATCGCCCTGCTCACGCGCCCAGTCGGTGCCATCCAGGCGGAAGACCTGCCCGCCTACTGCCACGGCGTTGCGCCCCGGCTGCTGACGGCGCTGGAAGCAGGGGAGCGCGACCTCATTGTCGGCGCGCTACACAAAGCCGAAGGCAACCGGATGCGCGCGGCGGAGTCCCTGGGAATCGCTCGGTCGTCGCTCTACCGCAAACTGAAAAGCTTCGGCATCACGGTCACCGACTCGTAGTCGCTATGCGCAGCCGACCGATGGACCAGACCACCACAATCGCAACCAGGGGCATGGCAGCGATGCCGAGCCCGGAGTAGCCGGCCAGCGCCAAAATCGGACCGGCGAGCGCGCCGCCGAGCGCGCCGGCCGCGTTCATGGCGAGGTCAGAGAAACCCTGCAACGACGCGCGCTCCTCGATCTGCACGGCTTCGGACACGAGCGTCGAACCGGCCACAACGGATGCCGACCAGCCCAGTCCCAGAAAGATCAGGCTGAGCGTCATCGTGCTTTGTGATCCGTCGCTGAGCGAGGCGACGGTGAGGGCGACGAGCAGCAGGGCCTGTCCTCCGAGAATGACCGGGACACGACCCACTCGGTCGGCGAGTGCGCCGAAGACGGGGGAGAGGGCGTACATTCCGGCCACGTGCAGGCTGATAGTCAGCCCAACGACGGTGAGGGTGGCGCCGTGGTCACGCAGGTGCACAGGAGCCATCGACATCAAAGCCACCATGGTGGCGTGGCTGAGCGCGATGACCATGACGGCGTACCGGGCCGCCACGTTGCCGCGCAGAATTGACAGACCGCCATTGGCCCGGCGGATGCCCGCGCTCGCCGTACGCGCGGCCAGCGCGGTCAGCAGAGGGTCGGGGAGCAGCCCGAGCGCGTAGACGAAGGCGGCGGCGACCGTGGCAGCGAGGGAAAACGCGAAAGCGCCCGTCATCGCCGGCAGGCCGAGCGCTGCGCCGAGCATTTCGCCCGGTCCGAACAGGTTCGGGCCGAGTACGGCTCCAATCGTGGTCGACCAGACCACGATTGAGAGGTCGCGGGCCCGAAAGTGCGGGGTGGCGAGGTCAGTGGCCGCGAAGCGAGCCTGAAGATTGGTGGCCGAGCCGGCACCGAGCAGCATGAGGGAGAGAAGCAGCAGGGCAAAGCTGTCGACCGACACCGAGGTGATGGCGAGTATCGCACCCGTGCCTGCGGCGAGCGAGCCGGTCGCGAGCGATACCCGACGTCCGCGGGCCTGCGCCAGCCGAGCGAGGGGTATGGCCACGATCGCGGCGCCCAGGGTGCTCATAGTCGCAGCCATGCCCGACCAGGCACTCGACCCCGACAACTGCGCAGCCAGCAGCGCGCCGAGGGACAGGGTCGCGCCCATGCCGATTCCTCCGAGGATCTGCCCGGCGATGAGCACCCGCACCACGCGCTTCTGCAGCGCTGTGTGCATCACGGGCGCCTGCGGCAAAGTCATCGGGTCGAAGCTGTCATTGTTGTCGTTCATCGTCTCGATTCCCCCGGTTACAGCCTCAGCAGACCCCTGCTGCACGGCCGAGGCTCACTCTACCGAGTAGCAGGCACGGGGACCGTGCGGTCAATGAGATTATGGAGTAATGACCGGAACACTCGTGGCCAGGGGCCTGGCCGGCGGCTACGCGCACCGCACCCTTTTTGAATCACTCGATCTCACGGTCGCCCCCGGCGACGTTATCGGCGTGGTCGGTGCCAACGGGGCCGGTAAATCCACCCTCTTGAACCTGCTGTCCGGGCGTGGCGAGCCGCAGGCCGGCACCATCACCCTCAGCCCGGCGGATGCCTTCGTCGGCGCGCTCCCGCAGGAACACGAACGAGTTATCGGCGAGACCATCGCCGCATACATCGCCCGGCGCACGGGCTGTGCTGCGGCGACGCGTGAAATGGATGCCGCGGCATCCGCTCTCGGGGATACCCAGCCGCGTACCGACGGAACCGATGCGGCCGACACCTATTCGACCGCGCTCGAACGCTGGCTGGCCAGCGGGGCTGCCGACCTCGACGAGCGACTGCCCATCGTTCTCGCCGACCTCGGCCTCGCGCTTGGCACCACACTCACCGCCGACAGCATGATGACGACGCTCTCCGGTGGCCAGGCCGCGCGCGTCGGGCTTGCCGCCCTGCTGCTGTCCCGCTTTGACATCGTGCTGCTCGATGAGCCCACCAACGACCTCGATCTCGACGGGCTGGAACGCCTCGAAGCTTTCGTCAAGGGCCTCCGCGGCGCAGTCGTGCTGGTCAGCCATGACCGCGAATTTCTGGCCCGCTGCGTCACCCGCGTGCTCGAACTTGATCTCGCCCAGGGCGCGAACCGGGTGTTCGGCGGCGGCTACGATTCGTACCTTGAGGAACGCGAAACAGCGCGTAGGCACAACCGCGAGAACTACGACGAGTTCGCCGCTAAGAAGGCCGACCTCGTCGGCCGGGCCAGGACTCAGCGGGAATGGTCGAGCCAGGGGGTGCGCAATGCCCTGAAGAAAGCGCCGGACAACGACAAGATCCGCCGCAAGGCATCGGTCGAGTCGAGCGAGAAGCAGGCCCAAAAAGTGCGCCAGATGGAGAGCCGCATCGCGCGCCTCGACGAGGTCGAGGAGCCCCGCAAGGAGTGGCAGCTCGAGTTCACCATCGGTTCGGCCCCGCGCTCGAGCGCCGTCGTGGCTACCCTGAACAACGCCGAGTTCTACCAGGGAGACTTCGTGCTCGGCCCCGTGACGCTGCAGGTCAACGGCGGTGAACGCATCGGCATCACCGGCCCGAACGGTGCAGGCAAGTCCACGCTGCTGCGTGCCCTGCTCGGCCGTCAGAAAGCGGATGCTGGCAGCGCCCACCTCGGAACCAGCGTCTCGATTGGTGAAATCGACCAGGCTCGGGCCCATCTAGCCGGTGCCCGGCCTCTCGCGGTGAGCTTCGAGTCGCTCGTGCCCGAACTCTCGCCCGCCGACGTGCGCACGTTGCTGGCCAAGTTCGGGCTCAAAGCCGACCACGTGAACCGGCCCGTTGACGAGTTATCACCGGGAGAGCGCACGCGCGCCGGCCTCGCACTGCTGCAGGCGCGCGGCGTCAACCTGCTCGTTCTCGACGAGCCGACCAACCACCTCGACCTCGCCGCGATCGAACAGCTCGAGCAGGCGCTTGACAGCTATGAAGGAACACTGCTGCTTGTCACGCACGACCGCCGAATGCTCGACAACGTGCACACCGACCGGCACTGGCACGTCGAGGCTGGGCAAGTCACCGAGCTCTGATTTCGGCCAATTCTCGCGTTTCACAGGCCACCGCGCGCTTGGCGTGGGGCACCCTTTCGCAGTCGTGTGCCAGGAACGCAGGGACTACCGCGACTGGCGCTTCTTGCCGAGCTTGGGTTGGCCCTTCACCGCGGGCGCGCGGCCCCGGCCCTTATTGGCCTTGGCCTTGCCGCCGCCCGATCCGCCGCCCGAACCACCGGCTGCGCCGGGCTGGGAGCCGCGACCGGCGGCGTGTGCGAGCTCGAGGCGCGCGTCGGCAAGAAAAGCGATCCCGATCTCGGTGAGCATCGTGCTCTCGGCGGAACGATCGAACAGCGCGTAGCCGAGTTCGGCTTCAACCTGCTTCACTGAGGCGCTGAGGGTGTCGCGCGAGACGCCGAGCGCCTGGGCGGCACGGGCGAAATCGGGAGCCTCGGCGGCGGCCACGAAGTGCCCAAGCAGGGTGATGTCCACGAACAGCCTTTCGTCGTTTGCGCGGGTGCGCGGTAGACCCTCTAGGCTACGCGTCGAATGCAGCCCATTCCAATCCGTCGCGCATAGGGCTTGGCGCAATGCCGATGACGTGGTTCGCTGGGGGCATGACGACCCTGCCGATGTTTCCCCTGGGATCCGTGCTGTTTCCCTACATGCCGCTGCAACTGCGTGTGTTCGAGGAGCGCTACCTCGTCATGCTGGCCCGGGTGCTTGATTCCGAGCCGGCCGAGTTCGGCATCGTGCTGATCGAACGCGGGCAGGAAGTCGGCGGCGGCGAACGTCGCTTCAGCATCGGCACCGTCGCCCGGGTCACCCAGCTCGAAGCGCCAGAAGGCTACCTGGGGCTGGTCGTTCAGGGTGAGCGCAGAATCGAGGTGACCGAGTGGATGCCGGAAGACCCGCATCCGCTCGCCACCGTTCGCGCGGTGCCCGACTTGACATGGGACGATGCGCTGCAGCCGCGCCGGGAACAAGCCGAACAGATCGTGCGCCGCACCCTGTCGCTCGCGAGCGAGTTCTCCGACCAGGAGTGGTCGCCCGATGTGGCGCTCTCGCACGATCCGACCGCCGCTGCCTGGCAGCTCGCCGCGATCGCCCCGGTTGGACCGCTCGACCAGATCGCGCTCCTGCGCTCCGACACGATGTCAGCACTGCTGGACAACATCATCGAGCTGACCGAGGCTGCAGCCGAGTCTTTGTCCTGGTGAATGGCCCCACACTCGCGGCTTGGCGACGGCCGTCTGCGGGGCCGGTGTCTAATGGTTCGTATGGAACAATTACCAGCCCCCGGGGTGATCGTCGGCCCCGATGGGCTCGCCCGCCCCGCCTGGGCCTCGGTCGACCCGATGTTGCGCGATTACTACGACACGGAGTGGGGCGTGCCCGTGCGCGACGAGCACGGGCTGTACGAACGCATCAGCCTCGAGGCGTTCCAATCCGGGTTGTCCTGGGCGATCATTCTCCGCAAGCGCCCCGGGTTTCGAGCAGCATTCGCCGACTTTGACCCCGAGCGGGTCGCCGCCTTCGACGAAAATGACGTTATGCGGCTGCTGAACGATGAGAAAATCGTACGCAACCGCCTCAAGATTCACGCCACTATTACGAACGCGCGGGCCACGGTCGCCCTTCGCGAAAGCGGTGGCCTGGTGAATTTTGTCTGGTCGTTCCAACCCGATGCCACGCCAGCGCCGCTGACGCAGTCCGACGTGCCCACCCGCTCCGATGCATCCGTCGCACTCTCGAAAGCACTCAAGAAGGTCGGCTTCGTCTTCGTTGGACCGACCACGATGTTCGCCCTCATGGAAGCGATCGGCATCATCGATACCCACCTCGTCGACAGTCATCGGCGTGGCAGCAGCGGGGTGTGGGGCTAGGCTGGCTCCAAGTCACATCACAACTAAACATCGGGTCATATGGACGATGCGGGAGAGTTCGGCGCGAAGGCGTGCGAACACCGAAGGAGCAATCCTCCCCGACAATCTCTCAGGTACTCGTACCGCATCGAACTGGCCACTCTGAAAAGTAGATTGAACGCGCTCTGCGTGTTTCACAATCTCGCCCACGGTGAAAGTCAGTGCGTTCGCGCTGGTGAAGCTCTCAGGCACGAGCGACAGAGGGGGAGTTCCCACGAGGCTCAACCGAGCCTCGCACACATGCGGCCGCGCCTGTTCGGCCCTGTCACCCCGGAGAACTCATGACCTCGGCCGATTCCAGCACCCTCGCCAGCACCGAGCGATTCTCGCCGCTGCACCAGGCGCACGTCGACGCCGGTGCGAGCTTCACCGACTTCGCCGGCTGGCAGATGCCGGTGCGCTACTCGAGCGATCTCGCCGAGCACCACGCCGTGCGCACCGAAGCAGGCCTGTTCGACCTGTCGCACATGGCCGAGATTCTGGTCGAGGGCCCGGATGCCGCCGCCTACCTCGACTACGCGCTCGCCAACAAACTCTCGGTCATCGAGCTGTGGCAGGCCAAGTACAGCTTGCTCCTCGCTGAGAACGGCGGCATCATCGACGACCTCGTCGTCTACCGCCTGGGCGACACCAGGTTTCTCATCGTTGCCAACGCCGGCAATCGTTTCGCCGCTTTCGATGCGCTGCGCGCCCGTGCCGACGGCTTCACCGTGAGCGTCGTCGACCAGAGCGACGACTACGCCCTCATCGCCGTGCAGGGCCCCAACGCCCTCGCTATTCTTGACGCCACCGAGGGCGTCACCGACCTCGGCACCGACCTGCACTTCATGAAGTATTACCGCATCACGGATGCTTCCTTCCTCGGCCAGTCACTTCTGGTGGCTCGCACCGGCTACACCGGTGAAGACGGCTTCGAGCTCTACCTCGCGGCCGCGCGAGCCCGAGAGCTGTGGGATGCACTCATGAGCGCCGGCGCCGAGAAAGGGCTCGTTCCGGCAGGGCTCGCCAGTCGCGACACCCTTCGGCTCGAAGCCGGCATGCCGCTCTACGGTCACGAGCTCACCCTGAACACCTTCCCGGCGCAGGCGGGCCTTGGCCGGGTGGTCAACCTGGGCAAGGAGAACGACTTCGTCGGCCGCGCCGCGAGCGAGGCGGGGCCGGAGTCGGGGGCATCCGTTTTGGTGGGTCTCATTGCCGCCGGCAAGCGTGCCGGGCGCGCCGACTACGAGATTTTCCGCAGCCTCGACGCCGAGACTTGCGACGGCGTCATCACGAGCGGCGCGCTCTCACCAACCCTCGGCTACCCGATCGCCATGGCCTACGTCACTCCCGACCTCGCCCGCCTCGGCACCGAGGTGTACGTCGACGTGCGTGGCACCCGCCTTCCCGCCACTGTTACCTCGCTTCCGTTCTATAAGCGCGTCAAATAGCTCCGCCCTGTTGAAATAGCCCTGAATCCGTTCACCCTGCGAAAGGCAACACCATGACAGACACATCCCAACTGCACTACACCGCTGAGCATGAGTGGATTCTGGTCGACGGCAGCATCGCGACCGTCGGCATCACTGCCTATGCCGCCGAGAAGCTCGGCGACGTGGTTTTCGTCGAACTGCCCGAGGTGGGCAGCACGGTCGCCGGCGGCACGGTCATCGGCGAAATCGAGTCGACCAAGTCGGTCGGGGAACTGTTCGCACCGGTCAACGGCACCGTCACCGCCATCAACAATGCCGTGGTCGAGAGCCCCGAGCTGGTCAATAGCGACCCGTTCGGTGCAGGTTGGCTGATCAAGGTTGAGTTCGACACGCTGCCCACCCTGCTCAGCCTGGCCGAATACTCGGCCCTCATCGGCGAGTAGCTCATGGAAACGCAGGTTCGGCAGCAGATGCCCTCGGCCTTCACCCAGCGCCACATCGGAACGGATGCAGACGCCCAGTCCCACATGCTTGCCACACTCGGCTATGACTCGGTGGACGACCTCGTTTCCGCCGCCATGCCCGCGTCGATTCACGCCGATCTGTTTCGGCAAGACTCAGGCAGCGCACTTCCGCCCGCCGCGACCGAGAACGAGGCAGTTGCCGAACTGCGCGCCCTGGCCGATCGCAATACGGTCAAACGCTCCATGATCGGTCTCGGCTATTACGACACGTTCACGCCCGCAGTGATCAAGCGCAACGTGTTCGAGAACCCCAGCTGGTACACGGCCTACACGCCGTACCAGCCCGAGATCTCACAGGGCCGCCTCGAAGCCCTCATCAACTTTCAGACCATGATTGCTGACCTCACCGGTCTGACCACCGCCAACGCGTCGATGCTCGACGAGTCGACGGCGGTCGTTGAGGGCATGCTGCTCGCCCTGCGCGCCTCCAAATCCACCTCACGACGATTCATCGTCGACACGGATGCTTTTCCCCAGACCCACGCGCTGCTCGCCAACCGCGCCGCAGCCCTCGGCATCGAGCTCGCCCAGGTCGCGCTCAGCGAACAGACCACGGCCGAGGACCTCGGTGATTATTTCGGAGTCTTCGTGCAGTACCCGTCGGCATCCGGTCGCATCTGGAACCCGCAAGTGGTCATCGATCTTGCGCACGAATGCACAGCGCTCGCCGTGGTGGCCGCCGACCTGCTGGCGCTCACCCTGCTCAAGTCGCCCGGCGACCTCGGCGCCGATGTCGCCGTCGGTACGAGCCAGCGCTTCGGCGTGCCGATGGGGTTCGGCGGACCGCACGCCGGCTACATGGCCGTGCGCAAGGGGCTCGAACGCCAGCTGCCCGGACGCTTGGTCGGCGTGAGCGTCGATGCCACCGGACACCCCGCCTACCGCCTCGCCCTGCAGGTGCGCGAACAGCACATCCGCCGCGACAAGGCCACCTCGAATATCTGCACCGCCCAGGTGCTGCTCGCCGTCATGGCCGGAATGTACGCGGTTTACCACGGGCCACAGGGTCTCGCCGCGATCGCCGAGCAGGTGCACGAGCGAGCTGGAGCCCTCGTCGCCGCCTTGCGTGCCATTGACGTCGACGTGCAAAGCGACACGTTCTTTGATACCGTCCGGGTCTTCGTCCCGAGCGCGGCCGAGGTCGTTGCAAAGGCGGCGGCGAGCGGCTTCAACCTGTATCAGGTCGACGAGACCACCATCAGTGTGTCGGTCGATGAGACCACCACGCTCGCTGATCTGTCCTACGTCGTCGGCGCGTTCGGCGGCCGCGATGCGTTCGGCCACGTCGACTTCGACGCCGTACAGCACGGGCTGCCGAGCGAGTTGGGTCGCGAGAGCGAATTCCTCACCCACCCGGTGTTCAACACGCACGCTTCCGAGACCAGCATGATGCGCTACCTCAAGCGCCTCGCCGACTACGACTACGCGCTTGACCGGGGAATGATCCCGCTCGGCTCCTGCACCATGAAGCTCAACGCAGCGAGCGGAATGGAGGCCGTCAGCTGGCCCGAATTCGCCGGGATCCACCCCTTCGCCCCGAAAGCGGATGTCGAGGGTTACCTGCACCTCGTTCGGCAGCTCGAAACCTGGCTCGCCGATGTCACCGGGTACGACTCCGTGTCGTTGCAGCCGAACGCCGGCAGCCAGGGCGAACTCGCCGGCCTGCTCGCCATCCGCGGGTACCACCAGTCCAACGGGCAGATCGACCGCACGGTCTGCCTGATCCCGTCGAGCGCGCACGGCACAAACGCGGCATCCGCTGTGCTGGCGGGCATGCGCGTAGTTGTCGTGGCCTGCGACGAGCTCGGTAACGTCGACCTCGCCGACCTGCACGCCAAGATCGCCGAGCATGCCGACAGCCTCGCCGCCCTCATGATCACCTACCCCTCGACGCACGGCGTCTACGAGCACGAGGTCGCCACCATCTGTTCGGCCGTGCACGCCGCCGGCGGCCAGGTCTACGTCGACGGCGCCAACCTCAACGCGCTGCTCGGTTTCGCCCGCTACGGCGATTTCGGCGGCGACGTCTCACACCTGAACCTGCACAAAACGTTCTGTATCCCGCACGGGGGCGGCGGACCGGGCGTCGGCCCGGTTGCGGCCAAGGCGCACCTCGCGTCGTTCCTCCCGGGGCATCCGCTTGCCCAGAGCGACGAGCATTACCTACTGGGAAGCGGCGGAGCCAGCACCACCGTCGTGCATGCCGGCGGTCCGGTCTCGGCGGCGCCCTATGGCAGCCCGAGCATCCTGCCTATCTCGTGGGCGTATGTGCGCATGATGGGCATCGACGGCCTCAAGCAGGCCACCGGCGCAGCCGTGCTCGCCGCCAACTATGTCGCGAAACGCCTCGAAGACAGCTACCCGCTGCTTTACTCTGGCGAAAACGGCCTGGTCGCGCACGAGTGCATTCTCGACCTGCGACCGCTCACCGCGACTACGGGAGTGACCGTCGATGACGTGGCTAAACGCCTCGTCGACTACGGCTTCCACTCGCCGACGATGAGCTTTCCGGTGGCTGGAACGCTCATGGTTGAACCCACCGAGAGTGAAGATCTCGGCGAGATCGACCGTTTCGTCGACGCCATGATCGCGATCAAGGCCGAAGCGGATGCCGTCGCCGCTGGCCGCTGGCCCGCCGACGACAACCCGTTGCATAACGCGCCGCACACTGCGCAGTCGGTGATCGAGGGGGAGTGGGAGCACCCGTACGACCGGGCCACCGCGGTCTATCCACTCGCGAGCCTGGTGCGGGGCAAGTACTGGCCGCCGGTGCGGCGGATCGACAACGCCTACGGTGACCGCAACCTGGTCTGCGCCTGCCCGCCGCCCGAGGCGTTCGAGTAGAAGTTAGCTGGCCGGGGCGAGCAGCCCCGGCCACCAGGCCAGCGCGAGCGGATAGCCGACGAACGAGAGAATATCGAGCAGCCAGTGGGTCACCACGAGCGGCATGGTGCGCCCCCAGCGGGTGTAGCACCAACCGAACACGACGCCCATGGCGACGTTGCCGAAGAACGGCCCAACGCCCTGGTACAGGTGATAGCTGCCGCGCAGTGTGGCCGAGCTCACAATGATGATCCAGGGTGACCAGCCGAGTTCACGCAGCCGGGTGAACAGGTAGCCGACCACGATGATTTCCTCGACCAGCGCAGCCTTCAGGGCCGCGAAGACCAGTATGGGTATGGTCCACCAGAAAGAGTCGAGCGGCGAGGGCACCACGGCCACGGTGAACCCCAACGCGCGCCCGGCCAGGTAGAGCGCGAGGCCTGGAATTCCGATGACCAGTAGCAGTCCGAACCCGCCCAGCACGTCCTTACCCGGTCGGGTCAGGTCGAAGCCGAGCCGGGTGAACGGGTTCTGCCCGGGACGCCAGAGCAGAAACATCACCAGGGCTACCGCTCCGAGCCCGAACGCGATACCCAGAAACTGGTACGTGAAGTCGAGCCACTCACGCGGCGACTGCGAGCCGTTCAGCGTCGCCGACTGGTCGGCGAGGGGGGTCGTGTCGCTCAGCCGGGCCACGATCGACACGATCGAGTACACCGCCGACGCCCCGAGCGACAGCGCGAGAACAATGCAGATCTCCCAATAGTTCCGGGAACGGTCGAGCCGGGAACTCGGCAACAGGGATGCTTGCGGCATGGCCCTATCCTGCCACCCCGCCATCCCAGGTACCCGCTTCACGATCACAGGAGCTGGACCTCCCCTTTGAGGCCACCTCGCAACATATGTGCAAAAGCGCACTGTTTTACGCTCAATAGTTGCCGAAAGGGTTGCGCGTCGATAACATTCTTCGCCCCATTACTCATTCTGGGCGAATAACAAACTAGGCTCGAAACAACCCCCCAATCTTGAGTTCGCTCTTCTGCGACCAAAATTGGGTTGACTCTACTGGCGCTCGACACGATCAAGAGCCGTATCGGGCCCCCATTTGTGCATTGGAGCAAAAATTGAAAATCAAGAGAATGGGCATTGTCGCCATTGCTCTCGCGTCGACCGGAGCGCTCATGCTCGCTGGCTGCGCTGGCGGCGGAGCGACCACCGGTGATGACAGCGCAATCATCACCGTGAACGGCAGCGAGCCGCAGATGTCGCTGATCCCGACCAACACCACCGAGACGGGCGGCGGCAAGATCGTCACATCGATCTTCGCGGGCCTGGTCTCCTACTCGGAGGCCGGGGAGATTGAGAACGAGGTCGCCGAATCGATCGAGTCTGACGACGCCACGACGTGGACTGTCTCGCTCAAGGACGGTTGGACCTTCAGCAACGACGAGCCGGTCACGGCTTCGTCCTTCGTCGACGCCTGGAACTACGGCGCCCTCGTCACCAACGCGCAGGGGTCCTCCTACTTCTTCGACAACATCGTCGGCTACTCCGATGTCTCCAACACCAAGGATGATCCCACCGGGGCCACTGACGATGCCGGTCAAGTTCTTCAGGTTCCCGACCCGCTCGCCGAGACCATGTCCGGTCTAAAGGTTGTCGACGACACCACGTTCACCGTAGAGCTCTCCGGCACCGAGGCCGACTGGCCGCTGCGCCTCGGCTATACGGCCTACTCGCCGCTGCCCGCCGTGGCCTTCGAAGACATGGACGCCTTCGGCCAAAACCCGATCGGTAACGGACCCTACGAACTGGCCAGTGCAGACGCCTGGCAGCACGACGTACAGATCGAGCTCGTCACGAACCCGGACTACTCGGGTGTGCGCACCCCGAAAAACGACGGGTTGACCATCGTCTTCTACGCCTCCCTGGACGCCGCCTATGCGGCCGTGCAGGGCGGTGACCTCGACGTGCTCGACGCGATGCCCGAATCCGCCCTAGCGACCTATGAGTCCGACTTTCCGGACTCTTTCGTGAATGAGCCCGCCGCAGTGTTCCAGGCCTTCAACATGCCGTACTACCTCGAGCACTGGTCCGGTGAAGAGGGCAAGCTGCGCCGCGCCGCTCTCTCTATGGCCATCGACCGTGCCGAGATCACCGACGTCGTGTTCCAGGGCACCCGCACCCCGGCCACCGACTTCACTTCTCCAGTCATCGACGGCTACTCTGACTCGCTCGAGGGTTCCGAAGTGCTTGACTTCAACCCCGAAGAGGCTGTCGCGCTCTGGGCTGAGGCCGATGCCATCTCGCCCTACACCGGCACCTTCGACATCGCTTACAACGCCGACGGAGCGCATCAGGTCTGGGTCGACGCCGTCGTCAACAGCGTGAAGAACACCCTCGGCATCAACGCGGTCGGCAAACCGTACCCGACCTTTGCTGCCTCCATCGATGACCGTGAAGCCCAGACGTTGACCGGCGGTACCCGCTCTGGCTGGCTGGCCGATTACCCCTCGCTCTACAACTTCCTCGCGCCGTTGTACCAGACCGGTGCCGGCTCGAACTACGAGGGTTACAGCAGCGAAGAGTTCGACACGCTCCTTAAAGGCGGCGCCGCGGCGTCGAGTGTTGAGGATGCCACTGCCAAGTACGTCGAGGCTCAGGAAGTTCTGCTGCAGGACCTCCCGACCATCCCGCTCTGGTACCAGAACACCTCCGGTGTCTGGTCCGACAGCGTGAGCAACGTCGAGTTCGGCTGGGATTCCGTGCCGCTCTACTACGCAATCACCAGGAACTAACAGTTCGCTCCTAGTACGTCGTTGCGAGAGGCCCGGGGGTCATTCCCCGGGCCTCTCGAGTTTCACTTAATGATTGCGATTTTCCATGCACCTGATTTCCGCCGTGTCGTCACGAACCGTATCGACCAGCACCGTGTCGACCAAGCCCCTGGATACCTGATGCTCTGGTACACCGGCAAGCGCCTGATCCAGATGATTCCCGTGTTCTTCGGCGCCACGTTTTTGATCTACTTCATGGTGTTCTCCCTTCCGGGGGACCCCATCGCTGCCCTCTACGGCGATCGGCCGCCGTCGGCCGCCGTTCTCGCGCAGATCCGGGCCGAGTACAACCTCGACAAGCCGTTCATCGTGCAGTACCTGCTCTACATCGGTAACTTTTTCCAGGGCGACCTCGGCACCACCTACTCCGGTCGTTCTGTTTCCGACGTCATGGCCTCGGCCTTTCCGATCACGGCACGGCTCGCCATGCTCGCCCTCGCCTTCGAGGCGTTTTTCGGAATTCTGGTCGGTCTCATTGCCGGTCTCCGCAAGGGCAAACTGTTCGATGCGAGCGCTCTCGTTGTGAGCCTGTTGCTGATCAGCGTGCCCACGTTCGTCATCGGTTTCGTGCTGCAATTCGTGTTCGGTGTGCAACTCGGCTGGGCCCGCACCACGGTCAGTGGTGCAGCACCGCTCGACGAACTGATTCTGCCAGCGCTGGTCCTGGCATCCGTTTCATTTGCCTACATTGTGCGCCTGACCCGGGCGAGTGTGTCCGACAATCTCAACGCCGACTTCGTGCGCACCGCGACGGCCAAGGGCCTATCCCGCCCCCGTGTCGTGACCGTGCACGTGCTGCGCAATTCCCTCGTTCCCGTGATCACCTTTCTCGGTGTCGACATTGGCTCGCTTATGGTCGGTGCCATCGTCACCGAGGGCATCTTCAATATCAACGGGGTCGGTGGCACCGTTTTCAAGGCCATTCGCCTGGGCGAAGGACCAACCGTTGTCTCGTTCATCGCCGTTATGGTCGTGATCTTCGTACTCGCCAACCTGCTCGTCGATCTGCTGTACGCAGCTCTGGACCCAAGGATCCGTTATGCCAAATAAGAATCCGGGCGTGCAGCCGCACTTCGTTGCCGCGCTCGAAGACACCCCGCTCGTCGCCATCGATCGCCTCGACGAGACCGCGAAAGCTCGCAGCACCTGGGCGGATGCCTGGGAGGCGATGCGACGTCGCCCCACGTTCTGGATCTCCTCGGGACTTATCCTGCTGATCGTGCTGGTGGCGCTGTTCCCCACCTGGTTCGCCTCGGTATCGCCGACCCAATGCCAGCTGTCGGACAGCAACGGGGTTCCGCAGTCAGGGCACCCGCTGGGATTCACCTTCCAGGGCTGCGACGTTTATGCCCGAATCATCTTCGGCACGAGTGCCTCGGTGACCGTGGGAATACTGGCTGCGGTAATCGTGACCCTGTTCGGTCTCATCGTCGGCGCCCTCGCCGGCTACTACGGCGGATTCCTCGACGGCGTCGTCTCACGGATCGGCGACATCTTCTTCGCTGTTCCCACCGTGCTCGGCGCCATCGTGTTGCTCTCGGTGCTGCCCGACCGCACTCCGGTGGTGATCGCCCTGGTCATCTCGATCTTCGCCTGGCCGCAAGTCGCCCGCATCATGCGCGGCGCAGTGCTCACCGCCCGCAACTCGGACTATGTCGTGGCTTCGGTCGCGCTCGGTGTGTCGAAGTTCAAAATTTTGGTGCGCCACGTGATGCCTAATGCCATCGCCCCCGTGATCGTGATCGCGACGGTGTCGCTTGGAACGTTCATCGTTGCCGAAGCCACGCTGTCGTTCTTGGGCATCGGCCTCGGTCCCGGCACGATGTCGTGGGGACGCGATATCGGTGAAGCGCAGACATCCATTCGCACGAGCCCGCAGGTGCTGTTGTACCCCTCGATCGCGCTTTCCTTGACCGTGCTGGCCTTCCTCATGCTCGGGGACGTTCTGCGCGATGCGCTCGACCCCCAGGCGAGGGCACGCCGATGACCCAGTTAGCGACCGAAACCGTGAATCAGATCCCGTCCACCGACTCCGCACCGCTGCTTGAAATTCGTAACCTCGAGGTCGGATTCCGCACCCAGCGGGGTCTCGTGTCCGCCGTTCGCGGTGTGAACCTCATGCTCTACCCCGGCCAGACCCTTGCTATCGTGGGGGAGTCCGGCTCGGGTAAGACCACAACCGCCCAGGCGATCATCAAGCTGCTAGCCGGTACCGGCCACGTGACCGGCGGGCAGATCCTGTTCGAGGGCCGCGACCTGACCGCCCTGACCGCCGCCGAAATGCAGGCCGTGCGCGGCCGTGAGATCGGCTACGTTCCGCAGGACCCGATGAGCAACCTCAACCCGGTGTGGAACATCGGTTTTCAGGTGTCCGAAGCGATCAGGGTCAATAGTGCTCTCCGGGGCAAGGCATTGAAACAGCGCACCATCGAAGTGCTGCAGGACGCGGGGCTGGCCGATGCCGCCGACCGGCTCAAGCAGTACCCGCACCAGTTCTCCGGTGGAATGCGCCAGCGCGTACTCATCGGCATCGGGCTGTCTGCCCGGCCGAAGTTGCTCATCGCCGATGAGCCGACCAGCGCGCTCGATGTCACCGTGCAGCGTCAGATTCTCGATCACCTCGCCACCCTCACCCGGGACTACGGCACGAGCGTCCTGTTCATCACGCACGACCTCGGCCTTGCCGCCGAACGGGCCGAGCAGCTTGTAGTGATGTACAAAGGCAAGGTTGTCGAGTCCGGGCCGTCGCAGGAAATCCTGGCCAACCCGCAGCATCCTTACACGCAGCGCCTCGTGGCGGCCGCTCCGAGCCTCGCGTCGCGGCGCATCCAGGCCAAAAAGAATCAGGAGCCCGCCGCCACCGAGATCTTCTCGATCGGCGGCATCGACACCGCGTTGATCACGCGCGCCACCGAACGCGAACTGGCGGCGTCGGGCAAGGACCTCATCTCGGTCGAGGGCATCAGCAAGATGTACCGCATTCGCAAATCCGGCCTGAAGTACGACCAACTCCTCGCCGTAAACGACGTGTCGTTTGGCGTGAAGAAGGGCACGACCACGGCGATCGTGGGGGAGTCCGGTTCCGGCAAATCGACCGTGGCCAAGCTCATTTTGCAGTTGGAGAGCCTCACCAGCGGGCGGATTGAATTCGAGGGGCGCGACGTCGCTGGGTTGAAGGGCCGGGAACTGCTGAACTTTCGTCGGCGCGTGCAGCCCGTGTTCCAAGACCCGTATGGTTCACTCGACCCGCAGTACAACGTGGGTAACACCATCGCTGAACCCCTGCTCGCGCACAAAGTGGGAACCCGGAAGGAGCGGCAGAAGCGGGTATTGGAGTTGCTCGATCAGGTGTCGCTGCCGGCTGCGACGCAGTTTCGTTACCCGAGCGAGCTGTCCGGCGGCCAACGCCAGCGCATCGCGATTGCGCGTGCCCTGGCGCTGAAGCCCGATGTCCTCGTGCTCGACGAGGCGGTGTCTGCGCTCGATGTGCTCGTGCAGGGTCAAATTTTGAACCTGCTCACCGAGTTGCAGACGGAACTG
Organism: Cryobacterium sp. M15; assembly: GCF_002929675.1. NCBI lineage: Bacteria > Bacillati > Actinomycetota > Actinomycetes > Micrococcales > Microbacteriaceae > Cryobacterium > Cryobacterium sp. M15. The sequence continues at coordinate 45,422 of NZ_PJJW01000039.1, forward strand.
GATCTGACGTACCTGTTCATCACCCATGATCTTGCGGTGGTGCGACTGGTCGCCGACAATGTCTGTGTCATGCAGAAGGGACGTATCGTCGAAGCGGCATCCACCGACGACGTGTTCGACAATCCGAGGGAGCTCTACACGCAGGAGCTCCTCGCCGCCATCCCCGGTGGCGATTTCGAGTTCGGTCGCTAACGGCTCGATTCGTTCCAAACAGGCCTGACCGGCAATAACGGTCAGGCCTGTCTGGCGTTCAGCGCCACTTTGGACCGCGGACCAGCTCGGCGGCCCGGTGGTGCTTTCCGCGGTTTGGTCGGTAAAAAAGGGACAAATTCCGCGCACGGGCGGACCAGGCGCAATTTTTGTGCAGAATGCCCGACTTGAACGAAAAAGAATGGAGCTATTTCATAACAGTTCGGCAATTTGATTGGCAAGCTGGGGATTTCTCTCTATGGTCATAGCTAAACACGATCGACTCGCGGCGCCTCGCCCGTATCGACGATCACTTCGCCCAGGAGGAATCTTGTCCATCAGAGGAAAACTGCTTAGGAAGAGCCTCAGTGGGGTCGCCGTTCTCGGCGTCGCTGCCCTCGCCCTGACCGCATGCACCACAGCCGGCAGTACCGCCCCGAATACGGATGCCGCGGCCAGCGGCGGCACGGTCACGGTTGCCGTGGTCAACGACTTCACGTCGTTCAATAACCAGACCCCGCAGTCCAACCTCGACACCAACGGCCAGGTCGGTTACCTCATGGGTAGCTACGGCTCGGCCTTCTCCTACATTGATAAAGACTTCAAGATCGTGCATGAAAAAAAGTTCGGCACCTTCGAGAAAACCAGTGACGACCCGCAGACCGTCACATACACGCTGAATCCCGAGAACAAGTGGTCAGACGGAGAGCCCGTGACCGCCGATGACATGGTGCTTTCCTGGGCAACCCAGGCCGGCTATTACGACAGTTCCACTACCGATGAGGCCACCGGTGAGGTGACCACCGGTACGACCTACTTCGAGATTGCGGCGAGCACTGCCGGCCTCGACACGACAGCTTTTCCCACGGTCAGCGATGACAACCTGTCGATGACGTTGGTCTACGGCACCCCCTATGTGGATTGGGAGCTGGTCAACCCGATCGGCCAGCCCGCACACATCGTTGCCAAGAAGGCCGGGCTGAGCTCTGCCGCTGATCTGACCGCCTTGCTCAAGGGGCTGCCAAAAGGCGACCCGGCCAACCCGGCCGCTCCCGACCCCACGCTCAAAGCTGCTGCGGACTTCGTAAACACCGGCTACGACGTGACCGCCTTCCCAACCGACCCCGACCTACTGGTTTCCAGTGGTCCGATGGTGCCGACCGGCTGGACCCCCGGCCAGTCGTTCACGATGGAGCGCAACAAGTACTACGTCGGCGGCATGATTCCCAAAATCGACAAGATTGTGCTGCGCGTCATCCCCGACGCGAACGCGCAGGTCACCGCGCTGCAGAACGGTGAAGTGGACATCATCAACCCGCAGGCATCCGCTGACACACTGACCGCACTGGAGAACACCGGCGCTGACGTGCTCACCGGCGACCAGGTGTCGTACGACCACCTCGACCTCAACTTCGGAGCCCCGGTCTTCGCCGACCTCAGTGTTCGCCAAGCGTTCCTGAAGACCATTCCGCGGCAGCAGATTCTTGACTCCATCGTGACCCCGGTCAACCCGGACGCCAAGGTTCTGAACTCGCAAATCTGGGTTCCGGCCAACGAACCGTACGCCGACTCGATTGCGAACAACGGATCCAGCGACTACGCAGAGGTCGACATCGAAGGCGCCAAGACGCTCCTCGCCGGAGCAACACCAACGATCAGCATCCTCTACAACACCAAGAACCCAAACCGCGTCGATGAGTTCCAGGCCATTCAGGAATCGGCTACCAAAGCCGGTTTCAACATCGTGGACAAGGGCTCACCCGACTGGGCCTCCCTATTGGCCGGTGGCGACTATGACGCCTCGATCTTTGGTTGGATCAGCCCGGGTGTCGGCTCTGCCGGTATTTCGCAGATCTTCTCAACCGACGGCGGTGGAAACTACAGCCGTTACACGGGAACCAATGCTGATGCCATCGCGACCCAGACCACTCTGGATCCCGACGAACTCGTCAAGATCGAGAAGCGTATGGACAAGCAGATGTTTACGGATGCCTACGGCCTGCCGATGTTCCAACTGCCCGGTGTGTTCGGTGTCGCCAAGCGCGTGAGCGGTGTGGAGTATATGGGCAACCAAACCGGTCCGTTCTGGAACTTCTGGGAGTGGTCCGTCAGTAAGTAGCACGACCGAGATATACAGCTCGATCGCGCCGTTGGGCTCCTGGGCACGCCCGGGAGCCCAACTCGTGAGTCTGGCGGCATCCGTTCTTTTGTTCTTTCGCCTAATTCAGAAGTGCGAACCAACCCCCTACAGCGAGGTAGCCCACACATGGTGACCTTCATCCTGAGACGTGTTCTCGTTTCCGTGCTCATCCTGGTCGCTGCATCATTTCTGATGTACGTCATGGTGGGCTATTCGGCCGACCCGCTTCAAGACCTCCGAAGCAGCAATTCGCCCAATAAGCAGCAACTGATCAACGCCCGCGTCTCGCTGCTCGACCTTGACGTTCCGCCGCCCTTGCGCTGGGTGCTCTGGATCGGAGGTGTGGCGAAATGTGCGATTCCGTTCGCCAACGCTTGCGACCTGGGCTCGACTATCTCGAATGCTCGGGTGGTCGACATCCTGCCCAACGCCCTTGCCGCGACGGTGCAGCTCGTCACCTTCGCGCTTGTGCTGGCCATTCTGCTCGGCGTGACGATCGGTATCATCACCGCCCTCCGCCAGTACAGCGGCCTGGACAACACGGTCACCTTCGTCAGTTTCTTCCTGTACTCGCTGCCCGCCTTCCTTGTCGCCGTGCTGCTCAAAGAATTCGTCGCCATCGGTTTCAACGACTTTCTGCGAGACCCCGTGATCGGTGGCGTAGCCTTGCTGGTCATCGGCCTCATCGTCGGGGCCATCTGGCAGTCGCTCCTCGGTGGTGACGGGCGGCGCAGACTGGTCGTCTTCCTCGTGTCGGGGCTTGCGACATCGGGTGTTCTGCTGCTGATGAGTGCGACGGGATGGTTCATGCGCCCGGGCCTCGGCGCGATCCCGATCATTCTGCTGGTCGCTGCGATCGCCCTCGGCTCGGCCACCCTGCTGGCTGGCCTGCGCAACCGTCGGGCACTCATCACGGCGGGTATCAACGCGGTGATCGCCATTGCTGCGTACTTCACCCTGCAACCATTGTTCGCGGTGTCGAGCGCGGGCACCCTGTTCATTTTGGCGCTCGCCACCGTCGCGGTAGGTCTCGTGAGTGGTTTTCTGGCCGGCGGCTACGACCGGGGCCAGAACATGCGGGTCGGTCTCGTCACTGCCCTGTTTTCCGGCGCTGTCGTTCTGCTGGACCGCTTCATGCAGTCCTGGGGCGATCTGCTGTCCGCTACGAACGGACGACCGATCGCGACGGTGGGCTCGAAGACACCGGGGCTGTCCGGCGATGTGTGGCTTTCGGGCCTCGATGCCTTCGTGCACCTGACCCTGCCGACAATTGCGCTGCTGCTCATCTCCTTCGCCGGGTACACCCGATACTCCCGCGCCGGCATGCTCGAAGTTCTCAGTCTGGACTTCATCAGGACGGCTCGCGCCAAGGGACTACCCGAACGCACCGTGATCATGCGCCACGCCTTTCGCAACATGCTCATTCCCTTGACAACCCTCGTCGCTTTCGACGTCGGCGCCTTGCTCGGTGGCGCGATCATCACAGAATATGTCTTCGCTATCCCGGGCATGGGCAGTCTGTTCAATGCGGGTCTCTTTCGCGGTGACGTCAATCCGGTCATGGGGTACTTCCTGATCGTGGCCGCGATGGCCATCACCTTCAACTTTCTGGCCGATATGGCCTATGCCGGGCTCGACCCGAGAGTGAGGATTCGCTAAATGTCCACACCGATTGGTTCGGGGCAGACCCCGCCCACCGAAATTCCGGCCGACGAACTCACCGCCGCCAGCGCTATCCCCGAGAGCCAGGGGCGTTTGATTTGGCGACGGTTCATCGGCAATAAGGTCGCCGTTGCTTCGATCATCGTCATTGCGTTCATCATCATTTTTTCCTTCTCCGCCATCGGCGTCGGCGCCATTCCCGGCTGGTGGAAATACGATTTCAAATCACTCAATCCGCAGGTGAATCAGGGTGACCCGACCCTGTCGCTCCTGCCCCAATTCCTCGGCGGCAACGGAATCTCGCTGGGCGAACATCCGTTTGGCCAAGACCGTATCGGCAAGGACTACTTCGCCATGACCATGCGCGGAATTCAGAACTCCGCGCTCGTCATGGTGGTTCTCGGCCTGATCGCCACGGTCGTCGGAGTGGTGGTCGGGGCGGTCGCGGGCTACTACCGCGGCATGGTCGATGCCGTACTGATGCGCGTCACGGACGTCTTCATCGTGATTCCCGCGCTCGTCATCGGCTCGGTCGTCGGCCACTGGTTCGGCAGCCTGGGCGCCCCGATACTCGCAATCATGCTCGGGTTCTTCTCCTGGATGGGCATCGCCCGGCTGGTGCGCAGCGAGTTCCTGTCGCTGCGCGAACGCGAGTTCGTCGAGGCCGCCCGGGTCGCCGGGGCCTCGGACGCGCGCATCATCTTCAAGCACATCCTGCCCAACGCCATGGGAGTGGTCATCGTGTCGGCCACGCTCATCATGGCGTCTGCCATTTTGCTGGAGACAGCGTTGAGCTTTCTCGGCTACGGTATCCGCTCTCCCGACGTGTCGCTCGGCCTGCTGATCAGCTCCAACCAGTCGGCGTTCCAAACCCGACCGTGGCTGTTCTGGTGGCCCGGTGCCTTCATCGTGTCACTGGCGTTACTCGTCAACTTCGTCGGCGACGGCCTCCGCGATGCCTTCGACCCGCGCCACCGCCGGTTCAACCTCAGCAAAATGCGCGAAACCCGGCCGGAGCCGGAGACCCAGCCGTGACGTCGCGCAGCGCCGTAGAGCTACGCCAACAGAATGGCCACAACGGATGCCGCAGCACCCGCCGCCAGCACGCCAGCGCGACCCCAGGCCCAGACCACCGCAACGGGCGTCTGTGCCGCGAGGCCGCCATCAACCCGACCGGTCTTCTGGAGCAGGTCCCAGCGTGCGCGCACCAGTTGCGCCGCTTCCCCGGACTCACTTCCCGGCAAATCGCCGGGCCGCGGGAAGCCGCTGACGTAGGGCACCGGGTCGGTGCTCTTGCGGCGTCCGGAGCTGGTCAGGCTGCGGCCGGGCGCTGGGGCACAAAACACCGCGAACTTACGACCTGGCGTGTAGAGGGTGAGGGCGAACTTGGTGTCCACGTGCACGAGCGCCGCCCACGGAACGACGATGGTGCGCAGCGGATTGCGAATGGTGACGGCATCATCGCTCACTCGCAGGTCGGGCCGCCAGAGCACTTCCCAGACGAACAGCATCACGAACAGGGCTGGAATGACCAGCCAGCGGTTCGACGCTGTCGGGAGCAAAAACAGGCTCAGCGCGGTGAGTGCGGCGACCGCGCAGAAGACCGCCGCGATGATGCGATTGAACCGCGAGTAGAAAACATTCGGAACGGCAGCGACGGACATGCAGCCATGCTGCCAGATTTTGGCGGCAACCACCGAAGCAGCAGCAGCATTGACGAAAGCAGGACTTCATGACCGACCAGGTGACGACCACATTCTCCGGCCCGGTGCTGCAGGTCACGGATCTCACGGTGCATTTCGGCGTCGACAACGTCTGGGTGCCGGCCGCGCTCAACCTGAACTATTCGATCGAGCGGGGCAAGGTGCTCGCCATCGTCGGCGAGTCCGGCTCGGGTAAGAGCGCCAGCTCGATGGCCATTCTCGACCTGCTCCCCGAGAACAGCCGTATCTCCGGCAGCGTCAAACTCAACGGCCGAGAGCTCATGGGGCTGAAGCCCGCCCAGATGCATAAGGTGCGCGGTGGTCAGATCGCCATGATCTTTCAGGAGCCGATGACGGCACTCAACCCGGTCTACACGATCGGGTTCCAGATCATCGAGACTCTGCGCGCCCACTTCGGCATGTCACCCTCACAGGCCAAGGCGCGTGCCCTGGAACTGCTCGACCTGGTCGAGCTGCCCGATCCACTCAAAGCCTTCGACTCCTACCCGCACCAGCTGAGCGGCGGACAACGCCAGCGCGCCATGATCGCCCAGTCCATCTCCTGCGACCCGCAGCTCCTCATCGCCGACGAACCGACGACAGCCCTTGACGTGACGGTGCAGGCCGAGATCCTCGACCTGCTGCGTAGCCTGCGCGACCGACTCGACAGCGCCATCCTGCTGATCACGCACGACATGGGTGTCGTTGCCGACCTTGCCGATGACATCGCCGTGATGCGACGGGGAGTCATCGTCGAACGCGGCACGGTCGATCAGATCTTCAACGAACCCACCCACCCGTACACCATCGCCCTGCTCCAAGCCGTTCCGCACCTCGGCCAGCGCGGTGACCAAGCGATCGACATGACGGCCGCGCTCGCCATCGGCACCGACATCGTGGTGGACGCCGTGCTCGCCGCTCGCATCGAGGTCAACGAACGTCTGGCAAATGAGGCCGCCGCTGCAGCCCGGCGTGATAGCCGCGAAGTGGTCGTGAAGTTTGACGACGTCGTCATCGAATACCCCAAGCATGGTCGCGTCGCGGCGTTCCGCGCCGTCGACAAGGTCAACCTGTTCGTGCGCCAGGGAGAGGTTCTCGGACTCGTGGGGGAGTCGGGCTCCGGTAAAACCACCCTCGGACGTGCCGCCATCGGTCTACTCCCGATAACAGAGGGAACGCTGCACGTTGCCGGTCAGGATATCTCGAAGGCCAGCCGTGACGAGATCCATCGACTGCATAAAAGCGTCGGCATCGTCTTTCAAGACCCCTCCTCCTCGCTCAACCCGCGGATGCCCATTGGCGACAGCATCGCGGAACCTCTCAAACTCGGCAAGGGTTTGAAGGGCGCGGCACTGAGCGCCGAGGTGGAACGGCTGCTCGATAGCGTTGAGCTGCCGCGGTCTTATCGCAGCCGCTTTCCGCACGAACTCTCCGGTGGGCAGAAGCAGCGTGTCGGCATTGCCCGTGCGCTCTCGCTTGAGCCGAAAGTACTCATCGCCGATGAGCCCACCAGCGCGCTGGACGTATCGGTGCAGGCCCGCGTGTTGCAGCTGATCCAGGCGCTGCAGCAACAGATGAATTTCGCCTGCCTGTTCATCACCCACGATCTTGCCGTCATCGACGTGCTGGCCGATCGCATCGCGGTCATGCACCACGGCCGCATCGTGGAAACCGGCACGCGGGATGAGATTCTGCGCTACCCGAAAGACCCTTATACCCAGCGTCTGCTGGCCGCCGTTCCGATCCCCGATCCGACCGAACAGCGTGCCCGCCGCGAACTGCGCCGCGAGCTGCTGGCCGGCGGCTCCGACAACTAGGGCCAGCACTCACCGCCTTCGTATTGGGGCCCTTCATCGTGCCTGCCATAGCACGCTACCAACTTCGCGAAGGGCACAGAACCACAACGATTAATGGTGAATAATTCGATTTAATCAAGGTTAGACGCGGATTTGTGCGATTTCGTGGCTTTTTGTGCGTAGAAGCTCTCGAGAACCCTAGGCTCTGATCAAAGCACTACAAAGCAAGGATGCTTTGCACCTGTACATATGCATTTCCTGCAAGGAGATGCAAAGGAGGATCACCGTGGTTTCGACACGTTTGAAGTTGGCTGTTGTTCGCCTAGCGGATCACGAGTGTGGGTACTAGAGGCAGCGAAAAAGCTCCCACGTGGTTTTCTACATCGTTCGTCGATTCCTCAATTACTTTGTTCTCTCTGCAATTGCAACCTGTCTGGCCTACGTAGTCGCCAGTGTCGCGCTCGACCCCGCGGCGAAGTATCTCGGCCGTAACCCTCGGCCGAGCGACAGCACCATCACGAGCATTCTCGACGGGCTCGGCGTGAATCCCGACGTACCGGTACTCTCGCGGCTGTGGGAGTGGATCGTCAACCTCGTTGCGCACGGGTCGCTGGGAAACACGGTCGGCGGAACGCCGGTCGTGCAGGAAATCATCGCGCGATCGGGGGTGAGCCTGCGTCTGCTGCTGATTGGGTCGGTCATCGGAGCCATCCTCGGTGTGGTTTTCGGAGTGTGGGGTGCCGTGCGGCAATACCGTGCGAGCGACCAAATCGTCACGTACAGCTCCTACCTCATCTTCGCCACCCCAACCTTTGTCGTGGGCGTGCTGCTCATGATCGGCGCGACGGCCATGAACGGTGCGGTCGGCAAACAACTCATCAACTTCACCGGGGAATACTCCGCGGGTCTTTCCGGCCCATGGTGGGTGCTCGCGGCTGACCGGGCGGTGCACCTGCTGCTGCCCACCCTCGCCCTGGTGCTCATGGGAACGGCCAGCTATTCGCGGTACCAGCGCAGCGTCATGCTCGATGTGCTCGCCGCCGACTATATTCGCACGGCCCGTTCAAAGGGCCGCTCGCGAAATTCCGCCCTGGTGCGCCACGGCGTGCGGGTCGCGCTCATTCCCATGTCGACATTTTTCGCCTACAGCTTCGGCACGCTCATCTCGGGCTCGATCATGCTCGAGATCGTCTTCTCATTCCATGGCATGGGCGAGTTTGCGCTGCAATCGATCACCCAGAGCGATATCAACGGTGTCGCCGGTACGACCTTGTTTCTTGCGATTCTCGTGTTGTTCTCGTCCACGCTTTCCGAGGTACTGTACGCAGCCCTCGACCCACGAGTGAGGTACTGATATGGCTGATATCGACATTAGGCCGATACCGGACACCACGATCGCGCTGCAGAGCGAGGGGGCAGCCGACCTGGCCGGCGGCATCCGCTCTTCTCAGGCACGATCCCGCGGACGCCTCATCTGGCACCGTCTCGTCCACACACCGCGGTTCTGGGTGGGCGCGATCGCGATAACGCTCATCGCTCTCTGGGCGATTCTTGGTCCGGTCTTCTACCCCTACAACGCCACGGGACGCGATTCGCTCAACATGGGTATCGGTCCCACCCAGCTTCATTGGTTCGGTACAAACGGCATCGGGCAGGATCTGTATGCACAGACACTCGTGGGGCTGCAGAAGTCCCTGGTGATCGGGCTTATCGCCGGACCGCTCGGAACCGCCATCGCAGCAATTGCCGGTTCGGTGGCCGGTTATATGGGCGGCATCGTCGACAAAGTGATCGTGTGGTGCATCAATCTCCTGCTTGTTCTGCCATCGTTCATCCTTCTTGTCATCCTGAGCCCGCTTTTCAAGGGACTCTCGTGGGTATTCCTGACCATTTTCTTAGCGGCATTTAGCTGGATGATCATGGCGCAAGTGATCCGGTCGCAAACCCGTTCGCTGCGAAATCAGGACTTCGTGAAAGCGGCGCGGTACATGGGAGTGCCGATGCCGAAAATTCTCGGCCGTCACATCATTCCCAACGTCGCCTCGCTGCTCATCATCGACGCGACGCTGGGTGTCGTCGGGGCGATCATGGCTGAGACGAGCCTGAGCTATTTCGGCTTTGGCGTACGGGCGCCGGACGTGTCGCTCGGAACGCTCTTGTCCGAGGGCACCAGCGCGGCAATCACCCGGCCCTGGTTGTTCGTTTTTCCGGCCGGCGTTCTCGTGGCAACCCTTTTCGCCGTCAGCCTCGTGGGTGATGCCCTGCGGGATGCTGTCGATCCAACCTCGGGAGTAAACCGTGAGTAATTCAGTGACAGAAATCGTTGCGGCCGCGCGGAAGGTCAGCGCGCGATCGATAGCCCGCCCGCCCCTGCTCGAGGTGAAAAACTTGTCGGTGACTTTCCCGCAACGCGGCGGCCCTACCGTGCAGGCCGTTCGGGGGATCAGCTATCAGGTGCACGAGGGAGAATTCCTCGGTATCGTCGGCGAATCCGGCTCGGGAAAATCAGTCTCATCGCTGGCCCTCATGGGACTCCTTCCGAGCTCGGCCGTGGTGCAGGGCAGCATCACCTTCGACGGCCGATCGCTCCTCGACCTCAATGACCGGGAGTTGTCGAAGATACGTGGCAAGGACATCGCCATGATCTTCCAGGACCCACTCTCGGCCATGACGCCGGTGTACACGGTGGGTGACCAGATTGCCGAGGCGCTCCTGCTGCACGATGCGGCACTCAGCAAGAAGGCGGCGCGTGCGCGAGCGGTGGAATTGCTCACCGTCGTCGGTATCCCCGACCCACGACGACGTGCGAAGGCCTTCCCCCACGAGTACTCGGGTGGCATGCGTCAGCGTGCCATGATCGCGATGTCCATCGCGAACGACCCTCGGCTGATCGTCGCGGACGAACCGACCACGGCCCTCGACGTGACCATTCAGGCGCAGATCCTGGACGTGCTCGAAACGGCCAAGGAACTTACCGGGGCAGCCGTGGTTCTCATCACCCACGACCTGGGTGTCGTGGCCGGCCATGCTGATCGCATTGCGGTGATGTATGCCGGAAAGCTCATAGAGAACGGCTTGACAGCTGATGTTTTCGCCGACCCCCACATGCCGTACACGGTGGGGCTGCTGCGGTCCGTTCCCAACATGCAGACAGCAGGAACGCAACGGCTCGTTCCCCTCGAGGGCCGACCGCCGTCGTTGACGGCTTTGCCGAATGGATGCCCGTTCGCTGCGCGCTGCCCGATTGCGATCGATACCTGCCGTGACACGGAGCCGGAGTTGCTTGGACACCGCGCTGCGGCATCCAAGATCGTCCTGACCGGCGAGCACGACGTGACCCATGTGGCGGCCTGCCATCGCTCTGATGAGATCGCATCGGGTTCGTTGGCCAAGGGCGATATTTTCCCTCGGCCGGAACCGCTCGTCGTCAGTCAGCCCTCACAACGGCCGGGGGAGGATCCTGTTCTCACGGTGTCGAACCTGGTGCGCCATTTTCCCTTGACTAAGGGCGGAGTGTTTTCTCGGCGTATCGGAACCGTGCGGGCGGTCGACGGAGTCTCATTCTCAGTCTTACCTGGGCAAACCCTCGGTCTAGTCGGGGAGTCGGGGTGCGGTAAATCCACCACGATTCTCGAAGTTCTCGAGATGACCAAGCCCCAGGGCGGCCAGATTCTGATCGACGGAACCGACGTGGCGAACCTTAATCGCGTCGACAAGCTGCGCCTGCGTCGTGACGTGCAGATCGTCTTTCAAGACCCCATGGCGGCTATTGATCCCCGGCTTCCGATCGGCGACATCATTGGCGAACCGCTGACCGTGCACGGTGTGAAAACCGAAGCCCGGCGGGAGCGCGTGCGCGAGCTACTCGACCTCGTGGGCCTCGACCCGCTCATGGCCGACCGTTACCCACACGAATTCTCGGGGGGGCAACGCCAACGCATTGGCATCGCCCGTGCCTTGGCGACCAATCCTCGCCTGGTCGTGCTCGATGAGCCGGTATCAGCACTGGACGTGTCGATCCAGGCCGGTGTGATCAACCTGCTCGAAGATCTCAAGGAGCAGCTCGGTCTCTCCTACCTGTTCGTGGCTCACGACCTGGCCATTGTGCGACAGATCGCTGACACCGTGGCCGTCATGTACCTGGGCCGTATCGTGGAATACGGGCCGGTAGCCGATGTATTTGCGCATCCGCGGCATCCGTACACTCAGGCACTGATTTCCGCAGCCCCGATTCCTGACCCGGTCATCGAGCGTAGCCGCCAGCGTGTGCTGCTCGCGGGTGACCTGCCGAGCCCCACCGAGCAGATCGACGGGTGCAACTTTCGCAGCCGCTGCCCGCTGTTCACGACCCTCGGCCCTGCGGCGCAGTCGCTTTGCGCCGAATCCGACCCACAACTGACCCCTGACGGCACGGTTGAAGCAGCTTGCCATCACGTGGGCGTTACCAAAACTTATCTGACCGCACAGTCCAGCAATGTACAGAAATAGTCCCACCAAGAATCAAAGGAGAATCCCTATGAGACGGAAAAGTACTGCGTTCGCAGCAGTTGCCGTTCTGAGTGCGTCTGCCCTGTTCCTCACGGCATGCGCACCCGGCAATACCGCAGAAAATGGTACCGCCGACACCCCGAGTGGTGCGGTGCCGTCTACGGCCTGGGACAGCGCCACGGCCGACCAGGTCACCGATGGGGGAACGCTCAACCTGGCCATCAACGCTATGCCGGCAAACTGGAACCTCGCCCACGTCGATGGCAACGAGGTCGACACGAAGACCACCATCTCGCCCACTGCTGGCAGCATTTACTCCATCGGCGAAGACGGAACACCAGAGCTCAACCCCGACTATGCAACGTCGGTCGAGCTCATCAGCGAAGATCCCCAGGTCGTCGAGATCAAGCTCAACCCGGACGCCGTCTGGCAAGACGGTGCTCCCATCACCTACAAGGACTACGAGTCCACCTGGGGTGCCATGAACGGTGCCGATGAGGCCTACCAGCCGGCCTCGAGCGCGATCTGGGAAGAGATCGAATCGATAGAGCCGATCGAGGGGGACTTCGACTTCACGGTGACGTTCAGCAGCGTCAACGCGGACTGGCAGTCCGTCTTTGCGGACCTGCCTGCCATTCTTCCGGTTGCTGCCACCGCCACGTCGGAGGCCTTCAACACCGGTTACATCACGTCGCCGATACCGTCCAGCGGACCGTTCATGATTTCGGACATCGACACGACCGGCCAGGTCGTCACGCTCACCCGCAACCCGGTGTGGTGGGGTCAGACGCCCAAGCTGGAGACCATTTACGTGAAGGTCGTCAGCGGCGACGCGCAGGCGGCAGCATTCGGCAACTCCGAAACGGACGTGCTCTACATTTCGTCCAACGCCGACGCCTACCAGACCGCCCAGGGACGAACGGATGCCCAGATCCAGTCCTCCGGTGGCCTCACGTGGACGCACGTGACCTTTAACGGTTCCAAGGGGCCGCTCGCCGATGTGAAGATGCGTACAGCGCTTGGTCACGCCATCAACCGGTCCGTTATTTCCGAATCAGCCAACACCCCGGTGGGCGTTCCTGCCACAACGCAGGGAAGCTACATCTTCATGCCCGGTCAGAAGGGGTTCGAAGACAACGTCGGTGACGCGATCGGCTTCGACGTCGACAAGTCCAAGGCACTCCTCGATGAACTCGGTTACACGGAAGGTGACAACGGCGTGCGTGAGAAGGATGGCACCCCTCTCGTTCTCACCATGACGATCCCAGCCGAGACGGCCACGAACAAGCAGCGTGCCGTTCAGGTGCAGGCCGACCTCAAGGATGTCGGCGTGACTGTCGAACTGAACGAGGTTCCCGCGGCTGGATTCTTCTCCGACTACGTCATCACGGGCGACTTTGAAATGACGGGCTTTTCCTGGGCCGGTACCGCCTTCCCGATTTCGTCGTCGGAGGCGTTGTTCTCCCCGGTCGGTTCCGAGTCGAACTTCACCGGGATCACCGATGACTCGCTCACCGGTCTCTTCGACCAAGCAAACACCGAGCTCGATCCCGAGAAGCGCCTGGTGATCGCCGACAAGATCGACAAGGTGCTGGCCGCCTACGTGCCCATCATTCCGATCGCACCGCTCCCCAATGTGTACGCGGTCAAGGACGGTCTCGTGAATTACGGAGCCACGCAGTTCGAAACCGTCGACTGGACCCTCGTCGGTTGGAAGAACTAACCGACTCGCAGCACTGCTACGCGGGGTGAGGCCATCCGGTCTCGCCCCGCTTGTGTCTGCCTTCGGGCTCGCGGTCCGCCGGAGCGTAAAAATCATACGGTAGGATACTACTTTGGGTCACACTATGACCCTTGGTATCCATTCTTCGTCGCGCGCGAGACTCTGCGGCACTCATTCTTCGTAAGGATTTATTTTTATGGCGATTGCTACACGCAATAACCTCCGAAATGTTGCAATCGTTGCTCACGTTGACCACGGTAAGACGACGCTGGTCGACGCGATGCTCAAGCAGACCGACTCTTTCGCTGACCACTCTCACGTTGAAGAGCGCGCGATGGACTCGAACGAGCTCGAGCGCGAAAAGGGCATCACGATTCTCGCCAAGAACACGGCGGTTTCGTACAAGGGCATCCACGCCACCGAGGGTCCCATCACGATCAACGTGATCGACACCCCGGGCCACGCCGACTTCGGTGGCGAGGTCGAGCGCGGACTGTCCATGGTCGACGGCGTCGTGCTCCTCGTCGATGCTTCAGAGGGCCCGCTGCCGCAGACCCGTTTCGTACTCCGCAAGGCGCTCGAAGCCAAGCTTCCCGTCATCCTGCTGGTCAACAAGACCGACCGTCCCGACGCGCGTATCGATGAGGTCGTGGCCGAGAGCCAGGACCTCCTGATCGGCCTCGCGAGCGACATGGCCGACGACTTTCCCGACCTCGACCTCGACGCCGTCCTCGACGTACCCGTCGTCTACGCGTCGGGCCGTAACGGTGCCGCCAGCTGGAACAAGCCCGAAGACGGCACCCTGCCGGACAACGATGACCTCGAGCCGTTGTTCGATGCGATCCTCAAGCACATCCCGGCACCGACCTACGATGACACGCACCCGCTCCAGGCGCACGTCACCAACCTTGACGCGTCGCCGTTCCTCGGCCGTCTCGCACTGCTGCGCATCTTCCAGGGCACCATCAAGAAGGGTCAGACCGTGGCCTGGGTGCAGCAGGACGGCACCGTCAGCAATGTGAAGATCACCGAGCTGCTCATCACCAAGGCTCTCGACCGCTACCCGACCGAGAGCGCTGGCCCCGGCGACATCGTCGCCGTAGCCGGTATCGAGAACATCACCATCGGTGAGACCCTCGCCGACCCCGACGACGTGCGCCCATTGCCGACCATCACGGTCGACGACCCGGCCATCTCGATGACCATCGGCACCAACACCTCGCCGCTCATGGGCAAGGTCAAGGGCCACAAGCTCACCGCCCGCATGGTCAAGGACCGCCTTGACCGCGAACTCGTCGGTAACGTCTCGCTCAAGGTCGTTGACATTGGACGCCCGGACGCGTGGGAGGTTCAGGGCCGTGGTGAACTGGCCCTCGCCATCCTGGTCGAGCAGATGCGTCGCGAAGGCTTCGAACTCACCGTTGGCAAGCCGCAGGTGGTTGTCCGGCGCGTTGACGGCAAGATCCACGAGCCGTACGAGCACCTCACCATTGATGCGCCCGAAGAATACCTCGGTGCCATCACGCAGCTGCTCGCAGCCCGCAAGGGTCGCATGGAGAACATGGCCAACCACGGCACTGGCTGGGTTCGCATGGAATTCATCGTTCCGTCACGTGGATTGATCGGCTTCCGCACCCAGTTCCTCACCGACACGCGTGGTACCGGTATCGCCAACGCGATTCTGCACGGCTACGAGCCTTGGGCCGGCACCATCAACACCCGCACAAACGGTTCCATCGTGGCCGACCGCTCCGGTGCTGTCACGCCGTTCGCGATCATCAACCTGCAGGAGCGCATGTCGTTCTTCGTGCAGCCGACCAGTGAGGTTTATGAAGGCATGGTCATCGGCGAGAACTCGCGCGCCGACGACATGGACGTGAACATCACCAAGGAAAAGAAACTGACCAACATGCGTCAGTCCAGTTCCGACACGTTCGAGTCGATGACGCCGCCCAAGGTGCTTTCGCTCGAGCAGTGCCTCGAATTCGCTCGCGAAGACGAGTGCGTCGAGGTCACCCCCGCCGCCGTGCGTATTCGCAAGGTGGAGCTGACGGCATCCGCTCGCTCACGCCAGGTTTCACGCGTCAAGAAGATGGACGCGAACTAGCCAGTTTCGCTCCCAAGAGCGTAAAAAGTGCCGCTTTGACCAGGTCAAAGCGGCACTTTGTGCATCCTCGCGGTGTACTCATTCGCATAACGTGAAAGGTTTTTTCATGACAACCAGCAGACCAACACGACGAGTTGTTCTCGCTCTCGTAGTCGCTGCCGCCGGGTTACCGCTCTTGGCGGGCTGCTCCGTGGGCGAGTCCGTGCGCGATAGCGTGAATGGCGCCGTCAACGGGGCTGTTCAGGACGCGACGGGCGGTGACGTCAGCCTCGGTGGGCAGCTTCCCGCCGACTGGCCGACCGAAATTCCTGTGCTCGACGGAGAGGTTCTCTTCGCGACCGGTGGCCTGGGCGAGAGTGGGGTCGGTGCCTGGGTCGTGACCGTCAGTACCACGTCGACGGCTCCCCTGGACGACGCGCGGGCCCAGCTGTTGGCGGCCGGCTTCACCGAAGTTGTGGCCGGAGTAGACGCTGAGGTGGTCACAATGGCGAATGCGACGTACGGCGTCGTCGTCGCTGGAAATTCCGATGGCGTTCTGTACACCGTCACTCCGGTGCCGGCGCTCGGTTAGGCGAACAGGGCTGCGCCGACGTAATTCTTGGTCGGAGATGCCTCCGGGAACGGCGAAAAGGGCGCTGCTAACGCGCCGAAATGTACTCGTCGAGCGCGTCGAGCTTGACCAGGTTCAGCTGCACAGTAGCGAATTGGGTGGCGACCGCTGGAAGCTGATGCAGAACAACCCGGCTTCCAGTCGCCCCAACTCATCGTTGCCATCGACGAAATTGTAGCTGGGACGCAGTAATTTGGTGCCGTTGTTCTGGGCTGTATGCGCCAGCCGCACGTGTGCCAGGCGGTCCGGTCCTGGTCCTCTTCGAGGTCGGGCTCGCGCAGGTCGAGCGTGGGGTCAAGGTCGCCGAACGATTCGGTGCCCGTGACGAACTGGTTGATCTACTGAGAGACGTATGAGGCGTAGTCGGAGTTGGCGGTGTCGATCTGGGCGGCGCGGTTGACGCTGACGGTGGCGGCGGCATCCGTTTTGGTAGCGGTGAATTCGGCCTTGCCGACGCTGTCGCCGGCCATCCCCGGCTTACAAGAGGTGAAGTAGCTACCGGCGTCGAGCTGCACGACGAGGTCGCGACTAAGACCGGGGCCGATGTTCTCGGCCTCGCCGACGATGCGCAGACCGTCGGCGGCGAGCAGGTAGAACTCGGTCACCTGGTCACCGGAATTGGTGACCGAGAAGCGAATGCTGCCAGCCGGCGCCTCGTCGGCTGACACCGCACAATTCGTCGCGTTGCTGTCCACGGCGAGGGCCGTGTGCGAGGCGGCCGGGTTGTTTGCGACGCAGCCGCTGAGCAGAGTGACACCGAGAACACCGACGCCGAGCAGGCGGGCATAACGCAAGACACGAGGCATGAAGATCCTTTGGCAGAGAAATGAGAAGTCAGTGCGCGGCAACCGGAACGGGTGCCGGCGTCTGGGGTGCGGTCTGAACCGGGTGGGTGGTCGTGCGGCCGTGGCGGCTTTTTTTGATGAAGAGGCTCAGTGTCGGCACGGCGTAGGCCAGCCAGGCGAACATCTCCAGCCAGGTGGTGGCGGGGGAGAAGTTCAGGGTGCCCTTGAGCAGCGTGCCATACCAGCTGTCGGGCGGCACGGCGGCGCTCACGTTGAAGGCCAGGGCATGCAGGCCGGGCAGGAATCCGGCTTCCTGCAGGTCGTGCACGCCGTAGGAGAGTACGCCCGCAGCGACGATGATGAGAATCGCGCCGGTATAGGTGAAGAACTTAGACAGGTTGATCTTGAGCATGCCCGCGTAGATCAGTGCGCCGAGGCCGATCGCCGTCGCGATGCCGAGCGCCGCGCCGAGCAGTGGCATGGTCGTCGCCCCGGTGGCCTGCACGGCGGCCCAGAGGAACAGGGCGGTCTCGATGCCCTCACGACCGACCGCGAGAAAGGCGACGAGAACGAGGCCGAGGCCGGTGCCGACAAGGTGCTTGTCGATGTTGCCCTGCAGGTGCCCCTTGAGGTCGCGTGCGGTGCGCAGCATCCAGAACACCATCCAGGTCACCAGGCCGGTCGCGACGATCGACAACACGCCCCCGATGGTCTCCTGTGCGGTGAACGAGAGCCCATAGGTGCCATAGGTGAGCAGGGCGCCGATGCCGAGGGCGAGGAGCACGGCCAGGCTCACGCCGATCCAGATGCGCGGCAGCACGTCACGACGGTTGATTTTCACGATGTAGGCGATGAGGATCGTCACGATCAGCGCGGCCTCAAGGCCTTCGCGCAGGCCGATCAGGTAGTTTGCGAGCACAGGGTCCCTCGAATAGGTCGGGCACGTTTCGGGTGAAA
This sequence comes from Cryobacterium sp. M15, assembly GCF_002929675.1. Taxonomy (NCBI): domain Bacteria; kingdom Bacillati; phylum Actinomycetota; class Actinomycetes; order Micrococcales; family Microbacteriaceae; genus Cryobacterium; species Cryobacterium sp. M15. The sequence continues at coordinate 63,582 of NZ_PJJW01000039.1, forward strand.
GCTTTGGTAAGGCTATCCTTACCGAATCCGACTCTAGTCGGAACGGCGCGAACGTGTCTAGTTATAATTTGACTCGAGCACGGGTGTTACCCAGCAAGATGAATAGCCAGCAGAACAGAAACGGTGCGTACGCCCATGGTCATGTCCGGCAGCAGCGAACGAATCCTGTTCGTGCATGCCCGGCCCGGCGACGAATCCGCACTTACCGGCGGCACGATTGCCCGGCTGCGCGCCGATGGGTCACGGGTGGTTGTGCTCTACGCCGGTGCTCTCATCGAAGCAGACGCCGTGATCTTTGCGGCGTTGGCCGAGCTGGGGGCGCGCAGCTGGCACCGCTTGCCACAGGTCTCCGCGCTCGAATTCGTCTCGACTTTTCGAGAGGCGATTGACGCACTCGGGGCAACCGCAGTGGTCGTTGGCGCCGTCGATGACGGTCTGCGTGTGGTCGCGACGACCGCAGCGCACGAGGCCGGCCTGCCGGTGTTCCTGGCCTGCACGGTGCGGCAGGCAGCCGGCCAGCGTCTCATCGCCATCGACGTCGGCGCTCACCTCGACCAGAAACTGCGCGCCCTCTCTCACTTCCCTGCGCGCTGGACGCTGACCGAGCACACCCGCGTCCTGGCGGACGGGGCTATCGATGTCATCACCGACACCGAAACGTTCCTGAGAGCGGATGCCCCGCGCACAGCGCTGCCCGCGCCCACCCGACGGCCCGCGCGCCCGACCCTGGCGAACCGTTCGTTGGGCGGTCTCGGCGGACTGCTTCTGGGCATCCTCTTCGGTGTGCTGGGAACCATCGCTCACCAGGCCACCCTGACCCTGTTCGGGATGGCGCTGCCGATCGGCCTGACAATCGCGTTCGTCGGCATCGGAGCGCTGCTGCTCGGGCTGCGCCTTGTCGTGGGGGACAGGTTCGTGGTCGGCCTCGCCGCGACGGGATTACTCCTGACCATTTTTGTGCTGTCACTGCGCGGTTCCGGGGGGTCGGTGCTTGTGCCGGCGGGCCTGCCCGGAACCCTGTGGACTGTTGTTCCGGCGCTGATCGCGGCTTTCGTGCTGGCTTGGCCGAAACTGCCGCCGCGCCGGCGCTAGCCGGCGCCGCGTAATACGGAAAGAGGCCTGACCGAGGGGGCGTACAATCAGGTGTCCGCTCTCGAAGGGAACCCCCAGCCTGTGACGTATGTGATCGCTCTTCCGTGCGTTGATGTCAAAGATCGTGCCTGCATCGATGAATGCCCGGTGGACTGCATTTATGAGGGCGAACGATCCCTCTATATCCATCCGGACGAGTGCGTCGACTGCGGCGCCTGCGAACCGGTCTGCCCGGTCGAAGCCATCTACTACGAAGATGACCTGCCCGAACAGTGGTCCGACTACTACAAAGCCAACGTCGAATTCTTCGACGACATCGGCTCCCCCGGCGGAGCCGCCAAAATCGGCGTCCTCGCCAAGGACCACCCCGTCATCTCCGCACTGCCACCACAGGTTCAGCACTAAGCGATTTTCGTGCTGAAGCCGCTTCCGGACTACCCGTGGGACCAGATGGTTCCGTTCGCCGAACAGGCTCGGCAGCATCCAGGCGGGATCGTCGACCTGTCGATCGGTTCGCCGGTCGATGCCACGCCCGACGTCGTGCAGCAGGCGCTGCGCACCGCAACGGATGCCCACGCTTATCCGCAAACCGTCGGTACGCCCGCCCTGCAGCAGGCGATCATCGCCTGGTATGCCCGGCGCCGCGGTGTCACTGGGCTGGAGCCCAAGAACGTGTTGCCCACGATCGGTTCCAAGGAGCTCGTGGCGCTCATGCCGTTCATGCTCGGCCTCGGTGATGGCGACACGATCGTGCACCCGCGGGCGGCCTACCCGACCTACGCGATCGGTGCGGCTATTGCCGGTGCTGTGGCCGTGGCCTCTGATGATCCGGCCGAGTGGCCCGAATCGACCAAGCTGATCTGGCTGAACAGCCCCGGAAACCCGGACGGCCGAGTCTTGTCGGTCGACGACCTGCGCGCTGCCGTTGCCCGCGCCCGCGAACTCGACGCCGTGATCGTGAGCGACGAGTGTTATGCCGAGCTTGGCTGGGACGCCCCGTGGAATGCCGAGGCGATCCCGAGCATCCTCGACCCCCGGGTTATTGACGGCGACCGACGCAAAATCGTCGCTATCTACTCGCTCAGCAAGCAGTCCAATATGGCCGGCTATCGGGCGGCTTTCGCGGCCGGCTGTAGCGCCGTGCTCGAGCGCCTGCTGACCGTACGTAAACACGCCGGCCTCATGCTTCCGGCGCCGCTACAGGCGGCAATGATCGCCGCTCTCGGCGACGACGAGCACGTGAGCGTTCAGAAAGAGCGCTATCGCGCACGCCGCGCTGTGCTGCTTCCCGCGCTGGAGGAGGCCGGCTTTCGCATCGATCGCAGCGAGGCGGGGCTCTACCTGTGGGCGACCGAGGGACGACCGGCATGGCAATCCGTCGAACGGATGGCCGCCCTCGGCATTCTGGCCGGTCCCGGTCCGTTCTATGGTGATGTCTACCCTGAGCACGTGCGATTTTCGCTCACCGCGACCGATGAGCGTATTGCCGCCGCTGCAGCACGCCTGGTGGTTTGAAGCAGCGTTTGTCTGGGCTGAGGGCTTGTGGACTTCTGCCAACGAATCGACCGAAGTCTTAGCTGATGCAACAGCGGGTGGTCAGGCGGATTAGGCTGTAGTCGCGACGGAGTCGACCACAGCATCTTGATCACTGGCCGACTCAGTGACGCGTCGTCACATTTCATCCGGCAGTGATACCCGAGGAGGCTCCGTGACCGACGTCGCGCAGCACACAACATCCGGCGAACCGATCAGCGCTGACCCGAATAAGGTCACCATCACCTTTCCTGGCGGGAGTGCAGAGTTCCCGATCCTGACCAGTGTGGACGGCGTGTCGAGCATCGATATCTCCACCCTGACCAAGAAGACCGGCCTCACGACGCTGGACTACGGTTTCGTGAATACTGCGGCAACTCGCTCCGCGATCACCTATATCGACGGTGACGCCGGTATCCTGCGCTATCGCGGGTATCCGATCGAACAGATCGCTCAGAACTCGAACTTTCTCGAGACGGCCTGGCTGTTGATCTACGGTGATCTGCCCAGCGCGAGTGAACTGGCTAACTTTGACGATCGCATCCGCCACCACACGCTGTTGCACGAAGACATGCGTCGGTTCTTTGACTCTCTGCCGCACAAGGCGCACCCGATGAGTGTGCTCGCCTCGGGCGTCTCGGCCCTGTCCACGTTCTACCAGGACTCGCTCGACCCGAGGGACCCGGAACAGGTCGAGATTTCGACCATTCGCCTTCTGGCCAAGCTGCCGGTCATGGCCGCCTACGCGCATAAGAAGAGCGTCGGTCAAGCCTTTCTCTACCCCGACAACTCCCTGAGCTTCGTCGACAACTTCCTCAAGCTCAACTTCGGCAACATGGCCGAGCCCTACGAGATCAACCCGGTCGTCAGTAAGGCCCTTGAACGCCTACTCATGCTTCACGAAGATCACGAGCAGAACGCGTCGACCTCGACGGTGCGCCTGGTCGGCTCGACGGAGGCCAACCTATTCGCGTCGGTCTCCTCCGGCATCAACGCGCTGTTCGGGCCGCTGCACGGCGGAGCCAATGAAGCCGTATTATCGATGCTCGGTGAGATCCAGGCATCTGGCCAGGGCGTCGAAAAGTACGTCGAACGCGTCAAGAATAAAGAGCAGGGCGTGAAGCTCATGGGCTTCGGGCACCGGGTCTACAAGAACTACGACCCGCGCGCCACGTTGGTCAAGGAGAGCGCCCATGAGGTATTGGCCGCCCTCGGCGTGCAGGACGACCTGCTCGACATTGCGCAGGAACTTGAGCACATTGCGCTCAATGACGATTACTTCAAGGAACGTCGCCTGTACCCCAATGTCGACTTCTACACCGGCGTCATCTACAAGGCGATGGGCTTTCCGACCCGCATGTTCACTGTGCTCTTCGCGATCGGTCGTCTGCCCGGCTGGGTTGCGCACTGGCGTGAGATGAACGAGGATCCGGCCACCAAGATCGGCCGCCCGCAGCAGCTCTACGTGGGTTCCCCGGCCCGCGACTACCCCCGCAGATAGCATCGCGCCTGTACTCTTCCTGCGCAAATGACCCGGTGCTGAAGACCCCGCGCACTACGAACAGGGGCGCAATCACGGGTCGATAGCGCGGGCGCGCGAGCTGCTGGTGGGTGTTTGAAGAGCAATAGCTGTGATGTGCTCTGGTGACTGGCGTGTGGCGTGATGGGTGCTGACGCGGTGGCCTGCGTCAACGGCCGGCGCAGTAATTATTTATGGATACATCCGCACGGTCGAGCGTGCGGACCGACGCCCCAAATCACTCGGACGTCGGCTGTCCCTCGTTGATCGCGCCTTCCGCCGTCTGCCCTCCGCATCTAGCTTTTCGCTTTTAGCCGGAGCTGGCATGGACCTTCGGAACGTATTCGTGGGACGGAATATGCACGGGAATAGTCTGTGAAAGGGCGCCCACCCGTGGTGTCCGTCACTGAAAGGTTCGCTTATGACTCTGCTCCAGATGACTGCGTCCGTGATACTTGCGACGGCCACATCCACGACTCCGCGCCCAACGCAGGCGCTGCCAACCATCATTCAGGGCGGCATGGGAGTTGCCGTGTCATCGTGGCAACTCGCCCGCGCGGTGTCCAAGGCGGGGCAGCTCGGTGTCGTCAGCGGTACCGCTCTCGACACGGTCATAGCAAGGCGCTTGCAGGACGGCGACGCGAGTGGCCACGTGCGCCGCGCGTTGGCTCATTTTCCGGTGCCGGCCCTGGCCGATCGGGTACTGCGGAGATACTTTCGGGCCGGTGGCCGTCGCTCTGGAATTCCGTACCTTCCCATCGCGAAGGTCAGCCAGCATCCGCTTGTGAAATCGCTAGAGCTGAGTGTCGTCGCGAACTTCGTCGAAGTCTGGCTGGCCAAGGAGGGCCACGAGGGTCTGGTCGGCATCAATTTTCTTGAGAAGGTGCAATTGGCCACCCCGAGCGCGGCCTACGGAGCAATGTTGGCTGGCGTCGACTATGTGCTGATGGGAGCTGGAATCCCGGCCGAGATACCCGCGCTGCTCACCGGACTTGCCCGGCACGAGACCCGGGCGCTCGACCTGCACGTCGAGAACTCCACCACCAGATACTCCGTCGAATTCGATCCGGAAGCCCTGACCGGTGGAGGACTGCCGCCGTTACACCGCCCCCGTTTTCTGGCGATCGTCGCTGCCCATGTGCTCGCTGTGTACCTGACCCGGGAGGAGTCGACGCGTCCCGACGGCTTCATCATCGAAGGACCGCGGGCCGGCGGGCACAATGCGCCTCCGCGCGGACGCGGTTCCCTCGATGACGACGGCCAACCCGTCTACGGCCCCCGGGATGACGCCGATCTGGCGAAGGTCGCAGCGGTCGGCCTGCCGTTTTGGGTCGCTGGCGGTTATGGCACCCCCGAGCGGGTCAAGGAAGCCCTCGCGATTGGTGCTGCTGGCGTTCAGGTGGGGACACTGTTCGCCCTCGCGGCCGAATCCGGCCTCGACGATACCCTGCGGGAGCAGCTGCTCCGCCAAATCGACAGCCAGGAGCTGGAGATTCGTACCGATCCGCTGGCCTCCTCGACAGGATTCCCGTTCAAAGTCGCGACGCTTCCGGGAACCCTGTCGGACGCCACCCTGTATGAAGAGCGCCCACGCCTATGCGATCTCGGTTATCTCCGGGTGCCGTACGAACGTTCCCCCGGAGTGCTCGGCTACCGGTGCCCAGCCGAACCGGTCGCGACGTTTGTGCGCAAGGGCGGTTCCAGCGCGGAGGCCGCCGGCCGCAAATGCCTGTGCAACGCCCTCACGGCCAACGTCGGACTCAGCCAGACCCGGCGAGATGGATACGAGGAGTTGCCGCTGGTTACTCTCGGTACTGACCTCGACGGGGTCACCGCCTTGCGTGCCGCGTACCCCCAGGGCTGGGCCGCCACCGAAGCCGTAGCCTATCTCGAGTCTAAATCTCGATGGCAGCCCACGGACTGAACCGGCGCAGTGCGGGTTTCAGCCGTGCGGGTACAGCTGGAAAGCTGAGCAAGGGAGAGTCTTATCGGTCGGGTTATGGGCGAGGTAGCGGTACCGGTGATTTGAGGCCGGGACGTTGTCGCCACGACGAGCGCGCACACGGAGTTGCGGTGAATCTCTCGATGTCGAGCGTGTGGTGGTTGTGTCGGTCAGCAGCCGGGTCCGCGGGGGTTGGTGTTGCAGTCTTGGGCGACGAGCACGGTTGATTCTTTGGCAGCCATAACGGTNGCGAGCCAGACAGGGTCTTGACCAGCCACGGCGTTGACCAGCCACGGCGTTGACCAGCCACGGCGTTGACCAGACACGGTGTCGACCAGCTCGATCGACGGATATGGAATGGCTACGGGCATGAGCGGGTTCTGGGATTCGGATGTCACCATGTATGACCTCCGAATGGACAGAGTCCCGGCCGATTGTCGTGCGCGTATTGACTAGTGGGTGCGCGGCGAGGTTTGGGTGGGCCGTCGCCAATCGGTCAGCAGCCGGGTCCGCGGGGGTTGGTGTTGCAGTCTTGGGCGACGAGCACGGTTGATTCTTTGGCAGCCATAACGGTGAAGGGGGCTGACGGCACGGTGACGATGCCTTCGACGGGCCGCCAGCCTTGGTCGCCGAAGCTGTAATCGGCGCGGTAGTCGATGGTGAGGCTGACGGTGTAGGTGCCTTTTGTGGCGTACGTGTGGCTGGTGGTGGTGTTGGAGAATTCGGCGAGGTTGAGGTTGTTCCAGTTCGAGCCGCTTGTTGGGGTTGAGGTGGTGTTGCTGTCTCCGTAGTCCCAGTGGTAGCCGATCGGGGTGAACATGACGTGGGCGGGTTGGCCGAGGAGTAGTCCTTCTTGGATTTGTGCGGATGGGGCGGCCCAGAAATTTGTGGGCAGTCCGACGATGGTCCAGCCGTTGGGTTCCATGTTTGTGGGGGCGGCGTAGGCGGGGAAGTTTTGCAGGTCGGAGACGCTCACAATGGTTGAGGGGGAGCATACGGTGCAGGGAGTTGTGGGTGTGTTGGGTCGGGCGAAGGGTAGGAAGGAGCCGTTGCCGCAGGGAATAGTGTCGATGCCGGGCTTTGCCGGGTCGCCGTTTGCGCACACTCGCGGTGGCGCCAGGGGGTCTGTTCCCCCGCGTCCTCGTCGTGGGTGACTTGAGATTCCGGTACCGCTGGAGCCCGTGGTGGTATCTGCCGTCAGATCAACGCCGCTGCCGATAGCCTTCCCGCCCGTTTCCGGAGGGTCGGGACAGGCATAGAGAGCGCCGGCTATTGCAGTGCAGGCAATAGTGCGTGCGCCAGCGAATGCGACTTCAGTGGGATAGAGCAGTGCAATCGATGTGGCTGTAACAATTAGCAGAAATTTGAGCCGGACCATGAGTCTGATTTCTCGACGAAGAGTCGGTTGGCGGAGGAATCATGAAGAAGAGAAACTTGTAGCGGGTAGCGATCGGGGCGCCCTGCCGGAATAACCGATGCCCCCGCAGCGTCGATCACGTCCGTCTGCGTAACGTCAAGGCAGACATAGGCGATGACGTCGCCTGACGACAAATCTGCACTCTGCAGCGTGAATGAATCGAACGCAAGATCACCGACGAGGTGGATTTTGTCCGTCGATATTCGTTCGTAAGTTGCCAGTTCCGATTCGAGGACTTCGCCGACTGTGTACTCGGAAATTCTCTGCGCTTCCGCTCCACCTTCATGGGCGATCTTGTTGGACATCACCTGGTATTCGGAATAGGCATCTTCCGCAGCAGCCAACGCCTCGTCGTTCGAGGCGAAGACCGGGGGAGTGTCGGTCGGCGTGGCCGTTGCTTCGGCGACGGGTGCCGCCGAAGTAACGGGAGCGGAGTCGGGAGCGGCCATGCATCCACTCAGCGCGCCCATGACGAGAGTCGAGAGAACACTAAAAAGCACAGCGCTGTGCACGCGTCGTGGCCGCATCGAGTTTTGCATGGGGTCACCATAGACCGAATTGCTACAACCGCGCTTGAACTTTCCACAGGCCGGTGTTTAACCTAAAACCCCACTGAGCCAGGCCTGCCGAGCGCTCTCCGAGCGTGATCATTCAGACATGCAACCGCTTGGGAACCTACCTACGACGCGGGCTCGAGGGTCAGTGTGTTGGTCGCGTTGCCGTTGATGGCAGCGGGGGTGAACAGCCAGGGGCGGGTTTCGTGGTCGCGCCAGAGCGGGGCCTGGTCGGTGTAGTTGGGGTGGAAAGCGTGCCCGGATGCCCCGGTGAGGTTGATCCAGCTGGAGTCGTCGAAGTTCTCCAGGCTGACGACCTGTCGCATCGACGGTACCCAGTCCACTTGGTAGCCCGAGGTGGCATCCCAGCCGACCGCATTGACGACGGCTGAACCTCCGGCGAGCTCGTACGGCCCGCGGTTGAACAACCATTCCAGCGGGCCGATCCCGGACTTGCCGAAGCTCTGGTTGGTGAGCTCAAGGGTGTGGATGCTGCCCCACTGCCAGTCCGTCGGGTTCGATCCCATGAGGTCGGCAGCCTCCACCGCGGCATCCGTCATTACTCGGCGCAGCATACTGTCCTGCCCGATGGTTCCGTAGGCGGCGTTGGACCACCACGGGGAGTTCGGCTCAGCGAGGAGGCTCGTGACCACGGAGAAGGCACGATCACCGCCGGTGAGGGCAGCGCCGGCGTCGATCTTGCCGGTAAATATGTCGTGCACAAGCGTGCGCCAGATCACGTTGAAGTACGCGGCGGCGGCACTGTCGGCGTCCATTTGGTAGTCCCAGCCGTCGAGCAACTTCTGTGCTTCGGTGGCGTCACCGGTGAGTCGCACCTGCTGCAGGGCCGGCACCAGTGCCGCCGCGATGGCGCTGTAGTTGTCACCCTGAATCTCGCTCATCAGCTCTGCGGTCAGCGGGGTTTTCGCGGCAATGAGTTCCTGCAGCCGGGCCGTGATCTGGTTTGCTCGATAGCCCAAATCCCAATCGGCGGTGAGTAGGTAGGGGTAGCTCTGGTCGGTGGCCGCGTTATTGGCCGTGACGATGTATCCGCTCGGCGGATTGAACGTGCTGGGCAGGGCGTCGAAGGGGATGTATCCGGTCCAGCCGTACTGACTGGTATAGCCCGGCACCGGCAGGGTACCGTTGCCGCTGGCCCGAATGGGGATAAGCCCGGGCGCTTGATAGCCGATATTTCCGTCGACGTCGGCATAGGTCAGGTTCTGCGCCGGTACCTCGAACAGGGCGGCCGCGGCGCGAAAACTGGTCCAGTCGGTCGCCTGGTTCAGGGCGAAAATAGCGGATGCTGTATGCCCCGGCGTGAGCGCCGTCCACTGTAACGACAGCTCGTATGTGGTTGAGTCCGCGCCGGTTGGGTCAGCGCCGGTCTGGTCAGCACCCGCCTCGGCGATCGGGGTTGGAGGCAGCCCTGCCGCCTCCGGAAAGTCACTGGCGATCTGGGGGTAGGCGGTGCCCTCGAAACCGCTCAGCAGCGGACCGTGTCCGGTCGAGCGGATCTCGATCTTGACGTCGTCACCGCCGGCGACGGAGATCTTTTCGTCGCGCAGCAGCAGGGGCCTGAGAACGCCGTCCACCTCGTAGCTGTCGCCGGTGACCTTCTCGATATAGAGATCAGCGACGTCAGGGCCGAGGTTCGTGAAGCCCCAGGCGATGCGCTCGTTGTGCCCGATGATCACGCCGGGCATTCCCGAAAAGCTGTACCCGGCAACGTCGAACGGGCAGTCGACCGTGATCGACTGGCAGCGTAACCCCACCTGGTACCAGACCGAGGGCAGCGCCGGGCCGAGGTGCGGATCGTTGGCGAGCAGGGGCTTGCCGGTGTCGGTGAGGGCCCCGGCGACGACCCAGGAATTGGAACCGATCTCCCCGCCGGCCGGTCCGAGTAATTCAGGCACCGTTCCGAGGTGCGAGCGCAACTCGGTGAGAGCCCGCGCGTACGAATCGACGGAACCGGAACCGGCACCGGAACCGGAACCGGGTGCGTCGGGCTCGGTGCCCGGGGTGGCGCCGCGGTCGGCGGCGGGGATATCCGTCGAGTCAATGTTCGGCCGAGCGGCCAGCGCCCCGGGTGACGGCTTGGTGATGGCCTGGCTGCCGGTGATGGTGGGGTGCTGGTCGGACGGAAAGTCCGGGTGCAGTTGGCTCACCTCGGTGGGGGTGAGCGTCGTTGACAGCAAGGCGCGGTCGATCTCGTCGTCGAGGTTGGAACGCAGGTCCCAGGCCATGGCTTTCAGCCACGCGACGGAGTCGGCCGGGGTCCACGGTTCCACCTCGTATCCGGGGTTCTGGAGGCCCAAGACGGCATACTCGAGCGACAGGTCGGCTCCGTGGTGGGTGCCCAGGTAGGCATTCACGCCATCGGCGTAAGCCTGGTAGTAGCCGAGGTTGACCGGGTCGAGAAGGGCAACCTCCTGCTCGGCGACGGCTCGCCAGCCGAGCGTGCGCACGAATGTGTCGGTACCGACCTGGCTTTCTCCGAACAGTTCCGACAGTCGCCCGCTCGTGATGTGCCGGCGAAAGTCCATCTCCCAAAACCGGTCCTGCGCATGCACGTAGCCCTCGGCGAGAAACAGGTCGGCAGCGGTCTTCGCGGTGATCTGGGGAATTCCGGCGTCATCGCGGGTGACCGTGACCGTGTCGGTGAGCCCCGGAATGTCGACGGTGCCAGCCAGCGTCGGAAACGACCGCGTGACCGTCCAGACCCCGAGACCCGCGGTGACCACAACCAGGCTGACCACGATACCGAGCGCGATCAACGCACGCCGAACGCGACGGTGCCCCTTGCTGCGCGGTGCGTCGGTGCCCACATCACTCCCTCGTGAATCGAGCGATCCCCACCCGAGCGGATGCCGCTACCCGGATGGTATCGGAACCCGCCGACATCCGCTTGGCGGCCGCTGTCTAGGCGTGCAGCGCGGCGTTCAGCGTGATGCCGCTGCCACTGCGAGCGAGCACCTCGACGGCGCCGGAGATGGAGTTGCGGCGAAACAACAGGTTCGGCATGCCGGAAAGCTCGACCGCTTTCACCGTGGACGGGGCGCCGTCTGCGGTGACCGCTTCTCCGACCAGGACAACCTTGGTGCCGGCCGTGACGTAGAGCCCGGCCTCCACAACACTGTCGTCGCCGATGGCGATACCGACACCGGAGTTAGCACCGAGCAGGGCGCGGGCGCCGATCGAGATGCGCTGCGTTCCACCGCCGGACAGGGTTCCCATGATGGATGCCCCGCCACCGATGTCGGCGCCGTCACCGACCACGACACCCTGCGAGATACGGCCCTCGACCATGGAGGAGCCGAGGGTGCCGGCATTGAAATTCACAAAGCCCTCGTGCATCACGGTCGTGCCGGGAGCGAGGTGGGCGCCGAGCCGCACGCGGGAGGCATCCGCTATTCTCACGCCGACCGGCACGACGTAGTCGAGCAGCGGCGGAAATTTGTCGACGCCGCTGGCCTGGATGCCGGCGCGTTGCAGGATAGGACGAAGCCGGGCGAAGTCGGCCGGCAGCATCGGGCCGGCATTGGTCCAGACCACCGTGGGCAGGTGCGCGAAGATGCCGTCGAGGTTGATGGTGTTCGGTCTGACGAGCAGGTGGGAGAGCAGGTGCAGCCGCAGATAGGCATCCGAGGTGCTTGCCGGCGCCGCATCGAGAGTGATTTCCACCGTGATGGCCTCGAGACGCACCGCGCGGCGAGCGTCGTCACCGGCTGCTTCGCACAGTTCGGCCGAAACGATCCAGCGGTCACGGCCGGTCGGCAATGCTCCGAGCGCCGGGGACGGAAACCAGGTGTCGAGCACGGTGCCATCCGAGGCGACGGTGGCGAGACCATACCCCCAGGCCTGAGTCGGTGCGGATGTGGCGTTTTCGGTAACAGCAGAGGGCATACCTCTAGATTAGTAGAGTGACTTCTTTGACTCCGGCCCCGGCCGCTCCCGCCAGCGCCGCCGCAAGGCCGGCACAGCTCACCGTGCTCGACCTGACGGCGACCTCGATCGACCTGACCCGGCAAATCTGCGACATGGAGTCGGTGTCGGGCAACGAGACCGCCCTCGCTGACGCGATCGTGGCTGCCCTCGCCGGTTTCGATCACCTCGAGATCATTCGCGACGGCGACACCGTCGTCGCCCGCACCAACCTCGGCCGCGGCCAGCGCGTCGTCATCGCCGGCCACATCGATACGGTTCCGCTCAACGACAACCTGCCCACCCGTTACGAGACCATCGACGGCACCGAGTATCTCTGGGGTCGGGGCACCGTCGACATGAAAGCCGGCGTGGCCGTGCAGCTCAAGCTCGCCGCCGAACTGACCGACCCCGCAGTCGACGTGACCTGGATGTGGTATGACCACGAAGAGGTCTCCGATGAACTCAACGGCCTCGGACGCCTCGCCCGCAACCGTCCCGACCTCTTCGCCGGTGACTTCGCGATCCTTGGCGAGCCGACCCGGAGCCAGGTCGAGGGCGGCTGCAACGGCAACCTGCGCGTGGAGATTCGCACCTTCGGGCTGCGCTCGCACTCAGCGCGCAGCTGGGTCGGTGAGAACGCCATCCACAAAGCCGCTCCTATTCTCAACATTCTGGCCGGGTACGAGGCCCGTGAGGTCGAGGTGGAGGGCCTCGTCTACCGCGAAGGCCTCAACGCGGTCGGCATCACCGGCGGCGTCGCCGGCAACATCATCCCCGACGAGTGCATGGTGCATGTCAACTATCGTTTTGCGCCGAGCCGCAGCGGCGACGAAGCCGTCGCCCATCTGCGCGAGCTCTTCGCCGGCTATGATCTCATCGTCGTCGACCGGGCCGAGGGTGCCCGCCCCGGTCTCGACGCCCCGCTCGCCCGTGAGTTCCTCGCCGCCGTCGGTGGCGTGGCCACGCCGAAATATGGCTGGACCGATGTCGCTCGCTTCTCGGCCCTCGGAGTTCCGGCCGTCAACTACGGGCCCGGTGACCCGCTCAAGGCTCATGCCGACGACGAACGCGTCGCCGTGGCCGAGATCACGGCCTGCGAGAAGGGTCTGCGCGACTGGCTGAGCGCATCCGTTCGGTAGCGCAGCGACAGCACAATGACTGAACGGATGCTCGGCCCCCGCAGCCCGGCCGCCCGCAGTCAGCGCGCCCGCAGTCAGCGCGCCCGCCGGCTGCCAACCGTCTGGCACGTCCGCTACCGGCTGACCCCGTGGTGGGGCAAAGTGTTCGTGGTTTGGGCACTATCGCGACTGGTCACAACGAGCCTCATCCTCGTGCTGGCGAGCGTTCAGGGCCCCAACGCCTGGACCGGTGCCAGCCCGAAATACACCGACTTCGCGACCATGTGGGACGGGCGCTGGTACAACATCGTCGCGATGCTCGGCTACCCGAGCGTGCTGCCGATCACCGACACCGGCGAGGTGGGCGAAAATGCCTGGGCATTCATGCCTGGCTATCCGGTCGTGGCCCGGCTACTCATGGAGCTGACTAACTTTCCGTGGGCGCCCGTGGCCGTATTCGTGTCGGTGGTGTTCAGCCTGGGTACCGCCCTGCTGTTCTACCGCCTGATGGCTCGGGTGCAGCCGCCGAACACGGCACTGTTCGCGGTCGTGCTGTTCTGCGCCGCCCCGCTATCGCCGATTCTGCAGTTTGCCTACGCCGAGTCGATGTACCTGTTTTTTCTGACCCTCGCCCTCTACCTGCTGCTGGAGCGCCGCTACTGGTTGCTCTACCCCGTCATCGCGGTCATGGCCCTGACCCGGCCGAGCGGGCTCGCCTTCGCCCTCGCCCTTGGCCTGCATGTCATCTATCGCTTCGTCACCCGCGCCCGCGACCCGTTTTCCCGTCACGAGTGGATGTTGGCGGCATCCGTGGCCCTGTTCAGCGCGCTGATGGGATTGGTCTGGCCGATCACGGCCTGGGCCGCCACGGGCGACCTGATGGCCTACACCGACACCGAACTGGCCTGGCGAGCGCCGTACATCGGCTACGTGGAGCTGGTCCCGTTCACCGCGTGGTTCCAGGGCGGGGTCTGGTGGCTCGGCGACCCGTGGGGCATTGTCGTGGTGACCGCCCTTATCCTGACCTTCGCCGTGCTGCTGTTCACTCCCGCCGTCCGGCGTCTTGGCGTGGATTTGAGGCTCTGGCTGGCCAGTTACGGCCTCTACCTGCTCGCGGTGTTCTTTCCGCAGTCGAGCACGTTTCGGCTGCTCATGCCGATGCTTCCCCTACTCGGGGCGGCCGCGTTGCCGCGCAGCCGGGTCTACCGCGTGGCCATGGTTGCACTGTTCGTGGCCGGCCAGTGGGGGTGGCTGCTGATCTGCTGGGGCGTCGACGGGTACGACTGGACACCGCCTTGACGGGCGGCTGCAACCCTCGAATCTGACGCTGTGTCTGACCCGAATTTACGTCTCAGGCTGAGATAGTCGATAATGGTGGTACAAAGACGAATGGAAGGGGAGTTCATGGCGGCCATGAAGCCACGGACCGGAGACGGGCCAATGGAGGCTGTAAAAGAGGGACGCCTAATCATCGTGCGTGTGCCGCTCGAAGGTGGGGGGCGGCTCGTTGTGTCAGTCAACGACGCCGAGGCCAAGGAACTTCACGATGCACTCGCCGGGGTTGTCGCAGCGGCGAAGTAGCCTCGTGTTCCTGTAGGTGACACACCAGAACGGCCGCGCAGTAACTGCGCGGCCGTTCTGGTGTTTTAAGGGCGTGTCAGGCGCGCAGCTTGGTGATCTGCAGCAGGCCATCGCCGACGGGGGAGAGCGCACTGATGACAGCGCTCGACGCGGCAATCTCGGTCAGTAATGTGCGAAAGCCGGTCGCGACATCGTCGCGCTGGGCTGGGTCGGCCACCCGGCCGCGCCAGAGAGCGTGCGCGACAAGCACGGTGCCACCCGGACGAGCCAGACGCAGTCCGTGTTCGACGTATTCGATGACCGATTGCGGGTCGGCGTCAATGAACACAATGTCGTAAGAATTCTCGTTCATGCGCGGCAAAACTTCGCTGGCCTTGCCCGTGATCAGGCGCACCCGGTTGGCGGGAACCTTCGCCTCGGCGAAATTCGCCTTGGCGTGCTGCAGATGGTCGACCTCGGTGTCGATCGACGTGAGAGTGGCGCCAGGAGCCCCAGTCAGCAGCCAGATGCCCGAAACTCCGGCCCCCGTGCCGACCTCGAGGATACTGCGCGCCCCGGTCGCAGCGGCCAGAACGGCCGATTGCGCCCCGACCGCAGGCGTTATCGCGTCGATTCCCAGCTCGAGGGATTGCTGGCGCGCTCGGATGATGGCTTCGGATTCCACGACACAGTCGTCGGAGAATTTCCAGTTCAGTTCAATGTCAGACACAAATAACTCCAGTAGATGATTAGGTCAAGACTAGGGCCGTGGCGCGTGTGGTCTGTGGATGCCTCGCCGGGCGCTAATCTAAGGACATGTTTGGGCTGACGTTCGAAAAGATTCTGCTGATCGGGATCATCGCTGTTTTCTTGCTCGGCCCCGATAAATTACCGCACTATGCCGCCCAGCTGGGTCGTCTCGTGCGGCAGCTGCGCGACATGGCCAACGGTGCCAAAGATCGTATGCGCGATGAAATGGGCCCGGAGTTCGACGATCTGGACTGGAAAAAACTGGACCCGCGCCAGTATGACCCGCGCCGCATCATCCGGGAAGCCCTTGCCGACGAAGACCCGTTCAAGGAACAGTCTGCGACGATTTCTCGCGCCGAGCCCAACCCTGAAGGCGCCTACCTGAAACGTAAACGTGCCAGGGATGCTGCCCGAACCGCGCTCGGGCCGGCCCCGTTCGATTCCGAATCCACGTAGACAGCATGCGTTTGCGAGTAGTGAAGAGCGGAAAGAGAGGTTGATGTCTGCTGTCAAGAAACCCAAACGCGTTACAAAGACCGTCTATGAGGCCGAGCTCGCCCGGCTGCAGGCCGAATTGGTCACGATGCAGCAATGGGTGAAGTCATCCGGCGCCCGGGTCGTGGTGATCTTCGAGGGCCGCGACGCCGCTGGCAAAGGGTCGGCGATCAAGCGCATCACCCAGTATCTCAATCCGCGTGTTGCGCGCGTGGTGGCCCTGCCGATGCCCACCGAACGCCAGCGCGGCCAGTGGTATTTTCAGCGCTACATCGAGCACCTGCCGTCGACCGGTGAGATCGTGCTGATGGACCGCTCGTGGTACAACCGGGCCGGCGTCGAGCGGGTCATGGGCTATTGCACCAGTGATGAATACCGTCGGTTTCTGCATCAGGCCCCTCTGTTCGAACGGATGCTGGTCGAAGATGGAATTTTGCTGGTCAAGTATTGGTTTTCGGTGTCTGACCTGGAGCAGGAACGACGGTTTCGTTCGCGTCTGAAAGATCCCATGCGTCGGTGGAAGTTGTCCGAGACCGATGTGCTGTCGATTACCAAGTGGGTGGATTACTCCAAGGCGAAAGACGAGATGTTCGTGCACACCGACATTGCCGAAGCGCCCTGGTGGGTGGTGGAGAGTGAAGACAAGCGAGCTAGCCGCCTGAACGCAATCAGCCATCTGCTCTCCCTCGTGCCCTACGAGAAGACCGACCCACCCAAGGTGCACATTCCGCCACGCCCGCCGGCTTCCGACTATGAGCGGCCGCCGCGCGAGAGCAACCATCAGGTTCCCGACCACGCGGCGACGCTGGTCAAGCCCGAGGAGTAGGCGTCAGCGGGGCGTGAGTTTCAGGCTGAGCCCAGCCAGGCTTCGAGTGCGCGTCTTCATAGTGTGGGCGAGTGCGAGAATAGCGCGGGCTGAGGGGTCATCCGGTGCGCCGAGTACGACCGGCAGGCCGGCATCCCCGCCGGTGCGCAGCGCCAGGCTCAGCGGAACCTGCGCGAGCACCGGAACCGGTGCTGTCTGGCCGGCGGAGAGTCGCCTGGCCACTTCGGTGCCCCCGCCCGAACCGAACAGTTCGAGCAGGCTACCGTCGGGCTGCACCATCGCCGACATGTTCTCGATCACGCCGTACACGCTTTGTCCGGTCTGCCGGGCCACGATTCCGCTGCGCTCGGCCACATCGGCCGCCGCGGCCTGAGGGGTGGTCACGACGATGACCTCGGCGTGTGGCAAAAGCTGGCCCACCGTGATGGCGACGTCTCCGGTACCGGGCGGCAGGTCGAGCAGCAGCACGTCGAGGTCGCCGAAATACACGTCGGTCAGAAACTGTTTGATCGTGCGGTGCAGCATCGGGCCGCGCCAGGCGACCGCCGCCGACGCATCGTCGATGAACATACCGATCGAGATGACCTTCACGTTGTGCGCGATCGGCGGCAGGATCATGTCGCCCACCTGGGTCGGTTTGACCGCGAGACCGTCGTGCACGAGGCCGAGCAGGCCAGGAATGCTGAAGCCGTGCACATCGGCGTCGACGATACCCACCCGCAGTCCCTCTCCGGCCAGGGCCACGGCCAGGTTGGCAGTGACGGTGGATTTGCCGACGCCGCCCTTGCCGCTCGTGATCGCGTAGACCCGGGTGAGTGACTCCGGGCCGAACTGCACGCTGCGTTCCGCCTGGCCACCGCGCAGTTTCTCGGTGAGCGCGGTGCGTTGTTCGCGAGTCATGACGGCGACCTCGACGCTCGCCCGGCCCGGCCCGGACACCGACTCGGCGGCGGCGAGAACGTCGCTCTCGATGCGTGCAGCGGCCGGACAACCGGCAATGGTCAAGCGGATGCCTACGCTCACCCGTCCGGTGTCGCTCACCGTCACCCCCGATACCATGTCGAGATCGGTGATGGGCTTGCGAATCTCCGGGTCGGTCACCCCGGCCAGGGCGGTGAGAACACGGGAGCGGATGGCGTCGGGGGCAGAATTCATGCGGTGGGGCGGCTTTCCGTGGTGCTGTTTGGGGCAGGAGGTTCATCTACGGGATTGCGCTCGTCTGCGCGACTGCGCTCATCCAGGTGCTCGAGCAACGTGCGCAGTTCCGCGCGAATGAAATCCTTCGAGGCCATGTCCTTGATCGCGATGCGCAGGGCCACGACCTCCCTGGCCAGGTATTCGGTATCGGCGAGGGTGCGTTCTGCGCGCTGCCGGTCTTGTTCGAACTGCACCCGGTCGCGATCGTCCTGCCGGTTCTGGGCGAGCAGAATCATCGGAGCAGCATACGATGCCTGCATCGACAAGACGAGGGTCAGCGCGATGAACCCGAGCGCAACCGAGTCGAACCGCCACGCCTCCGGGGCGAGGGTGTTCCAGGAGATCCAGGCGACGGCGAACAGGGTGAGCCCGAGCAAAAACCAGGGGGTCCCCATACCGCGGGCGATGGCCTCGGTGAAGCGGCCGAAGCTGTCCCGGCTGTGACCAGTGCGGCCAAGACCTACGAGGTTGCCGGTGCGCAGGCCCTTGGGCGCATCCAGGCGCAGGTCGGCGCGGTTATTGCGGGCCACGAGGCGTCCTCTGCACTCCGGGCAGCGGGATGCTGCCGGTTCTCAATTCGCTGCGGGCAGCGGCCCGGCGGCGCACATCGTCGTTGCCGTCGTGGCTGCGCCAGTCGTCGGGCAGCAGATAGTCGAGCACGTCATCAATCGTCACCACCCCGACCAGTCGGTAATTCTCATCAACCACCGGCACCGAAACCAGGTCATAGCTCGCCAGAATTCGGCTGACTTCAGCGGCCGAGGTGTCGGCGGTCACCGGGTCGAGGCCGGCGTCGAGCAGCGTGCCGAGACGTTCGTGGGGTGGGTAGCGCAGCATCCGCTGAAAATGTACCATGCCCAGAAAACGACCGGTAGGAGCTTCGTAGGGGGGCAGGGTAACGCAGATCGCCGCGCCGAGCGCTGGGGCCAGGTCGTGACGACGGATGCGGGCGAGCCCCTCGGCGACGGTGGCGTCTGCCGAGACGATGATCGGCTCGGTCGTCATGAGCCCACCGGCGGTGTCGGGGGCGTAGGAGAGCAGAAAACGTACATCTTCGGCTTCTTCGGGTTCCATCAGGTCGAGCAGCTGCTCGCCGCGCTCTTCCGGCAGCTGGGCGATGAGGTCGGCCGCGTCGTCTGGCTGCATCTGGTCGAGCACATCGGCGGCGCGCGCATCGCCGAGGCTGGTCAGAATACCGACCTGGTCGGTTTCGGGCATCTCCTCGAGTACATCGGCGAGGCGATCGTCTGGCAGTTCGCCCGCTACCTCGAACATGCGCTCCCGCGGCAGGTCCAGCAGGGTATTGGCGAGGTCGGCGGGCTTGAGATCGGAGTAGGTCGCGATGAGGTGCTCGGCGGATTGCGCCTGGCCCTTGGTCTCTTTTTCGCGCACTTCGGCCCAGGTCGCGAATGACGTGACGCCCTTGACGAAAGGCGAGGCGCTGGTCTTGGGGCGGCGCACGAACAGCTGGCTGATGGCCCAGTCGGCCTCCGTGCCTTCTTTGATCGCGACGTCTTCAATGGTCGCTTCGCCGGAACCGTCGGTGAAGAGCACTTTGCGCCCGAGGAGTTCGGCGATAACGCGCACTTCGCCGCCGCGCTGCTCGTAACGGCGCACGTTGATCAGGCCGGTCGTGATGATCTGGCCGCTGCCGATGCTGGTGACCCGATTGATCGACACGAACACGCGCCGTTTGCCGGGGATCTCCACGATCAGGCCTACGACGCTGGGCGGGTCGTTTTTTCGATACACCACGAGAACATCGCGCACCTTGCCCACGCGGTCGCCCGCGGGGTCGAAAACGGTGCACCCGGCCAGTCGGGCAACAAAAACTCTGGTGGCACTCACATGACAAATCTAGGCCACCCGCGCGGTAATACGGCCACTCTCAGTGACCCAGCGAAAATGTCAGAGTGCGATCCGACATCGAACATCGCTGATCAGGCACATTTCACGATCAGCACGGCGTGGAAGAATGGCGTGATGAGTAACCAGAGCCTTTTCTCCCGACGCCGCCCGGTGCTTCCTCCCGTGTTGCCCCGCGGGGAGGTGCTATCCACCTACGGCACCTATGCCGATGCGCAAGCCGCGGTCGATACGCTCGCAAAGGCCGACTTTCCGGTGAAACAACTTTCGATCGTGGGCAACGACCTCAAGAGTGTCGAGCGGGTGACCGGCAAACTCACCTACGGCCGGGTCGCGCTCGCGGGGGCGGCATCCGGTGCCTGGCTCGGAATCTTCTTCGGCATTCTGTTCTTTCTGTTCTCGCCCACCGGGTCGAGCCTGCCGTTCGTTTTTGCCGCACTCATCATGGGTGCCGGTTTTGGCATGCTGCTGGGTATCGCGAGCTATGCCATCAACCGGCGTCGACGCGACTTCACCTCGACCATGCAGGTCATTGCGACCAGCTATCAGATTATTGTCGACGTCGAATTGGTCAACCGGGCGCGAAACTTACTTGGTGGCAGTTCGACTGAACCGGCAGCTGCTGCACGCTCGGAAGTCCCTGTTGACCCGGCAGCCCCCGTGGAGCACGAGTAAAAATTCGCGATAAAGCGAAAGAGCACCGGGCCTGCCGCGCTGAACGGGTGCTCTCGTCGCTTCCGCGATGAATTCAGCGCTGTGCGGCAGCGATCCAGGCCTCGACCTCTGTCGCGGTGCGGGGGATGGCAGCTGAGAGGTTCTCGGCACCGGTGGGAGTCACCAGGATATCGTCCTCGATCCTCACGCCGATACCTCGGAACTCCGCCGGAACGGTGAGGTCGTCTGGCTGAAAGTACAAACCGGGTTCGATGGTGAAGACCATGCCCGGTTCGAGCACGCCATCCAGGTACATGTCGCGGCGCGCTTGCGCGCAGTCGTGCACGTCGATGCCGAGGTGGTGGCTGGTGCCGTGGACCATATAACGGCGGTGGTGGCCGTTTTCCGGCTGCAGGGCTTCGTCGGCGGTGACCGGCAGCATGCCCCACTCGGCGGTGCGCCGGGCGATCACGGCCATCGCCGCGGCGTGTACGTCACGGAACACAGCGCCGGGGCGAACGACGGCGAAGGCGGCATCCGCTGCCTCACGCACGGTTTCGTACACCAGGCGCTGCACGTCGGTGTACACGCCGTTGACCGGCAGGGTGCGGGTGATGTCGGCGGTGTAGTAGCTGTCGAGTTCAACGCCGGCGTCGATCAGGATGAGATCGCCGGGGGCGACGACGCCGTCGTTGCGGGTCCAGTGCAGGATGCACGCGTGTGGTCCGGAGGCTGCGATGGTGTCATAGCCGACCGTGTTGCCGTCGGTGCGGGCGCGGGTATTGAAGACGCCCTCCACCAGCCGCTCGCCGCGGGCGTGCTGGCTTGAGCGGGGCAGATCGGCGATGACATCGTCGAAGCCGCGGGCTGTTGCAGCGACGGCGAGGCGCATCTGCGCGATTTCAAAGGCGTCCTTCACCAGGCGCAGCTCGGAGAGGTCGCGGGTGAGACCGGCGTCAGGCTCGTGCTCGGCGTTTATCTCGATGCTGAACGGTGAGTCAGTGGCGTTGCTGCCGAGTACGCGCTCGGCGGCGAAACGCAGGCGGGCTTCATCGACCTGCTCGGTGACGGTCGGGTCTGCCGCGCGAAGTACGAGCGTTTCGCTGTCGACGGCGCTCAGCACGCCAGCGAGCTCGGCGATGCCGCGCACGTGGAGGGCGAGGTCGCTCGCGACCTGGGCGACCGATGGGCGCGGACCGATCCAGAATTCACCGATGTCGGGATTGGCGTAGAACTCGTCCGAGTCGCGGCCGGCTCGTTCTCGAAAGTACAGGGTCGCGTCGTGGCCGCCGGCTGCTGCCGGTTCGAGCACGAGTACGGCGCCGGGTTCGCTGTCACTGCCCCAACCGGTCAGGTAGGCGAAGGCGGAATGCGCGCGGAACGCGTAGTCGGTGTCGTTGGAGCGCTGTTTCAACCGGCCAGCCGGAATGATGAGGCGGTGCCCCGGGTACTGAGCCGAGAGACGTGCGCGGCGCGCGGCGGCGAAGGGCGCCTGCTCGCGGGCGCCAGGCAGGGCATCCGCACGGTCAGCCCAGCCGCTCGCGATGAACGATTTGAAACCGGTGGATCCGGGAGTCGTCGAACGGTTCTCGTTCGAGCGGGCAGCGGGAATGAGAGGAAGAGCAGTGGTATCAGCCATCTCACTAGTCTGGCACCGGACTCTGGGCGGTGGCCGATCATGCTGGTGTGGATGCCGGGCTAAGCGGATGCGGGACCCGGCAGAAACTATCTGGCCGGTGTGAGAGTGGTGACGATCGGGCGGTGATCGCTGCCGGCGTCGTCGAGCGACTCGATCACCTGCAGCGTGGTCACCTGCCAGTTCACGGTCGCCATCACATGATCGATCGGGGTGCCGAGGAGCGCCGGAATGCTTGTGGGCCAGGTGCCGACGGCTGCCGCACCGGCCGAAAGAGCGGAATCCGCGCAGTTACCGAGAACAGCAGTCACGCCTTCGTTGGCCCGGCCGGCCATGTGGTCGAGCGTTGAGTTGAAATCGCCCGCCAGGATCACGTTGTCGCCCTGGCACTGGCTGGCGAGCCAGTCGAGGTCGCTGCGCCAATTCGACATCTCGTACTGAATCGGGGCGACGGCGTGCACGGCAACAATAGTCGGGCCACTCCCGTCGACCGGTTCGGCCACGACGGTGGGCAGTACGTTGGTGTTGCCGGGCGGGCCGGAACCCGCAGCGTTGGTCACGGCGTAGTCACCGAGGTCGGGGCTGATCAGCAGCGTCGTTGACCGAGCCTTGGAGATCAGATCGAACGAGAGCGTGTGCACCCACATGGGGCGGCCGGCCGCGCGCATCATTTCGGCGATCTGAATCCCGGTCGCCTCCGTTGTCTCGGGCAGGGTCAGAACGTCGGCTTTCTGGGCGAGCGCCAGTTCTGCGATGACCGCAGCGCCGGAAGCGTCGCCGAGCGTGTTCCAGCTGAGTACCGTGACGGTGGCGGCATCCGTTTTGGCGTCGGCTGGACCCGTGTTTTCCCGGGCGGTAACCGCGGTAAAACCGCGAGATGCAAGAATGCCAGCATTCGCCACGGCGAATAATACCAGCAGCACCATGGCCATGCTGAGGATTGGGCGGAGTGGCCGTATGAATCGGAGCAATCCAAGCACAATGAGGCCAACGATCGCGCCGATCACGGCGATCGCACGAAACGAGACGAGATGCGCAACGACCCAGGTGGTGTGCAGGCCGAATGCCTGCGGCCAGGTCAGGACCAGCAGAAGAACGGCGGCGGCAAGGAGAATCAGTGCCCGGAGGACTCGCGTGAACATTATTCTGAACCCTAGATCAGAATTCTGGGGAATCCCCAGCGCTGCACCGCGGGGAAGAGGCGGGGGCGTCCAACTAGCATGGGGTTATGGCAGTCGTGCGGCAATTTCAGGGTCCGATTGATCTGCACGCGCACTCGAGCGTGTCAGACGGCACCGAAACGCCGGCGGAACTGGTTCGTGCGGCGGCCGGTGCGGGGCTCGGAACGGTTGCCCTGACCGACCACGACTCTACCGCCGGCTGGGCTGCGGCATCCACTGCCGCGCGCGCCGCGCGAATCACGCTTATTCCCGGAATGGAATTCAGTACGCGGGTGCAGTACGCCAGTGTTCATCTGTTGGCATATCTTTTCGATCCGGCCGATTCTGCACTACTGGCCGAAGTGACGCGGGTGCGGGCAGCTCGCCTGAGCCGCGCGGAGCAGATGGTGGCCCGCATCGGTATGGACTACGACCTCAGCTGGGACGATGTACTCGCCCAGACCACGCCCGGTGCGACTGTCGGCCGGCCGCACATCGCCGACGCGCTCGTCGCGCGCGGTCACGCGCTCAACCGCAGCGCGGCTTTCGCCGACATTTTGCATTGGAAGGCCGGCTACTTTCAACCGCACTACGCGCCAGATCCGTTACACGCGATCGAACTCGTGCGTGCCGCCGGGGGAGTGCCGGTTATCGCCCATCCCGCCACGCGGGGTATCGCCGACGTGGTCTCGGAATCGCGGCTGAAGACGATGGTGGGAGCGGGGCTGTTCGGCCTCGAACTCGAGCATCGCGAGAACAACCCGGAACCCACAGCGCGCCTGTACGAACTCGCCACCAAATTTGGGCTGTATGTCACCGGTTCGAGCGACTACCACGGCACCGGCAAACCCAATCGGTTCGGCGAGAACACGACCGCCCCCGAGGTGCTCGACCGCATCATCGCTGAGGGCCACGGCTCCGCGCCCGTCTACGGCTGACCTTCTCAGTGAGTGCCGTGGCCGTGCTCGACAAAGCCCGGCACGAAAGCTGCCATGGCCGAAACGGTGGCAGCCCGCATGCCGGGCGTTGACAGAGCTGATCAGGGACTAGATGGTGTTGCCGGTCTGCGGCGAGCGACGACGCGTGCGGCTGCGGCGCAGCGGTGCGTTGTTGCCGTCGTGGTGCTCGGTTCCGCCGCCGTCGTGTGTGCCGGCTGCCGGGGTTGCGGCGGGGGCGTCGGGGTTGGTGCTGGAACTTACGCGGGTACGTGACCGCGTCGGTCGACCCGTGTCGTCCCCACCGTCGCGTACCGGGCTCGTTGCCGGTCGGTCGGAGCCGCGCGGGGAATCGCCACGCCGGTCGCTGTGGGTACCTTCGGAGCGGCCGCCTTCGGAGCGAGCGCCTTCCGAGCGGCCGCCGCGAGCCGCACCGGAGCGACCAGTGTCTGAGCGGCTGCCGGCTGCGGAGCGTGCACCTCCGGAGCGACCGGCGCCGCCGGTGCGAGCCTCGCCAGCAGTGACGTCCTTCACCGGGGTTGCCCGCAGGCGTCCTTTGGATCCGGCCGGAATATTGAGGTCGGTGTAGAGGTGCGGTGACGACGAGTAGGTTTCCATCGGTTCCGGCTGGCCGAATTCCAGTGCCTTGTTGATGAGGGACCACTTGTGCAGGTCATCCCAGTCGACGAAGGTCACGGCGATACCGGTTTTACCGGCGCGCCCGGTGCGACCCACGCGGTGCAGGTACGCCTTCTCGTCCTCGGGAATAGTGTGGTTGATGACGTGGGTGACATCTTCGACGTCGATGCCGCGAGCAGCGACATCCGTTGCGATCAGGATTTCTTTCTTGCCGCTTTTGAAGCTGGCCATGGCGCGTTCGCGCTGTTCCTGGTTCAGGTCGCCGTGCACGGCCGTGGCGTTGAAGCCGCGGTCGCCGAGTTCTTCAACGAGCTTCGCGGCGGCGCGCTTGGTACGGGTGAAGATGATGGTCTTGCCGCGGCCCTCCGCCATGAGGATGCGGCCGATGACCTCGTCCTTGTCCATGTTGTGCGCACGGTAGACGAGGTGCTCGATGTTGGCCTGCATCAGGCCCTCATCGGGGTCGGTCGCGCGAATGTGAATCGGGCGGTTCATGAAGCGCCGGGCCAGGGCCACGATAGGTCCGGGCATCGTCGCCGAGAACAGCATGGTGTGGCGGGTCGACGGAGTCTGCGCGAACAGTTTCTCGATGTCGGAAAGAAAACCGAGGTCGAGCATCTTGTCGGCTTCGTCGAGCACCATTTCGCGCACGTTGGCGAGGGTGAGCAGGCGCTGGCTGGCCAAATCGAGCAGGCGGCCGGGGGTTCCGACCACGATCTGTGCGCCGGCCTTGAGCTGTTCGATCTGACCCTCATAGGCCTTGCCGCCGTAGATGGAGACGATCTTGGTGTTACGGCCGGTTGCGGCGAGCTCGAGATCTTCCGAGACCTGCACGCATAGTTCACGCGTCGGAACGACGATGAGGGCCTGCACGCCGGACTCGGGATCGAGGCCGAGGCGTTGAATGACCGGAAGGCCGAAGCCGAAGGTTTTGCCGGTGCCGGTCTTGGCCTGGCCGATGATGTCCTGGCCGGCGAGCGCGAGCGGAATGGTCTGGGTCTGAATGGGGAACGGTTCGAGGATGCCCTTGGCGGCAAGGGAGTCGACCATGTCCTGGTCAATATTAAGTTCGGAGAAAGTCACGAATGTTTGCCTGTCATTAACTGGAAGCGAAGTGCGCCCGTTTTTGCGTCTCGGGCAGCGGCCGCCGATCCTTGTCGGCGACGTAATTCCAGCTTACTGCCCCGTCTGTACCGCGGCCACAGGCGCGCTGTCCTAAGCTGAGCCAGTGGTCACGTGGTTCGGTCGGCGCCCGCAGCGCAATGAAGCCCCGCGGCTTTCCGCCCGCGGGGCGCTCCAGCCGACCGAAAAAGTGGACATCAGTTCGCTGGCCCCCGGCGTGCAGCATTTTCTGGGCCAAGCCGCCTACTGCGAGCTCGGGGAATTCGAAAGTCTGGCCCGCGCCGTGGCCACCGCGCCGAATCTTGCCGTGAAGGAAGGCCTCAGCGCCGCCGCAGGTCGAACCTTGAGCAAGCATCACGGTCTGATCACCGAGATTCGACGCCGCGGGCACGATCCGGCCACCGAGATGGCCCCGTTTGTCGCGAGTCTTGACGAGTTTCGCCGCAACACCAGCGGCGCCGACTGGCATGAGCTGCTCCTGAGCTGCTATCTCGCGGGCGGCCTCCTCGAGGACTTCTTCATCCGGCTATCGGACGGCCTGCCGCGCGATATCGGACCGAGGGTGGCGCGGCTCCTCGGCGAAAATTCCGGCACCGACGTGCTCGTGCACGAACTGCAGACCGCCATTGAAAACGACGTCGAGCTCGGCTCCCGGCTGGCTATGTGGGGCCGTCGGCTCGTCGGCGATACCCTGCTTGTGGCTCGCTCGGCGATGCCGGCAACGGACCCAGGCACCGACTCGACCGCTGGCCCTGGCGCCGCGGCCGAGGCGCGAATCGAACCGGTCTTCACCGAACTCATTGCCGCGCACACCCGCCGCATGGACGGTCTCGGCCTGACGGCCTGACGCCTGGGGTATCGGTCAGGCGCTTGGGTAGGTGGCCAACCAGTTTTTTCGATGCCTCCGTACGACCAATCATCGCGACCCCTCATACGCCGAGGCGGGCCGGACGGCTAGAGGGGTCGCGAGGGATTTACGCGGTGGCGGCGGACCCGGTGTTGGCGAGGCGTTGCAGCAGCCGATGGTCGGCATGAATGCGTCGCCGACTGATCACCAGATTCAGCACGACGGATGACACGGCGGCGCCGCCAAGAGACATCCACCAGATCCAGCCACCGGCCCAGTTCCAGCCGAGCCAGGTCAGGGCGACCCAGACAGCAGATGCAGCAGCCGTTCCGATCGCTGGAACCAGCACCGAACCCTGCGTCGACCGACCGGGCAGAAAATACCGTGCGCCGAGGCCGATGAGAGCTCCGAACAGTGCGACGAACAGGAGTTCCATGGTGCTTTAGGCGACGAAACCGACGCGACGCGATTCTTCGCTGCCGAGTTCGACGTAGGCCAGGCCGACGGTCGGAACGATATAGACGCGACCCTTGCTGTCGCTGAGCTTCAGATAGCCGGTCTGACCGGAAAGAGCCGCAGCAACGGTCTCCTCAATCTCGGTCGCTGGCTGCGATGTCTCGAAACCGATCTCCCGGGGGGAGTTGAAAATACCAATGCGAATGTCCATAGAACTGCCTTTCGTAGCCTTGCGCCCAGAGTACGACAGAACGCGTCACCGTCCGGACAGAGTTCACTGTCGGCGCAACCCGTTACCGTTGAAATGTGACCAACCACACCCTTGATTCCGCCCAGACGGCCGTTCTCGAGCTCCCCGACGGGGTCAGTGCCGCGGTGATCGGCGCGCCCGGCTCGGGCAAGACGACCACGCTCGTCGAACTCGTCGCCGACAGGGTGCTCAACCGGGGGTATTCTCCGAGCGAGGTATTGGTACTGGTACCGACCCGCGCCGGAGCCACGGAGCTGCGCGACCGGCTCGCGCTGCGCCTTGGCGTACCGACGAACGGCCCGCTGGCTCGCAGCGCCAACTCGGTGGCCTTCCAGATTGTGCGTTCGGCCGTCGCGCAGGCCGGCGGTCCGACTCCCACTCTGCTCACCGGTGGTGAGCAAGACCAGATCATTGCCGAGCTGTTGCAGGGCCACATTGACGATGAGACCGGCCCGGCCTGGCCGACTACCCTCGGTCCCGATGTGCGCCGCTTGCGGGGCTTTCGCACCGAACTTCGCGATCTCATGATGCGCGCGGTCGAATACGGTGTCTCGCCGGGGCAGCTCGAGCGTTTCGCAGTCGGACGTGCAGAGTGGGTGGCGGCGGCCGAGTTCATTCGCGGTTATGAAGAGGCCAAAGACCAGGCCCGTCCCGGCCAATACGACTCGACCGAGCTGGCTCGCTATGCTGCCGCTGTCGTCGCGGGCGCCCAGATTGGACCGGCCGGCGTTGCAACGCTCGGCTCCCTCGCCCAACTGCGCCTGATCGTGCTTGACGATGCCCAGGAAGTCACGCAGGCCACGATCACGCTGTTGGCCCAGTTTCAGACGCGCGGGGTGGCGATCATCGCCGTAGGTGACCCCGACATCAGCACCGGCTCGTTTCACGGTGCGCATCCGGATGCCCTCGGTCGCCTCGGCTCGTATCTCAGCGAGGGCCGGGCCATACCGGAAGGCCGTGTGGCCGCGCCGATCGTGCTGCAGACGGTGTATCGGCACGGCGCGAACATCCGTCGAGTCGTTGCGCAGGTCACCGGCCGGATCGGCGCCGCCGCGGCTGGCACCCAGCGTGCTGCGGCCGGTCACGATTCGACAGAAGCGAGTGAGCGTTCAGTGCAGACCGTGGTTGCGACCAGCCCGGCCGATCAGCTCGCGGTGATCGCCCGGCTGCTGCGCGAACGCCACGTGATCGATGCAATTCCCTGGTCGCGTATGGCCGTGATCGTGCGCACCGGAGCGCTCGTGCCGTCGATTTCCAAGGGGCTCGCCGCACTCGAGGTGCCGACTCAGATCTCCACCGCGAGCACAGCCCTGCGTGACGAATACGCGGTGAGGGCGTTCATTTTGGCACTCGAGGTGACCCTGGGGCGCAAACCGCTCGACCCCGAAGCGGCGATCCAGTTGCTGCGCGGTCCGCTCGGTGGGCTCGACCCGATCACGCTGCGCCGGCTACGTGCTGCGTTGCGCCAGCACGAACTGGCCACTGACACTCCCACACCGCGCAGCGCTGACGAGCTGCTCGTCGTCGCACTGCAGACCCCCGACCTGCTCGCCACCATCGATAACCGCACCGCTCGCCGCGCAGCCGGCTGCGGAGCGAGTCTGCGCGACGCGAAAATCGAATATGAAGCCGGTGCCACCATCGAGGAACTGCTCTGGGGTCTCTGGCAGCGCAGCGGACTTGATCGCGAGTGGAAAGAACAGTCCACCGGCACCGGAATCGTCGCCGACGAAGCCAATCACAACCTTGACGCCGTCGTCGCCCTGTTCTCGGCGGCGCAGCGCTACGTCGAACGCACCCCGTCAGCCCCGCCGGTACTTTTCCTGGAACACCTCGTCGATACCGATGTGCCCGAAGATACGCTCGCGCCGCGTGCCCTGGGCGCGGCCGTTACCGTGTCTACCCCAAGCGGCACCGTCGGGCGCGATTTCGACATTGTCGTGGTGGCCGGCGTGCAGGCCAATGTCTGGCCCGACCTGCGCATCCGTGGCTCCCTGCTCGGCGCTGGCGACCTGGCCGTGGTCGCCACGGGCCAGGACGGCACCGGGCACGACGCTGCCGGCACCGACGCGCGCACCGCGGTTCTCCACGACGAATTGCGCATGTTCGCCCAGGCCGTCAGTCGTGCCACGACTGAACTGCTCGTCACCGCCGTGAGCAATCAAGAAAACGAGCCGTCGGTCTTCCTTCGTCTGCTGCCAGACCCCGAGCCTGAGCGGGCTGTCGACGATTTTGCCCGTTATCCCCTGTCGTTGCGCGGCCTGGCCGGGCGGATGCGCCGTGACCTGACCCGGGCTATCCGCTCACCGGCCCGCATCGACTCCGAGACGGTCGCCCGCGCAGCGGATGCCGCGGCCACTCTGTCCCGCCTGGCCAGCGAAAACGTGCCCGGCGCCGCACCGGATCAGTGGTACGGCCTGACCGATCCGAGTACCGTGCGCCCGCTCAACGACTCCGTGGCCGGTGATGATCCGGTGCGTGTCTCGCCGTCGCGAATGGCCGCCTTCGAAACCTGTCCGTTGCACTGGCTGATCGGGCAGGTCGGCGGCGGCAACTCGAGTACCGCCGCCAACCTCGGCACGATCATTCACAAGGTCATGGAAGACTGCGTCGACCGTCGGCCAGAGGCGCTCTGGCAGGGCGTGGAGTCCCGCTGGAACGAACTCGACTTCGACGCCGACTGGCAGTCACGCGTGCAGAAAGTCGCCGCCAGAGCGCTCACCGACCGGCTCGCCTCGTACCTGCTCGATTTCGAGAATGGGGGCGGTGAGCTGCTGAGCGCCGAGGGGACCTTTCAACTGGAAGTGAGCGGTGCCGTGCTGTCGGGCACCATCGACCGAGTGGAACGCCAGGCCGACGGACGGGCCGTGATCGTCGACCTGAAAACCGGCAAGGGCGACGCGACAAGCGATGTAGGCGTCGCGGAGCATCCACAGCTCGGCGCCTACCAGCTGGCGTTTCAGGAGGGCGTCATCGAGGGCGTTTCCGGCGACATGGCGCTGGCCGGTGCCCGTCTGGTCATCATCTCCTCCGGAACGGTCAAACAGAACTACCGCAATCCCACCCAGCCCACCTTCACCCCGGAGCAGCTCGACGCATTTCGCACCCGGGTAAGCGACGACGCGGCCGGCATGGGCGGCAGCACTTTCATCGCCGAAATAACCGCGCACTGCCTCGACCCGCGAAGTCACGGGTCCTGCCGCATCCACATCATCAAGCAGGTCAGCTCATGAGTCTCACGACAACGGTCACCACATCAGTCACCACGGTCTCCGCCCTCGACATTGCCTCGGAGCTCAGGCTTCCTCCGCCCACCGATGAGCAGCAGGAGGTCATCGAGGCGCCGCTCAGGCCGACCCTGGTGGTCGCCGGCGCTGGAAGCGGCAAGACCGAGACGATGGCCAACCGGGTACTGTGGCTACTGGCCAACGGCCACGTTCGCCCCGACCAGATTCTCGGCCTCACCTTCACCCGCAAGGCCGCCGGCGAGCTGAGCGATCGCATCAATAAGCGCATCGCCGACCTCGATGCCGCCGGACTGATACCGATCATCGCCAACTCAGACGCCAGCTCAGGCGCCGGGTCGGCGGCTGAGCCTTCCGACCTCTTCAACACGCCGAGCGTCTCCACGTACAACTCTTTTGCCAGCCGGCTGTTCACCGACAATGCCCTGTTGCTCGGCCGGGAGCCGGAATCTGTCCTGCTCAGTGAAACGAGCGCCTGGCTGCTCGCTCGGCGCGTGGTCATCGATCACGGCGACGGTCGCCTGGTGCCCTACGGCAAGAGCGTCGACCAGGTCACC
Organism: Cryobacterium sp. M15; assembly: GCF_002929675.1. Taxonomy (NCBI): domain Bacteria; kingdom Bacillati; phylum Actinomycetota; class Actinomycetes; order Micrococcales; family Microbacteriaceae; genus Cryobacterium; species Cryobacterium sp. M15. Next base: position 94,879 of record NZ_PJJW01000039.1, read on the forward strand.
GACGCCGTGCTGCAACTCAGTCGTGCCGTCGCTGAGAACCCGCCGCCCTGGCACAACGGCGCGCCGGGAACCCCGCACGACCTCGCGGGCCTGGCCGAAAGTTTCGTTTACCTGGGTGATTTGCCCTACGGCAACCCGCGTAAGAAAAAGCCGTACGACTCGGTGGTCGATGCCTTGGCCGCAGTAGCGCCATTGCCGGTGCTCGCCGAACTCGCTGCGCAGTACAGCAGTGAGAAGCGCCGTCTCGGCCTCATCGAATTCTCCGACCAAGTGGCCCTCGCGCTTCAGGTCTGCCAGAAAGTCGATGCGGTCGTCGACCGCTATCGCGAGCAGTACCGTGTCGTGCTGCTCGACGAATACCAGGACACCTCCGTACTGCAGACCGAGCTGTTGCATACGCTCTTTCACAACCACCCGGTAATGGCCGTCGGTGACCCGCACCAGTCGATTTACGGATGGCGCGGCGCCAGCTCGGCAAATTTGCTCGGCTTCGAGCGAGATTTCAACACCAGCGACGCCAGTCCGGCGTCCGCAGCGCCGACCATGTCGCTGTCCTTCACCTGGCGGAACCCCTCCCTCGTTCTCGACGCTGCGAATGCCGTCGTCGATCCGCTGAGTCAAACGCTGCGCGCCCAACCTGGCGGAATCCAGGTCGAAACACTCAAGGTGCCAGCCGGCACCAGGGCCGGCGGCATTGACGCGCTCATGGCGGAGACCATTGCCGATGAGGCCGATGCGGTAGCCGACTGGTTCGCCGCCCGGCTCGTTGGTGATCACACCGGTGCCATGCTTTTTCGGGCGCGCCGGGAAATGGACTACTTCGCCGAGGTGCTGCGCTCCCATGGCGTGCGCGCGCACGTGCTGGGCCTTGGTGGATTGCTTTCCACACCAGAGGTCGCCGACGTCGTGAGCGTCCTACGGGTGGTGCACGATCCTGCTGCCGGCAGCGAGCTCGTGCGCCTCCTCAGCGGCGCTCGCTACCGCGTCGGCGCACGCGACCTGCAGGCTCTCGCCAATGTGGCACGCTGGCTGGCCCGGCACGATTGGGCCCAGAAAGCCATTTCGGCCGATCTGCGGGGCAAGCTGCGGGCATCCGTCGCCGGTGATGAGGGCAGCTCCCTGGTTGATGCGCTCGACTTTCTGGGCACAGCCCCTGACTCTCACGGCCAATTCGCGGAGTTCAGCGAGCTGGGGCGCGCCCGCGTGCAGTCGGCCGGCCGGCAACTGGCGTGGCTGCGCTCCCGCGCCAGCCTGCCGCTGCTCGACTTCGTGCGGCTGATCGAACAGGAATTTCGGCTCGACATCGAACTGACCGCGAACGAGGACAACGACCTCGGACTCGCCAACCTGTATTCCTTCCACGACACGGTGGCCGCATTCCTCGACAGCGACGAGCAGGGCACCCTGGCCAGTTTTCTGCGCTGGCTGAAGCGGGCAGAGCTGCAAGACGACCTTGGCCCGCGCGCTGAAATATCGGAACAGGGCACCGTGCAGTTGCTGACGATTCACGGCGCCAAGGGCCTCGAATGGGATTTTGTCGCCATTCCCAACCTCACCGAGAAAAGCCTGCCCGCGTTGGCTCACGATTCCAGCGGGTGGCTGCGCTTCGGCGAGCTGCCCTACGGCTTTCGGGGCGATCGCTCCGAGCTACCCGAGCTCGAAGTCGCCGGTCACGACACCCAGCTCGATTATGACCTGGCTTTCCAGACCTACAAGGAGCAGTTGGCGACGCGGCACGACGACGAAGAACGCCGACTCATCTATGTCGCCATCACCCGTGCCAAGCAAGATCTCCTGCTGACCGGCTCCTTCTGGGGCCCGGGAGTGACGGTTCGAAAGCCCAGCCGCTACCTGGTAGAACTCGCCGAAGCCGGGCTCATCCGGGCCATCCCCGACACGAGCACCGAGGTCGAGAAACCTGGCTCCGCCTCCAGCGGCACGGAGCTGTGGCCGTTCGACCCGCTTGGCACCCGCCGCGCTCTCGTCGAAGCCGCCGCGACCCGCGTCTTGAGCAGCACTGCGGATGCTCCCACCCGCTGGTCCCACGCGGTTACCCTGCTGCTTGAAGAACGTGCCCTGCGGTTGGCCGGTGGCGCTGTCACCCCGGTTCCCACCCGCATCCCCGCATCCCGGTTCAAAGACTACGTCGACGACCCTGCCGGAGTTGCTGCCGAACTGCGCCGCCCCATGCCGCAGCGCCCCTACCGAGCCACACGGCTCGGCACCCTGTTTCACTCCTGGGTGGAGCAGCGTGCCGGCGGTGCGACCGGTACCGATCGCGTCGATGCCGCGCTGAACGAACTGGACTTCGGCGATGACGATGCGGGCGACGGCGGTGCTGGCGACGACGGCGGTGCCGGCGCACTGAACGACCTCGCCGTGCCCGAGCAGGAACAGTTTGCGGTTCTGCAGGCCACCTTTGAACGGTCCGAATGGGCCGATCGAGCGCCGGTCGACGTCGAGATTGAAATTCACCACGTGCTCGCGGGCCAGGTCTTCGTCTGCAAGCTCGACGCCGTCTATCGCACCGAAGCGGGGTATCAGGTCGTCGACTGGAAAACCGGGCGGGCTCCCAAGAATGCCGCTGACCTCGAACTGAAGCAAACCCAACTCGCGCTCTACCGGTTGGCCTACGCCCGGTGGAAGGGAATCGATCCGAGCATTGTCGACGCCGTGTTCTATTTCGTCGCCGACGACACCGTCATTGCCCCCGAGCGCCTCTACTCGGAGGCGGACCTTCTTGCTGCCTGGTCGGGGGCGATGACCCCGGTGCGCGAGTCGCCGGACACAGAGTCGTCGGTGGACCCATTATCGGAGTCAGAGTCGGAGTCGGAGTCGGAGTCGGTATCCGAGTCCATGCTGAGCCCCGAGAAGTTGTAGCTGTCGGTGTGCATGGCTGCATGCTGATCGTAGTCGCGGGCGGCGCGCGGCATATGGTCGAGCATGTTCTCCACGTCACCGACGGTCATGATCGGGCCGGTTTCGGGGGAGAGCGGCTGCTGGGTGTGGCTGTGCACCGTGTCGACGAGTCCGTCGAGCATCGCGACGGCGTCATCGACTATGGACTGGTCGTGGCTGCTGACGCCGTGCAGCAACCAGCGGGCCAGTTCGAGCTCGGCGTAGAGCATGGCACGCTGGGTGATATGAGTGTCGCTGCCCTGACGAGCGGTCGAGTACGTGGTGATGGCCAGTTCAGCGGCATCTCCGCGCGCGGCGAGCAACCAGTGGAGGTCGCGGGCCGGGTCTCCGACAGCCAGGCCAGACCAGCCGAGAATACCCGATACGGCGTCGTCGGTGATCAAAATGGAATCGGAGGACATCGACCCGTGCACCACCGCCGGCGCGAACTGCCACAGGGCCTCGTCGTCGGTGGCCTGTTCCCAGCGGCGCAGCAGTGCCGCGGGCAGGTAGCCGGTATTGGCGGCACGGTCGATTAGGTCGATGGCATCTTTGCGGCACTGTTCGGCGCTCTGCTGGGAAAGTCCGGCTGTGCCGATGAAAGCGCTCGGTAGTGAGTGGATCGCGGCGATGGCCCGGCCGATTGACCCCGAGACGCCCTCGTGTCCGGTGAGGGCATCCGCATCGAAACTGTCACCGGCCAGCAGCTCGTAGACGACAGCGCGGGTTCCCTGAATCGGCGTTTGACCGACATATTCGGGCACGTCGAACGGAAGCCGGCTGCGATTGCCGGTGGTGAGAGCACGCAGCGCCACAAGGTCGGCGGACTGTTCGGTTTCGGCTGACTGGCTGGTGGGAACGCGAATGATCAGCGCCCGCCCGTCTGTGTCGATAACGAGCGCTGAGTCGAACAGTCCGTGCGCGCCGGCACTGTGCTTGCGGGCGTAGGCCACGTCGAGCCCCGGAACTGCGGAGGTGGCTAACGCGGCTAGAGTGAGTTGAGTTCTGGCCATGCTTACTAGGTTAGATCGACTTCCGGTTGCGTGGCTGTTCGCCACGCCTCCACACCCACGTTCTCGCAGAGCTCGGAGATGACCATGTCGTTCACTTTCACGACTCGGTTGCCGCTGTCTCGCCACGCGGTTGACCGCGACCACCTGAGCCGCGCAATTCCCGGGCTGTTCGACCAGCTCTGGGCGGATGCCGCCACCCGCGTTCTGCCGGTTTGGCACGGCAAGATACTGCTCGCGCCAAACGACTCGACCAGCGCCGCACACCTCGTCCTGCTGCCTCCGACGAGCGTGGCGATGAGTCGAGAGAATCCCGGCTTGTGCGTCTACCTCGGCCGGTCCCTGCCGACCGACCTGCCTGAGCCGACCGGCACCCGAATTGTCGCCGCGCAACTCGACGACGACGCTGCGGCCCGGCTGGAGCCCGACGAGAGCCGTTGGGTGAACCTTCGAATGGTCGCGACCGTGCTCAATGACCGTGACGCCGGTCTGTTCACCGAGGCCCTCGGTGTGCTCAACTGGCACGCCTCGCACGCGCACTGCCCGCGCTGCGGCGCCGCAACAGTGGTCGAGGAGGCCGGTTGGGTGCGTCGCTGCCCGGTGGACAACAGCCAGGTGTTCCCACGTACCGACCCCGCCGTGATCGTGCTCATCACCGACGCCGACGACCGCATCCTGCTCGGCTCCAATGCGATGTGGGAGAACAACCGTTACTCGCTACTTGCCGGATTCGTCGAACCCGGCGAAAGCCTCGAAGCGGCCGTGATTCGCGAAATGTTCGAGGAGTCCGGCCTGCGTGTGACCGATCCGGCCTACGTCGGCTCTCAGCCGTGGCCGTTCCCGGCCTCGGTCATGTGTGGGTTCACCGCTCGCCTCGCCGACGGCCAGCGGGCCCGTGATCTGCTGCCCGACGGTGCTGAGATTCTGGCGCTGCGCTGGTTCACCCGGCAAGAGCTGGTCGATGCAGGCGAGTGGATGCTGCTGCCCGGTCCCTCGTCAATAGCGCACGCCATGATCGAACGCTGGCTCGGCGCCCCGTTGCCGGCCTCGACGGAACTGATTCGCCCGTGACGGTGACCGCCGACTCGCTGCTGGAGGGCCTCGATGAACAACAGCGCATTGCCGCCGAAGCGCTGATCGGCCCGGTCTGCATGCTCGCCGGCGCCGGCACCGGCAAGACCCGCGCCATCACCCACCGCATCGCGCTCGGCGTGTTGACCGGCGCGTACGCTCCCAACCGGGTCATGGCGCTCACGTTCACGAGCCGGTCGGCAGCGGAACTGCGTGGGCGCCTGCGGCAGCTCGGTGCCGGGGGAGTGGCCGCGCGCACGTTCCACGCTGCAGCGTTATCTCAACTGAACTACTTCTGGCCACACGTGGTCGGCGGGCAGGCACCGCGCATCCTCGACGGAAAGGGTCGCATCCTCGGGCACGCCGCCGAGGCACTGCACCTCAAAATCGATACGGCCACCCTGCGTGACCTTGCGGCCGAGGTGGAGTGGCGCAAGACCAGCGGCCTGAGCATCGAGCAGTATGCGGCCGGCATCGCCCGCCGCAGCCTGCCAGGACGGCTCGACATCGACCAGGTCGTCGCCCTGCAACAGACCTATGAGAAGCTCAAAGACGATCGCAAGCAGATCGACTTTGAAGACGTGCTGCTCGCCATGGCCGGCATGATCGAGGCCGAACCGTCGGTGGCGCTGCAGGTTCGTGAGCAGTACCGGTTCTTCGTCGTCGACGAATATCAGGACGTCTCGCCACTGCAGCACGACCTGCTCGCCCTGTGGCTCGGCGACCGCCGCGATCTCTGCGTCGTCGGCGACGCCAGCCAGACCATCTACTCCTTCGCCGGTGCCCGCAGCGACTACCTGCTCGACTTTCCCAAACACTACGAGGATGCCACGGTGGTGCGGCTCGAGCAGAACTACCGGTCGACCGCGCCCATCGTTGCTACCGCGAACCAGCTCATGCGCGGCCGCTCCGGCGCACTGACCCTGCACGCCGCACAATCCGACACCGGCTCCGATCCGAACGTGCGCGGCTACGCCTCGGATATGGCCGAGGCCCGCGGTGTCGCGGAGCAGATTCTGCAGCTCATCGGCACCGGTACCAAACCCGAAGACATAGCCGTATTGTTCCGGGTCAACGTGCAGGCGGCACTACTTGAAACAGCGCTGACCGAGGTCGGGGTGAGCTACCAGATTCGCGGCGCCAAACGGTTCTTCGACCTGCCGGAAGTGAAGCAGGCCGTGATGAGCCTGCGCGCGGCATCCGTTTCGATCATCGGAGAACCGCTGTTCAAGTCGGTCAGCGACGTGCTGCGGTCCCTCGGCTGGAGCCAGACCGCCCCGGAGACGCGCGGCGCAGTGCAAGCTCGGTGGGAATCGCTCAATGCCCTGATGGGCCTGGTCGACCAGGCCACCGCCGGCACCACCTTTCGCCAGTTCACCGACGACCTGATGGAACGCCAGGCCGGCCAGCACGAACCGACCGTCTCGGCGGTGACACTCGCCACCATGCATTCGGCCAAGGGTCTCGAGTGGGATGTCGTGTTCGTGGTCGGCCTGAGTGAAGGACTGGTCCCGATCAGCTATGCAAGTACCTTCGAGCAGATAGACGAGGAGCGCCGACTGCTCTACGTCGGCATCACGCGGGCCCGTAGGCGGCTCGCGCTGAGCTGGTCGTCCTCCGGAGTGCAGGCTCGTGCGCCTCGGGAACGATCTCGTTTTCTGCAAGAGCTTGACAGCCGCACCGCTCGTGGAGCCGGTGCACGCTCCGCGTAACGGTGCCGGAGACGGCGTCAATGCGCAACGACCGGGCGAACACCGCTGACCGTCCGGTCTCGAGGCGATCCTGTACGAGCCCGGCTACCCGGGCGGCCACCTCAAAGCTCAGCCGGGGTGTTTCGCTCGGAGCCTGCCGCGGGGCCAGCTGGCAGGCCATGGCCGGCCACGCGGGATCGTCATCGACGTGCGCGAGTTCGAGACAGGTCAGGCAGGGCCCAAGGCCCGGTTCGACCAGCGGTCCGACCCGGGCGGCGCTGTCGCTGAACACCACCGGCAGGTGGGGAATGTCGCGGCGTAGCCAGCGCCCGTGACGCTCCGGTGAGAAGACGTACTGTCCGACCAACACTGCCAGTTCTGGTTCAGTGCCGGGTAGCGGCTCCTCGATTCCGAGGTTGGCCAGCAGGGTACGCACGCGAAAAGCGGTCGTTCCGGTACCATCAACGAGCACGGTGCGGGGCACCGGCGCGACCGGAGGTTCCGCATCGTCTGATATGTACAGCAGCGCCGGCTCAAGCAGTTCGAGCAGATGCGTCACCTCGGCAGCGGATGCTCCGGCCAGCGTTCCCAGCAGCATCGCACCTGATCGATGTACCCCGGCGGCGAGGGCTGACAGCACGGCCTCGTGGGCGGCAGTGAGCCCATCGATCCGCACAACGGCGTGGTCGATGCCGAGTTGTACGCAATCCGGTGTGCGCCACACCAGGGGGTATCGAGGATTCAGTCGGAGGGCCATGCCGACATGATGACGCACATGGCCCCGGCTAAATGAGTTCTCCACAGGCTGGTTATCAAGGGGGTGCGGGCGGTCACGCAGGAATATTGGGATTCGACGGTAACGCCGCCCGCACCGGATATCAGTAGCGGATGACCACGCGACCGTCAATCTTGCCGTGCTTCATCTCGTCGAGCACTTCATTGACTTCGTCGAGGCGACGCTCGGAGACCGTGGGGTGAATCTGGCCGCGAGCGTAGAACTGCAGGGCTTCTTCCCTGTCCTGACGGGTACCCACGATGGAGCCGCGGATGGTGAGGCCCTTCAGCACGATGTCGAAGATCGGGGCGGGAAAGTCTCCGGGCGGCAGGCCATTGAAGACGATGGTGCCGCCCCGACGGGTCATGCCGATGGCTTGGCCGAAGGCGGCGTGCACGACGGCCGCGTGCATGGTCGTCGGCACCCGGGTGGATGTTCTCGTATTGCTCTCGGTTACTGTCATTGCCAAACTCCTTCGTTTGGGACATCCCGTCCTTTGAACGACGGTATCCCAGCAAAGGTTCCGGCAACGTTGCGCGCGTCTATGCCTCGTGTGGGCGCTCGGCACCGTCATCGCGCAGCAGGTCTTCGAGGGCCTGATCGACGTCGTCGAGCACCTCGGGCTCGCCGCGTGCTGCGCTCGTCAGGCGGGCGATCAACTGCTGGGGATCGTCGATGTCCTGCTCAGTGGGCAGCAGGTCGGGGTGCGACCAGAGGGCGTCGCGCGCTTCGTTGCCGACGGCATCCGTCACGGCTTGCCACATTGCTGCGGCCTCCCGCAGTCGGCGCGGGCGCAGTTCGAGACCGACGAGGGTCGCGAAAGCGGATTCGGCCGGACCGCCGGAAGCCCGGCGGCGCTTGACGGTCTCGGCGATGGCATCGGCTTTGGGCAGCCGAATCGTGGCGCGGGCGGTGACGACATCAACCCAGCCTTCGACCAGGGCGAGCATCGTTTCGAGGCGCGACAGTGCCAGAAGTTGCGACTCGGACTTCTGTTGGATGAGCGAACCGTCCACCATGGCCTGACGCAGGTCTTCCGGGTTGGAGGGGTCGAAGCTTCCGGCGAGTTCTTCAAGACGGCTGGAGTCGATGCTGATACCGCGCGCATACGCCGTGACTGCGCTGGTCAGGTGCAGGCGCAGCCAGCGGGCGTGTCGAAACAGTCGGGCGTGGGCAATCTCACGTACAGCCAAATAGATCTGCACCTGGTCGGTGGGAACGTCGAGGCCGGCGCCGAAATCGGAAACGTTCTGGGGGAGCAGGGCAGCCTGCTGCTCGCCGAGCAGCGGAATGCCGACGTCGCCGCCACTGACGACCTCGCTGGCCAGCTGGCCGACGACCTGGCCGAGCTGCATTGCAAAGAGGGTGCCGCCGATACTGCGTACGAGCTGGCTCGCGTTGGCCACCATGCCCTGCATCTCTTCGGGCACCTGTTCGGCGAAGACCCGGGTGAGCGAGTCGGAAATACTCGTTGCCACGGGTTCGGCCAGCTGGGTCCACAACGGCATGGTCGCAGTAACCCACTCGCGACGGGTCATCATCCGGGGTTCAACGGTCAGTTCGGCCACGGAGATGACGTCGTCAAGCCAGAGGGCCGCGATGTGAAAAGCCTGGCGCAGCTGGGTCTGCTGCTCGTCGGTCGCCGTGAGCTGGCCGTTAGCCGCTCGCTGCTGGCCCTGGGTGAGCGCAATCTGCCAGTCCACACCGGTGCCTTGGGAGTTCATAGCGCCCTGGAGCTGTTGCATAAGAGCCGCCACACTGGCCGGGTCGCTGGGCAGACCGGCCGCGTTGGCGAGCTGGCCCGGGTCGATACCGCTCTTGCCGCTCAGAATGTCGCGCAGCATGTCACGGAACTCGTCACTGGGCGTGTTATCGCCGGGCTCGCTCGGGTTCTGGTCGTTCGGGGGTAGGGAGTCGTCGGCCACTTCAGGCCCCTCTCAGTTGCATTCTTCTACGCTAGTGCGAGTAGCCCGCTCGGGGCTGGGAAATATCCTAGGCTGAAGGGCTTGCAGTGCGCCCGTCGCGAACACGACCCGGAACCTGGCAGGAACCAATACGGAAGGAGCACGGTGGCTCTCTTCACCGATGACCCACCGGCACCCCAGGGTGCACGGCGTCGCCGCCCCTCGATCGGTTGGACGGCGTTGTTGATCGCCCTCGTCGCCGGAGTGATTCTCGGCGTCATGCCGGCCCCTTACGTCATCGAAAAGCCCGGACCGGTCTACAACACTCTCGGCTCCGCCACCGATGCCGACGACGTCGAGACCGCCCTCATCACCATCCCGGGTGAGACGGTCTACCCGACCAAGGGCACGCTCGACCTGCTCACGGTATCCCTGCTCGGCAACCGGGAGAACCGCCCGAACTGGCTTAGCGTCGCCGGAGCATGGCTCGATCCGAGTGAAGCCGTCCTCCCCATCGACCAGGTGTTTCCCGCCAATGTCAGCACCGAACAACGGGATGCGCGCTCCAGCGCCGACATGATCAATTCCCAACAGGATGCCATCGCCGCGGCCCTCACTCATCTCGGCTACGACTACCCAACGACAGTCACGGTGGTCAGCTTGCCCGATGGCTCCCCGGCGGCAGGCGTGATCGAACCCGAGGATCAGATCTCCGCGGTGAACGGAACGCCGGTCGTCAACGTCGCGGAACTGCGCGCCGCGTTGCAGACCAACGGCGCCGAGACGGCGGCCAGCCTCGACATCAGGCGAGGCGGCGTAGCGCGCACCGTCGAGGTCACCCCGATCGATAGCGACGGCACGGTCGTGGCCGGGGTCAACGTCTCAGTCGCTTACGATTTTCCGTTCGAGGTGCAGATTCAACTCGACAAGGTGGGCGGACCGAGCGCCGGCATGATGTTCGCGCTTGGAATCATCGACAAACTCACCCCCGGAGAGCTGCAAGGCGGCGAGAACGTAGCCGGTACCGGCACGATTGACCAGTCCGGTGCGGTCGGCCCGATCGGCGGCATCCAGCAGAAGCTGTACGGCGCCGTCGAGAATGACGCGAGCTGGTTTCTGGCTCCGGCAGGCAACTGCGACGAGGTGACCGGCAATATCCCCGACGGCCTGACCGTGTTCTCCATTGCCACCCTCGATGAGGCCCTGGCCGCCCTGGATGCGATCAAGACCGGCGACACGAGCGGGGTCCCGACCTGTCCAACGAGTTAGCGTCGCAGGAAAAACTTACGACAGCTCGGTAATGGTGACTCTCTCAGGGGTGCTTAAGTAAGATAGACCGCGACCCTGATCACGCGGTTAATGATCACCCTGTACCTAATGACTGAGCGCAAGAGGCCAATTCGTGAGTTCATCAGCAGCCGACAACGCCCCCCGGCGCGGCCGAGCCCCGCTAGCAATTTCCGCAGCAATTATCGCGGGGTTGGTGATCCTGTTCTTTATCTTCGCCGGACTATATACCGATGTCTTGTGGTTCGACCAACTCGGGTTCCTCAATGTGCTGACCACCCAGTGGATCGCCGGCACCGTGCTGTTCCTGATCGGGTTCGTCGCCATGGCCGTGCCGGTCTGGGTGAGCATCCAGCTGGCCTACCGGCTGCGCCCGGTGTATGCGAAGCTCAACTCGCAGCTTGACCGCTACCAGCAGGTCATCGAGCCGCTGCGTCGCCTCGCGATGTATGGCATCCCCGCCCTTCTCGGCCTGTTCGCCGGCGTGGCAGCCGCCACTCGCTGGCAGACGGTGCTCATATGGCTCAACCGCACCGAGACCGGGCGCGTTGACCCGCAGTTCAACTTCGACATCTCCTTCTACCTGATGGACCTGCCGTTGTACCAGGCCGTGCTTGCCTTCGCATCCGCTGTCGTGCTCATCTCCGCCCTCGTCACGGTAGCGACCAGCTACCTGTATGGGTCCATCCGGGTATCCGGCCGTGAGGTGCTCATCTCCAAGGCTGCGCGCGTGCAGATCGCCGTCACGGCGGGCGTGTACCTGCTGCTGCAGGCCGTGAGTATCTGGTTCGACCAGTACTCCACTCTCACCAGCCAGGGTTCGCTCATCACCGGCGCCGGCTACACCGACGTGAACGCCACTATCCCCGGCCGAGCCATCCTTGCCGGAATCGCCGCCGTCGTCGCCCTGCTTTTCATTCTCACGGCCATCATCGGCCGCTGGCGCCTGCCGGTCATCGGCACGGCCCTGCTCATCGTGTCGAGCCTGCTGATCGGCTCGCTCTACCCCTGGGTCGTTGAGCGTTTCCAGGTGGAGCCGAACGCGAAGGCGCTCGAAGCTCAATACATCGAGCGCAATATTGATCTCACCCGGGATGCCTATGGTGTGGCCGACATCGAGGAGATTCCGTACAACGCGAAGACCACCGCCGAACCTGGCGCCCTGCGCGCGGACGCCGCGACGACGGCGAACATTCGTATCCTCGACCCGGCCCTGGTCAGCGACTCATTCCGCCAGCTCGAGCAGTTCCGCCAGTACTATCAGTTCCCCGACAACCTGAACGTCGACCGATACATGATCGACGGAGTGTCCCAGGACACTGTCGTCGCCGTGCGAGACCTCAATATCGACGGTCTGAATACCGGCAACACCTGGGTCAACTCGAAGACGGTCTACACCCACGGCTATGGTGTCGTGGCTGCCTACGGCAACCAGCGCTCGGTCGACGGCCAGCCGGTGTTCCTCGAATCCGGCATTCCCACCAGTGGCGCCCTCGGCGACTTCGAACCGCGCATCTACTTCGGCGAAACCTCGCCCGAGTACTCCATCGTCGGAGCCGAAGAGGGTGCCAACCCGATCGAACTCGACTATCCGTCGGGGGCAGAGGGTGCTGGACAGACCTACTCGACGTTCTCCGGAGACGGCGGACCGAAACTCGACAACGCGTTCAAGAAGCTCATTTACGCGCTCAAGTTCCAGTCTGAGCAGATCTTCCTGGCCTCATCGGTCAACGACAAGTCGGAGATTCTCTACGATCGTGACCCGGTCACTCGCGTGCAAAAGGTTGCACCGTACCTGACGCTCGATTCCGACGCCTACCCCTCGGTCGTTGATGGTCGAGTCAAGTGGATAATCGACGGCTATACAACCTCGGCGAACTACCCCTACTCGACACCGGTGAGCCTGAGTGAGGCTATCGCCGACACGCAGACTCCACCGCAGCCGTACGCCCTCGACAGCATCAATTACATGCGAAACTCAGTCAAAGCCACCGTCGACGCCTACAGTGGCGAAGTCACCCTCTACGCCTGGGACGACAAGGAGCCCCTGCTGCAGACCTGGCAGAAGATCTTCCCCTCGACGCTCAAGCCCATGAGCGAAATGACCGGCGACCTGATGAGTCACGTGCGCTACCCGGCCGACCTATTCAAGGTGCAGCGCGCCATCCTGGGCCAGTACCACGTCACCGACCCCGGCTCGTTCTACTCCAAGGACGACGCCTGGATCTCACCGAACGACCCGGATTCTCCGCCGACCAACCCCACCTTGCAGCCGCCGTACTACCTCACCATGCAGGTGCCCGGATCGGACAAGCCGTCATTCTCGCTGTACACGACCTTCCAGCCGGAAGCCACCGGCGAATCCAGTCGTAACGTGCTCTATGGCTACCTCGCCGTAGATGCCGATGCTGGATCCGCGGACGGTGTGCGTGCCGACGGATACGGCAAGCTGAGGCTGCTCAACCTGCCCAAGGACGGCACCGTGCCCGGCCCCGGCCAGGTGCAAAACGTCTTCAACGCCGACCCGACGGTCTCGACTGAGCTCAACCTGCTGCGGCAGGGATCCTCGACGGTACTGAACGGAAACCTGCTGACCCTCCCGGTTGGTGGCGGCCTGCTCTATGTGCAGCCGGTCTATGTGAAGTCAACCGGTGAGACCAGTTACCCCCTGCTACAGAAGGTGCTCGTGGCCTTCGGCGATCAGATCGCGTTCGAAGACACCCTCAACGGTGCCCTCGATGTACTGTTTGGTGGCGATTCGGGTGCGACAGCCGGTGACACGGCCGTGCCGGACCCGGCTGCCACGGACGGCGCAACGGGCGGCACGACCGATGGTGCTACCGGCGGCGCGGACGTGCCGACCGAGTCGACCGGCGATGCGGCAACGGATGCCCAACTCAAGTCGCTTCTCGCCGTCGCCAAGACGGCGCTCGCCGACAAGGCAACCGCACTCGCCGCCGGCAACTTCGCTGACTACGGCACCGCTGACGCCAAGCTCGCCGAGACGATCGCGAGCATGCTCGCCCTGCTCGGCGAATAGTCCCACCGCAAGACCGGCCGCAAGCCCTCACCCGTTTCGGGTGGGGGCTTGCGCTCGTTGAGCCGATGGTATTCGATACCAAATGAGGTCAAATTTGAGTAGTTTCTTGCGATACCAACCCAAAGTGGTCAACCGTGCTTTGAGGGTGTGCTAAATTTGTACTTGTAGCGCGGGGTGGAGCAGTTCGGTAGCTCGCTGGGCTCATAACCCAGAGGTCGTAGGTTCAAATCCTGCCCCCGCAACAGTTGCCCCCGGAACACTTGGTTCCGGGGGCTTTTTCGTGCCCGAATGTAGTCAGGCAACGAGGAGCCGATCAGGAACTCTCCTCGCTTTTTCGCCGGCGCCCTAGGGGATGACCGGTGCCACGAACTCGAAGGTTCGTCCGAGCAGCCAGACCAGAAGCAATACCACCGGCAGGTGGAACATGAACTGCAGGAAGGTGAATCCCACCAAATCTCGTGCTTTGAGGCCAAGGACCGCGAGCAGGGGCAGCATGAAGAACGGGTTGATGAGGTTGGGCAATGCCTCGGCCACGTTGTACACCTGCACCGTCCAGCCCAAGTTCATCTGAACATCGGTGGCCGATTGCATGACATACGGTGCTTCCACCAACCATTTACCACCGCCCGAAGGAACGAAGATTCCCAGGATGACCGTGTACAGCGCGACGATCACTGTGAAGCCGCCGCCCCCGCCCACGCTGGTAAAGAATTCGGCCAGGTGCTCCGAGACGGTCATGCCCCCATTTCCGACTGCCCGGGTCAGAATTGCTGCCATGGCCGCGTAAAGCGGAAACTGAACCAAGATTCCGGCAGTGGCAGGAACGGCCTTGGACACGGCCTGCAGAAACTTGCGCGGTGTTCCGTGGAGCACGAGCCCGAGCATCAGGAAAACCAGAAGGTACCCATTCAGGCTGCTGACCACCGACAAGACGGGACTCGTCACGAACTGCGACACGAGCCAACCCAACGTCAAGAGCGCCATCAGGAAGGGAAGGATGCGGCTGTACTCAAGCCATTCGCCGGGTCGTGAGCGTGGCGCGGCCGGCTCCGGCTCGTCATTGAGGTCCACGCCAAGATCCTGTGCTGTTCGAATGGCGTCGCCACGCGGAGCGGAGAAATGCGCGATCAGTACTGTCAGGGCAATGATGATCGCGCACATGGTGAGCGACTGCCAGGTGAAAATCGTCGTGCCGAAGTCGAGTACGCCGGTGACCTGCAGAAGGGCCGGCGGCAGGGACGTTGCCGTGGCCTGGAGTTGTGCGGCGGATGAGGACATGCCCAGCGCCCAGACTGCTCCCAGGCCCATGAACGCGGCGGCCCCCAGCGCGCGGTAGTCCACACGAAGATCGGTTCGGCGGGCAATGGCTCGCGCCAACAGGCCGCCGAAGACCAGGCTCAGGCCCCAATTGACAAAAGAAACGGACATAGACAGGAACGCGACAAAGCTGACCGCGGTTGCGGCTGACTGGGGCACAGCCGCAAGCGTATCGATCAGCCGAGCCACGGGTCGGGATGTCGCCACGACGTACCCGGTCAGGACGACCATAGCCATTTGCAGGGTGAACGCCGTCAGGTCCCAAAAGCCGTTGCCGAAAGAATCGACGATGGTCTGCGGGCTTGAACCATTAGCCAGGGCGGCGACGGCGACGAGGAGTACACCGACCAGGGCGAAGATATACGCATCCGGAAACCATTTCTGAGTCCAGCCTGCGAGAGACTGGGCCACACGCGCCAGCCCTTTCTCCGTGCGAATTTGTGGGGCGGTAGCCGTCACGGTGGGTCTCTCTTCTTTGAGGCGAGTGTGCACGCGCGCTGGCGCGATCGGGGGATGGCCGCACCCCGATGGGGATGAACAGCCATTTGCAGGCTAGATGCGGCGCGATGGGCATGTCAATGTGGTCAGATTCGGCGCACCGTCAAGCCAGAAGGCGTTATGACCTGCTCACACCGGCTTGAAAAACTTTTTGTCAATATGTCATGACATTAAGCGCTGAGGCGGCTACTGTGGAGGGACGGCGCTAAGCCGACCACTCCTAGTACAGAAAGTTGTACATCGACGTATGACGACTTCACCGCGAACCCCCCACGATGTACTGACCATAGGCCGCGTCGGCGTCGATATTTATCCGTTGCAGGATGGTGTCGGCCTCGAAGACGTGTCAACGTTCGGCAAGTATCTCGGTGGCAGCGCGACCAACGTTGCCGTCGCCGCTGCACGCCACGGATTGAACTCGGCGGTCATAACCCGCACCGGTAACGACCCCTTCGGCAACTACGTGCACCAGGAGCTCGTGCGCCTGGGCGTCAGCGACGAATTCGTCTCGGGGGTCGCCAACCTCAACACCCCCGTCGTGTTCTGCGAGATATTTCCGCCCGACGACTTTCCCCTCTACTTCTATCGGGCGCCGAAAGCTCCCGACCTGGTCATCAACCCCGACGAACTCGACCTCGACGCCATCAGGAACGCCCGCGTTTACTGGTCGACCGTGACCGGCCTCAGCGAAGAGCCGAGCCGATCCGCTCATTTCGCAGCCTGGCAGGCCCGCGGCCGAAGCCCGCTGACGATTCTCGATCTCGACTACCGGCCCATGTTCTGGGCATCGCCCGAAGAGGCGAGCGCTCAGGTTGCCCACGCGCTCAGCCAGGTCACGGTCGCCGTCGGTAACAAAGATGAGTGTGAGGTCGCCGTCGGCGAGACGGAACCGCTGCGGGCCGCTGATGCCCTCCTGGAACGCGGCATCGAACTGGCCATCGTCAAACAAGGTCCAAAGGGCGTGCTCGCGAAGACTCGTACCGAAACCGTTGAGGTGCCGCCGTACTTCGTCGACGTCGTCAACGGCCTCGGCGCCGGCGACAGTTTCGGTGGGGCCCTCTGCTACGGACTGCTGCAGGACTGGCCGCTGCGCCGTATTCTGCAATTCGCCAATGTGGCCGGCGCCATTGTCGCCGGCCGCCGGGAATGTTCCACCGCCATGCCCACGACCACTGAGGTTGAAGAAATCTTGAAGGGATTGTCAGCATGACCAGGCTTGACTTCGACGCGCTGCGGCATGCCCGCGCGGCGCACCCTGAGCGCATCGGCGAGATTCTAGCGAGCCGCGCCCGGCGCGACCTGATTCAGGGCGATGGCCGACTGTTCATCGTGGCCGCCGATCATCGTGCACGGGGCGCCCTCGGCGTGCGTAAAGATGCCACCGCCATGGCCAACCGTTATGCGCTGCTCGAAAGCCTCGCGACCGCACTCTCCCGCCCGGGCGTTGACGGCGTGCTGGGTACCCCCGACATCATCGACGACCTTGCCCTGCTCGGTCTGCTCGACGATAAGATCGTGGTCGGGTCGATGAACCGCGGTGGCTTGTGGGGTTCGTCCTTCGAGATGGATGACCGCTACACTGCCTACGACATCGACAACATCAAGCGCGACCGCCTCGACTTCGCAAAGAATCTCGTGCGCATCAACCTCGAAGATGCCGGCTCGCTCGCCACCCTCGAGGCCACAGCTATCGCCGTGAGCGAAGCGGCTGCGGCCGGCATCCCGATCATGCTGGAGCCGTTCATGAGCTCCTGGGTCGACGGTCGCGTCAAGAACGATCTCACGGCGGATGCCGTCATCCTCTCGATTGCCATCGCCGAAGGCCTCGGCAACTCCAGCGCCTACTCGTGGCTGAAGCTGCCGGTCGTTTCCGACATGGCGCGCGTGATGGCGGCGACCACCCTGCCGACCCTGCTCCTCGGCGGTGACCCGGTGGGCGACCAGGACGAAACCTTCGAATCCTGGCGCAACGCCCTCGAGCTTCCCGGCGTTCGCGGCCTCGTCGTGGGTCGCAGCTTGCTCTACCCGAGCGATGGCAACGTCGAAGCAGCCATCGATACCGCCGCCGAACTCGTGCACGGCGCCTAAAAACTCTCATCCACTCTCGTACAGAAGGAAGCACCCATGCCCGCAATAGTCACGGATTTAGCCCTCGTCGCGCACTGGATCGACGGAAAGGAACAGCCGGGAACCTCCGGCCGCACCGCGCCGGTCTTTGACCCGGCGCTGGGAACGGTGAGTAAGAATGTTTCGCTCGCCGACCAGGCCGAGATTGCGGCCGCCATAACCAGCGCCAAGGCCGCCTTTCCAGCCTGGCGCGACCTGTCCATGGCCAAGCGCCAGCAGGTTCTGTTCAGCTTTCGCGAACTGCTGAACGCCCGCAAGGGCGAGATGGCCGAGATCATCACGAGCGAGCACGGCAAGGTACTCTCCGATGCGCTCGGTGAGATCTCCCGCGGCCAGGAGGTCGTGGAATTTGCCTGCGGCATTCCGCACCTGCTCAAGGGCGACTACTCCGAAAACGTCTCGACTGGCGTCGACGTGTACTCCACCCGCCAGGCGCTCGGCGTCGTTGCCGTGATCAGCCCGTTCAACTTTCCGGCCATGGTACCCATGTGGTTCTTTCCGCTCGCTCTCGCGGCCGGAAACTCGGTGATCCTCAAGCCGAGCGAGAAAGACCCGAGTGCGGCCATCTGGATGGCCAAGCTGCTCCAGGAAGCCGGCCTCCCCGACGGTGTATTCACCGTGCTGCAGGGTGACAAGGAATCCGTCGATGGCCTGCTCGAGCACCCGGACGTGAAGGCCATCTCCTTCGTGGGGTCGACCCCGATCGCCCAGTATGTCTACGAAACCGGCACCCGCCACGGCAAGCGTATCCAGGCCCTCGGTGGTGCCAAGAACCACATGCTGGTGCTGCCCGACGCCGACCTCGACCTCGTGGCCGACTCCGCTATCAACGCCGGCTTCGGTAGCGCAGGGGAGCGTTGCATGGCCATCAGCGTGATCGTCGCGGTCGAGCCCGTCGCCGACGTGCTGATCGAGAAGATCGTCACCCGCATGAATACCCTCACCGTGGGCGACGGACGTCGTTCCTGCGATATGGGTCCACTCGTTACCGAGGTGCATCGAGACAAGGTCGCGAGCTACATCGAGATCGCGAAGGAAGACGGCGCCAACATCGTCGTCGACGGCCGCGGCATCGAGGTGGACGGCGACCCGAACGGGTTCTGGCTCGGCCCGACCCTGATCGATGCCCTGCCGGTGACGTCCAAGGCGTACACCGAAGAGATCTTTGGACCGGTACTATCGGTGGTACGGGTGGCGAGCTTCGAGGAGGGCGTCGACCTGATCAATTCCGGCGCCTTCGGCAACGGAACCGCCATCTTCACCAACGACGGTGGCGCTGCCCGCCGTTTTCAGAACGAGATCGAGGTGGGCATGATCGGCATCAACGTGCCGATCCCGGTGCCCGTGTCGTACTTCTCCTTCGGCGGTTGGAAGAACTCGCTGTTCGGCGACACCAAAGCGCACGGCGTCGAGGGCGTGCACTTCTTCACCCGCGGCAAGGCCATCACCAGCCGCTGGCTCGACCCGAGCCACGGCGGCATCAACCTCGGCTTCCCCGAGAACAACTAACGATGACAACCCCATCCGCTGACTGGTTCTACGCCCTGGGCTCCCTCGAACGCGACGGCTGGGAAACCGTCGTCGACAGGGCCATCAGCGGATGGCGCTACACCGGTATCCGCGTCGCGGCCCTCGCCGCGGGCGACGCCCAGACGCTGGCTGCGGAGGCCGTGGAGCGCATCGTGGTTCCTCTCGCAGGGTCGTTCACGGTGCGGTACACGCTCCGGGGGGAGACCGAGGCGCGCGTGCAGGATCTCGCGGGACGAGCATCCGTTTTTCACGGACCCACCGACACCCTGTACCTGCCCACCGGCACCGCGCTCTCGATCGAAGGTGCTGGCCGGGTGGCGGTGGCCGAGGCGCCGACCGACCAGGCGCTTCCGGTGGCCTACCTTCCGGTAGCGGATGTCCCGATCGAGCTGCGCGGGGCTGGTCGCTCGAGCCGCCAAGTGCACAACTTCGGCACCCCGGCCAGCCTCGCGGCCGACCGGTTGATCGTGTGTGAGGTGATCACCCCGGCCGAGAACTGGTCGAGTTACCCGCCGCACAAGCACGATGAATATGCGCCCGGTGTGGAGTCGAGCCTCGAGGAGATCTACTACTTCGAGACCGCAGTCACCCGTGGCCAGGTCGCGCCGGAGACGGCGAGCCCGTTCGGCCTCATGCGCACGTATTCCTCCGAGGCCGGAGACATCGACATCATGGCGGAGGTGCACACCGGCGACGTCGCCCTCGTGCCATTCGGCTGGCACGGCCCGTGCGTCGCAGCCCCCGGCTACGACCTCTACTACCTTAACGTGATGGCCGGGCCGGATCCCGACCGCTCGTGGCGCATCCGCGATGATCCGGCGCACGGCTGGATCCGCGACACCTGGGTGGGCCAGGAATTTGATTCCCGTCTTCCGTACACG
Source organism: Cryobacterium sp. M15 (assembly GCF_002929675.1). NCBI lineage: Bacteria > Bacillati > Actinomycetota > Actinomycetes > Micrococcales > Microbacteriaceae > Cryobacterium > Cryobacterium sp. M15. Next base: position 114,908 of record NZ_PJJW01000039.1, read on the forward strand.
TCATAATCCGATTTCTCCGGCAGCGACCGGCAGTACCCGAAAGGACACAACGCAGTGACTACTCGTCGTATGACAGTTAGCCAGGCGCTCATTGAGTTTCTAGCCCACCAGTACACGGTCGACGGCGATGTGCGCGAGCGCACCATCGTGGGCACCTTCGGCATCTTCGGCCACGGAAACGTCGCCGGCATCGGCCAAGCCCTCAAACAGCTCTCCGTCGAGGACCCCTCGCTGATGCCGTATCACCAGGCGCGCAACGAGCAGGGGATGGTGCACGAATCTGTGGCTTTCGCCAGGATGCGTCGGCGTCGGTCGACCTTCGCTTGCACTGCCTCGGTGGGGCCGGGTGCCACCAATATGCTCACCGGTGCCGCCCTCGCGACAATTAACCGTTTGCCCGTTCTGCTCCTTCCCTCTGACACGTTCGCTACCCGGGCGGCTGACCCGGTGCTGCAGCAGCTAGAACTTCCGAACGACGCGAGCATCAGCGTGAACGATGCCTTCAAGCCCCTGTCGCGGTTCTTCGACCGGGTGCAGCGCCCTGAACAGCTGTTTTCGGCGGCCATCGGCGCCCTGCGGGTGCTCACTGATCCGGTCGAAACCGGCGCGGTCACGCTATGCCTCCCCGAGGACGTGCAGGCGCAGGCGTTGGACGTGCCGGTGAAGTTTCTCGCCGATCGGGAGTGGCCGATCCGTCGCCCCAGGCCGGATCGCGGCATCATCGACCAGGTCGTGCGCGCTATTCTTGAGGCTAAACGCCCCATGATCGTCGCCGGTGGCGGCGTCATCTACTCCGATGCGGCTGCGGCGCTCGCCGCGTTCGTCGAGCTGACCGGGATTCCTGTCGGAACCTCACAGGCTGGCGTCGGATCCCTGGTTTGGGACCACCCACAGTGCCTCGGCGCGGTGGGTGCTACCGGCACCACGGCCGCCAACCGCATCGCCCGTGACGCCGACCTAGTCATCGGGATCGGCACGCGGTACAGCGACTTCACGACCGCCAGCCGCACCGCCTTCCAGCACCCCGGCGTGCGCTTCGTCAACATCAACGTCGCGTCCTTCGACGCGATCAAGCATGGCGCGGCAATTTCGGTGGTAGCGGATGCCCGGGAAGCACTCCTTGAGCTCACCGTGGGTCTCGATCGGTACCGGGTCGACGCTGAATTCGCCGATCGCATCCGCTTGGAGAAGGTGGAGTGGAATTCGGTCGTCGATGCGGCCATCGCCCCGAGTAGGCGGCCGTTGCCGGCCCAGTCCGAGATCATTGGTGCGGTGCAACAGGCCTCCGACCCGCGCGATGTCGTCGTGTGCGCGGCCGGTTCGCTGCCTGGCGACCTGCACAAGCTTTGGCGGGTACGCGACGAACTCGGCTACCACGTGGAATACGGCTTCTCCTGCATGGGGTACGAGATCGCCGGAGGCATCGGTGTGCGGCGGGCTGCCCCGGATCGCGACTCGATCGTCATGGTCGGCGACGGTTCTTATCTCATGATGCACACGGAGATCGTGTCGGCTGTGGCGGAGGGCCTAAAATTCATCATCGTGCTCGTGCAAAATCACGGCTACGCGTCCATCGGCCATCTGAGCGACACAGTCGGCTCGCAGCGCTATGGCACGCAATACCGTTTTCAGGACAAGTCCCACAACAATTTTGAAACGGAGGTAACGCTGCCGATCGACCTGGCTGCCAACGCGGCAAGTCTCGGGATAGCCGTGATCAGGGTAGAGCCCGGGCCAGACGCCATCGCTGAACTGGCCGTGGCTGTGGCAACGGCGAAGGCTTCCACAACGGCGACCCTGATTCATATCAATAGCGACCCCCTCCTGTTTTCGCCCGATACGGAGAGTTGGTGGGACGTGCCGGTGGCCGAAGCCTCTGTCCTCGAGAGCACGACACAAGCACGAGCGGAATACGTAGCGCAGCGTGAAAATCAGCGCCCCTATCTAGGGGCCTAGCCCATGTCGAAAAGATTTGTTCGTATGTCAAGACAAACACTTGACGGCGGTTTGGCAACCGTATACCGTGGTCAAAAGCAACAACATTAGGACAATAAAACAAATTTAATGTGGAGGCAATAAAGTGCGATTCGTAGTTCTGGGTGCCGGCAGGATCGGGCTCTCCCACGTCGGCACGTTGAAGGCACAGTCCGGTGTCACCGACCTCCTGATCGCCGACCTCGACCCAGCCCGCGCCGCTGCCGCTGCCGCTTCGGTCGGCTCAGAATCCGCCACGATCGACGATGCATTCGCCTCGAAGCCGGACGGCATTGTGATTGCCGCCCCGACCTCGGCCCACGCCGAGCTCATCGTGCGGGCCGTGCGCGCCGGTATCCCCACCTTTTGTGAGAAGCCGCTCGCCGAAAGCCTCGCTTCGAGCATCGCGCTCGTTGAAGAGGTCGAGCGTCGCGACGTTCCGGTGCAGATCGGATTCCAGCGCCGATTCGACGCTGGTTATGTGGAAGCCAAGCGTGCCCTGCAGGCGGGTGACATCGGCGAATTGCGTCGGATGCATCTGTTGACCTGCGACCCGACTCCACCGCCGGCGGAGTACATTCCCACCAGCGGTGGAATCTACCGCGACTGCCACATCCATGACTTCGACATTCTGCGCTGGGTCACCGGCCGCGAGGTTGCTACGGTATTCGCGACCGGCGCCAACCGCGGTGCCCCCTTCTTCGCCGACGCCGGCGACGTCGACGAGTCCGCCGCCCTGCTCACCCTCGACGATGGCACGCTGGTCACGGTGCAGGGCTCGCGCTACAACGGCGCGGGCTACGACGTGCGCATGGAACTCGCCGGAAGCCTCGGAAACCGATCGGTCGGACTCGACGAGCGCGTTCCACTGACCAGCGCTGAGCCGGGCGTTAGCTTTCCCACTGAGTCGGCCTGGCCGAACTTTCAGGAACGATTCGCTCCCGCCTATGCAGCAGAGCTCGCCCGATTCGTCGCTGTCGCTGCGGGTGAAACCGCAAGTCCGTGCACCCCGCGGGACGCCCTCGAAGCGCTCTTCATCGCCGAGGCCGCCGAACTGTCCCGTGCCGAAGGTCGCCCGGTGCGCCTCGATGAAGTCAAGCGCTGAACGTGGTCGAGGCATCCGCTAATCTCCTAAGCCGCATCGCTGCCGCACCGATTTCCTGGGGCGTGTGCGAAGTTCCCGGTTGGGGATTTCAGCTCACCCCCGAGCGCGTTCTCGGCGAGATGCGAGACCTCGGTGTCGTGGCCACGGAATTCGGCCCCGAAGGATTTCTTCCGGCTAGTCCCAGCGACAAATCGGCGACTCTCTCCGATGCCGGGCTGAAGGCCGTCGGCGGATTCTTGCCGATTGTGCTGCACGACGTGGATATCGATCCCGTTCCGGCTATCGAAGCTGAACTCGACTCGTTCGTCGCGGCCGGGGCAACCCGGCTCGTTCTCTCGGCCGACACCGGCCAGGTCGGTTACGACTCGAGGCCGGCGCTGAGCGAGCAGGAATGGGTCACACTGCTCGTCAACCTCGATCGTCTGGTGCAAACGGCAGCCGCACGTGGCGTGGTGGCATCGATCCACCCGCACGTCGGAACGATGATCGAATCGAGCGACGATGTTGCGCGGGTGTTGAACGGCTCCCAGATCGGGCTCTGCCTCGACACCGGGCACCTTCTCATCGGTGGAACCGACCCGGTTGAGCTGGCTCGCAGCAACGCCGCCAGGATCAGCCACGTACACCTCAAGGACGTGCGCCGGGAACTGGCCGAGCGGGTACAGCGCAAGGACCTGAGCTACACCGACGCAGTGCGCCTGGGCCTGTACGCGCCGCTCGGATCCGGCGATATCGACATCGCATCGATCGTTCGTTCGCTGGAGGCGGCCGGTTATGCGGGCTACTACGTGCTCGAGCAGGACACCATCCTGACCGAAAACCCACCCGTCGGCCAGGGCCCGCTCTCTGATGTGCGCATCAGCATCGATTTTATCGCCGGTTTGGCGACTCCCTAAAACATCTCAGTCCCGACAGCACCACCCGCACCACACACAGCACTATTCACATGCATCCAATGGAGGATTCACTCATGAAGCTCAAATATCGCTGGATGACGGCGCTCGTCGTCCTGCCCCTCGCCCTTACCGGTTGCACGGCCGCCACCAACACTGCGGCCACCACGACCACCGACGCCGCGGCATCCGGCGACAAGATCACGATCGCGGTCGTCACCCACGGCTCCCCGGGAGATACCTTCTGGGACGTCGTTAAGAGCGGTGCGGAGCAGGCCGGCACCGATTTGGGGGTCACCGTCACGTACCAAGGCGATGGCGACCCGGTGAAGCAGAGCCAGCTGATCGACGCAGCTATCGCCACGAACCCAGACGGTCTCATCGTCTCTATGGCCAACCCCGACGGTGTCCAGAACGCGGTTGAAAAGGCGGTCGCCGCCGGCATCCCGGTGATCACGATCAACTCCGGCCTCGACCAGTCCAAGGAATTCGGTGCTCAGACCCACATCGGTCAGAGTGAGTTCATCGCCGGCCAGGGCGCGGGGGAGCAGCTTGCCAATGCCGGTGTCAGCAATGTCATCTGCGTCATTCACGAGGCCGGCAACACCGGACTGGAAGAACGCTGCGATGGAGCAGCTGACACCCTCGGCGGCACGGTCACCAACGTTCAGGTCGACGTCGCGAACGTCGCGGACGCTCAGAACACCATCAAGAGCAGCCTTCTGGCGGACTCGTCCATCGATGGCGTGCTCACCCTGAACCCGGGCATCGCCGTCGCGGCCAGCCAGGCCATCGAGGAAGCCGCCAGCACGGCACAACTGGCGACCTTTGACGTGTCCTCCGACGTCACCCAGTTGATCCTCGACAACAAGATCCTGTTCGCCGTCGACCAGCAGCCCTACTCCCAGGGCTACCTCCCGGTGACGTTCCTCACCCTGCAGGCTCGCAACGGCGATGTTGTCGGTGGCGGTCTGCCGGTCTACTCCGGCCCCGGCTTCGTTACGAAGGACAACGCCGATCAGGTCGCGAAGTTCGCGAAGAATGGAACGCGATGACTCTCACCGCATCCGCGGTGACCGATGAACGGATCAAGCCCGCCGGCCTGATCATCACGCTGCTGCGCCGACCCGAGGTCGGCGCAGCGGTTGCCGCCCTCGCCATTTTCATCTTCTTCTCGGTCTCAACGCAGGCGTTTCTGACACCGGCGGGCGTGGCCACCTGGCTCTACTCCGCATCCCTGTTCGGCATCATGGCCGTCGCGGTGGCCCTGCTCATGATCGGCGGAGAGTTCGACCTCTCCGCCGGTGCCATGGTCGGTACAACGGGACTGATCGTTGGGATCGTCACGACCGAGTGGGGCGTCAATATCTGGCTCGCCCTCGTCATCGCCCTGGCTATCGCCCTGGCCATCGGTGCGGCAAACGCCTTCGTAGTGATGAAGACCGGCCTGCCGAGCTTCATCGTGACGCTCGCCACCTTTTTCATTCTGCAGGGAGTGAACCTTGCCGTCACGAAGATCATCACCGGCACCGTATCAATTCAGGGCATGAGCGCCGTGCCCGGCTTCGATGCCGTCAGGGTGTTCTTTGGCTCTTCCTTCAGCCTGTTCGGCATGGACGTAAAGATCTCCATCGTCTGGTGGCTCGCTATTACTGCCCTCGCCACCTGGATTCTGCTGCGTACCCGCTCAGGTAACTGGATCTTCGCGGTCGGTGGACAGATCACCAGCTCCCGCCAGGTCGGCGTGCCGGTCATGAAGGTCAAAATGGGCCTGTTCATGACCACGGCCGGTGCCGGGTGGCTGGTCGGAATGCTGCAGCTGTTCGATGTATCCACGGTGCAGGCCACCACGGGCATCGGCCAGGAGTTCATCTACATCATCTGTGCCGTGGTCGGCGGATGCCTGCTGACCGGTGGCTACGGATCGGCCATCGGTGCGGCGCTCGGTGCCCTCATCTACGGCATGACCCTACAGGGCATCGTGTTTGCCCAGTGGGACAACAACTGGCTCAAGGCTTTCCTCGGGGGGATGCTGCTGCTGGCCGTGCTCGTCAACCTCTATGTACGCCGCCAGGCAGGAGTTCGCTCATGACGCACGCAGAAGCATCCGCTGCCCCGCCCATTCTCGAAGTTCGGGACATCGGCAAGACCTACGGTTCCATTTTGGCGCTGCAGGGTGTGTCGGCCTCGGTCGGGGTCGGTGAAGTCCTCTGTGTGCTGGGGGACAACGGTGCCGGAAAGTCGACGTTCATCAAGATTCTGTCCGGGGCGCACGCCCACACCCAGGGCAAACTGCTCGCCTACGGGATTGAGCGCATCTTCGGCAGCCCGCGTGAGGCCCTGGACCTGGGGATCGCGACGGTCTACCAGGATCTCGCCGTGGTTCCGCTGATGCCGGTCTGGCGAAACTTCTTTCTGGGCTCGGAGGTGACTCGTGGGTTCGGCCCGTTCAGCCAGCTGGACGTCAAGGGCATGCGCCGGATCACCAAGGAAGAGCTCGCCAAGATGGGCATCGACCTGCGCGATGTCGACCAGCCGATCGGCACCCTGTCGGGCGGTGAACGCCAGTCGGTGGCCATCGCACGCGCCGTGTATTTCGGCGCGAAGGTCGTCATCCTCGACGAGCCGACCTCCGCTCTGGGCGTCAAGCAGGCCGGTGTGGTGCTCAAATACATCGCGCAGGCCCGCGACCGCGGCCTCGGCGTAGTTTTCATCACGCACAACCCGCACCACGCCTATCCCGTCGGCGACCGGTTCCTGCTGCTCAAGCGCGGAACCAGCCTCGGCGATTTCAAGAAGAGCGAGATCACCATCGAGGAAATGACCAAGCTCATGGCAGGCGGAGCAGAACTCGACGCGCTGGCGCACGAGCTCGCTCGCGCCTAGCTCGCCTCAGGAAAAAATCTGGCCGTCTGACCCTGTGGGGGTTCAGGCGGCCAGACGTCGTTGCGCTACTTCTCGACCAGCGTCACCTCGAAGGAGTATAAGTCGGGGCGGTAGCAGTGTTGGCCGAACTCGACAGCGCGACCTGAGTTGTCGAATGCTGTGCGGTCCATCGTAAGCAGGGCCGAGTTCTTCTCGATCTCCAGCAACACGGACTCCTCGTTGGTGGACTTGCGGGCACCGATGTGCTGGCGGGCTACCCGCATCGTGACACCTCGTGAACGCAACACCTGGTACAGGCCGTGCGCGACGAGATCACCCGGTTCGATGCCGATGAACTCCTCGGGGAGCCAGTTTTCCATCACGGCGACGGGCACGTCGTCAGCCAGCCGCACGCGGCGCAGGTGCAACGTTTGACTACCCTCGTCGATTCCGAGGCGCTCGGCTGTTTTCGCATCCGCTGCCTGCGATTCGAGGGTCAGCAGGTGGGTCGATGGCACCTTGTGCGTGCTGGTGAGGTCGTCGTAGAGGCTGGTCAACTCGACCTTGCGCGTCACTTGGCCGTGCACGACCTGGGTGCCGATGCCGCGACGGCGCACCAGCAGGCCCTTGTCAACGATTTCCTGGATGGCACGGCGCACGGTTGGGCGGCTGAGGCCCAGCCGCTGGCCGAGGGCGACCTCGTTCTCGAGGCGTGAACCGGCGGGCAGCTCACCGCTGAGGATGGCCTTTTCGATGCGCTGGGAAACTTGAAAGTACAGCGGAATCGGCCCGGACCGTTCCAGATCCATGAACATTCCCATGGGGAGGGTGTTTTCTTCCTGCGCGCTCATGTGGCCCCTTCACTGACATGCCAAGAGCTTTGGTTAGTTGTCCTGACAATATCAGGTCATGCTGTGGGCTACCGGGGAAAAATTTGCTACCCACGCAGCCGGGCCACCGCGGCGACAGCAGCCCGAACGGATGCCGCGGCCGCGGCCGCGTCCGCCGCTGTCGTACCAGCGCCCAGCGTGAACCGCACCGCCGTCTGAGCCACGTCGGCCGACAAGCCCATCGCCGTGAGCACGTGCGACGGTTCGCTGCTTCCGGCCGCGCAGGCGGACCCACTCGAACACACGATGCCACGTTGTTCAAGCTCAAGTAGCACCGCCTCGCCGCTCGTGCCCGGAAACACGAACGACGCTGTGCCCGGCAGGCGTTCGGTGCGGTGTCCGGTGAGGCGGGCCGATGGGGTCTCGCCCAGCACGGTGGCGATAAATTCATCGCGCAGAGCGCCGGTTCTACTGGCGGCCAGAGCGCGTTCGGCGACGGCCAGGCGTAGCGCCACGGCCAGAGCCACCGCCCCGGCGACGTTCTCGGTACCGCTGCGTTTGCCTCGTTCCTGCCCGCCACCGTGCACCAACGGTTCGATCGCCAGACGCCCGCGCAGAAAGACGGCACCGATGCCGGGGGGAGCGCCGAGTTTGTGGCCGGACAGGCTCAGCGCATCCACGCCGAGCCTCGTCACATCGAGGTCGAGCCAGCCGCCGGCCTGTACCGCATCGGTGTGGAACGAAACTCCAGCGGCGTGAGCTACAGCGGCCAGCTCGGCCAGGGGCTGCACCGTGCCGACCTCATTGTTGGCATAGTGCACGGAGACCAGGGTCGTGTCGGGCCGAAGCGCACGGGCCAGGCCGGCGGGGTCGACGCGGCCGGCGGCATCCACCGGCAGCAGTGTGATCTCGAAACCGTGCAGGCGGTGCAGGTAGTCGCAGGATTCCAGTACGGCTTCGTGCTCGATCGCGGTGGTGACCACGTGGCGGCCGCGCGGGGTGCCCAGCGCTATGCCTTTGATTGCGAGGTTGTCGCTCTCGGTGCCGCCGCTCGTGAACACAACCTCGCCGGGACGACACCCGAGCGACTGCGCCACGCTGCGCCGTGCCTCCAGCAGTGCGGCCGCCGCAGCTTCGCCGACCTGATGGTGGCTCGACGGGTTGCCGAAACTGCCGGTCAGATGCGGCCACAGGGCCTCGAGTGCTTCGCGGCGCACCGGGGTCGTCGCGGCGTTGTCCAGGTAGATCATGGGTCTAAAGCGCGAACCCGGCCGGCGTGTTCACTCGAATGGCGATATCGAGGCCGAGGTCGAGAGAGTGCACGCTGTGTGTGAGCGCTCCCACCGAGATGACATCGACACCGGATGCCGCGATCTCGCGTACCGTCGCCAGCGACACACCGCCGCTCGCCTCGACGATCGCGCGCCCGGCGACCTGAGCGACGCCCGCGAGCAGGTCGTCGGGGCTGAAATTGTCGAGCATGATCGTGTCGATGCCGGCGGCGATTACATCTTCGATCTGGTCGAGGCGGTCGACCTCCACCTCGAAGTGGGTGGTGTGCGAGAGGCGGGCGCGCACGGCCAGCAGCGCCTCGGTCAGGCTGAGTGGCCCGGCCGCGAGCACAGCGAGGTGGTTGTCCTTGGCCATGACGGTGTCGGAGAGGCTGAACCGGTGGTTGTGGCCGCCGCCATCGCGAACGGCCTGCCGCTCCAGGGCGCGCAGCCCGGGGGTGGTCTTACGGGTGTCCACGATGCGGGCCTGGGTGCCAGCCGTCTCGGCCACGTACCGGGCGGTCAAGGTGGCGATTCCGCTCATCCGCTGCACGAAGTTCAGGCCGATGCGCTCCGCCTGCAGGATGCCGCGGGCCGGGCCGGTCACCTCGGCGAGCGTTGCACCCGCGGCGAACGAGTCGCCGTCGGCGACGAACTGGCGTACGTCGATGCGGGCGTCGGTCAGGGCGAAGGCGGCGGCGAACACGGCGCCTCCGCTGAATACGCCCGGTTCGCGCGCTTCGAGCCGGGCCGTCGCGACGGCGTCGTCGGGAATGAGCACGGCCGAGGTGAGATCGCCCCACGGGGCGTCCTCGTCGAGGGCGGCCTGCACAACAATGGTGATGGAATGGTCGGTCAGCATGCGATGGCCTCCTGGGCCGCAACGAGTGGGAGTGGTTGGTCGTGTCGTGTCTGCGAGACTGAGCGGGCCAGTTCGGGCCGGGGCTCGGGAAAGTCCGAGCGGTAGTGCGCGCCGCGGGACTCTTTGCGGGCCAGGGCGGCGGCCACGAGCAGCCGGCCGAGACCGAGCAGGTTGCGGTCTTCGAGGGCGGCGACCGAGGTGCTGGTGTGTTCCGGTGCGGTCCACTCGGCGAGGAGGGCGGCGGCGGTAGCCAGGCCGCCACCCGAACGGTGCACCCCGGCGAGGTCCCAGAGGAGCTGTTGGAGCGCGGGGCGATCAACCAGCGTGTTGGCGTCAGCCGACGGTAACTTTATGGCGGTCTCGTCGGGCAGGCCATGGATCGAGCTGGCCGAGAATTCAACCGGCGGATGGGGGCGATTTGCGGTGCGGGTCGCGCCGGCCGGCCACGGCTGGCCGAGCGCCCGCACTGCGCGGTCGGCGAAAACCGCCGCTTCGAGCAAAGAATTGGAGGCGAGCCGGTTGGCGCCGTGCGCTCCGGTGCGAGCGACCTCGCCGACGGCGAAGAGCCCGGGCAGGCTGGTGCGGGCCCAGGTATCCGTTGCGACGCCGCCCATCCAGTAGTGCGCGGCCGGCGCCACCGGGATGGCCTCGATCGCCCAGTCGAGACCTGCCGCCCGGCACGCTGACGTGATGGTGGGGAACCGGGTTTCGAGCAGCTCGCGTCCGAGCGCGGTCGCGTCGAGCCGTACCGGGGCGCCGCCCTGGCGTTCCATCTGGCGGGCGATGGCGCGGGCGACGACATCGCGTGGCGCGAGTTCGGCGTCGGGGTGTTCGGCGAGCATGAAGCGATCGGCGAGGAGATTGCGCAGAACGGCGCCTTCACCCCGCACCGCCTCGGACACGAGCGGGGTGCCGGGTACAGCCAGGGCGGTCGGGTGAAACTGGTAGAACTCCAGATCGGCAACGTCTGCGCCGGCACGGTACGCCGCCGCTACTCCATCACCGGTCGCGACCGAGGGATTGGTGGTGTGGGTGTAGAGGGCGCCGGCACCGCCGGTGGCGAGGATCACGGCGTCGGCTTCGACGCTTCGCTGCACGTTGTCCGGGCCGAGAACGCGGGCGCCGCCCACGATACCGCCGTCGACCACCAGGTCGACGAGCATCGTATGTTCGCGCACGTCGATCGAGGCCCGGCGTCGCACGGTCGCCACGAGGGCAGCCTCGACGGCGGCCCCGGTCGCGTCGCCGCCGGCGTGCACGACCCGCGAGCGTGAATGTGCCGCTTCCAATCCGCGGGCCACGCCCGACTCGTCCCGGTCGAAGTCCACGCCGAAGCGGATGAGGTCGCGCACCCGGGCCGGGCCTTCTTCGCAGAGCACCCGTACCGCGGCCGGCTCGCACAGTCCGGCGCCGGCGCGCAGGGTGTCGAGCACGTGCGCGTCGACCGAGTCGTCCCGAAATAGGGCAGCGGCAATGCCACCCTGCGCGTAGCGGGTATTGCTCTCTGGCAGTACCGACTTGGTGACGAGGACCACATGGTGTCCGGCATCCGCCGCGCGCACGGCGGCCAGCAAGCCGCCGAGGCCGCTGCCGATGACGAGGATCGACGCCATGTCAGGCGCCGACCAGAACCGGTGGCCGGGCTGCGAGCATCCGCTCGAGGGCAAGTCGGGCGTGACCGGCAACATCGGCCGAGACCGTGATCTGGTTGAGAACCTTACCTGGCGCTTCGCCACCGCCGACGAGTGCCTCGAGCACCCAGGCCAGGTAGCCGGCGTGGATGCGGTACATGGTCGAGCAGGGGCAGATCACCGGGTCGAGGCAGAAGATCTCATGCTCGGGATGCTCGGCGGCGAGACGGTTCACGAGGTTGATCTCGGTTCCGATCGCAAAGGTCGTGCCGGCCGGAGCGGCGGCGATCGTCTTGGCGATGAAGTCGGTGGATCCGGCCGAGTCGGCGGCGTCAACGACCTCCATCGGGCATTCCGGGTGCACCAAGACCCGCACGCCCGGGTGTTCAGCGCGGGCGGCCTGGATCTGCGGCACGGTGAAGCGGCGGTGCACGCTGCAGAAGCCGTGCCAGAGCACGACCCGGGCGTCATCGAGTTGGGCAGCCGTATTGCCGCCGAGGGGCTTGGTCGGGTTCCACATCGGCATCTGCGCCAGCGGAACGCCCATGGCTTTGGCGGTGTTGCGGCCGAGGTGCTGGTCGGGAAAGAACAGAACCCGCTGGCCACGTTCGAACGCCCACTCGAGCACGGCCTGGGCGTTCGAGGAGGTGCAGACGATGCCGCCGTGCTCGCCGCAAAAGCCTTTGAGCGCCGCGGAGGAGTTCATGTAGGTGACGGGGATCACCGGAACCCGGCCGGAAGCATCCGGAGCCGTGCCGTAGAGTTCCTCGAGCTGCTCCCAGCACTCGGTGACGGAGTCGATGTCGGCCATGTCGGCCATGGAACAGCCGGCGGCGAGGTTGGGCAGAATCACGGCCTGGTCGCCGCCGGAGAGCAGATCGGCGGTTTCTGCCATGAAGTGCACGCCGCAGAACACGATCGCGGCTGCGTCGGGACGGCTCTGCGTGGCCTGGGCCAGCTGAAAGGAATCGCCGACGAAATCCGCGTGGCGCAGCACCTCATCGCGCTGATAGAAGTGACCGAGGATGACCACCGAATCGCCGAGCACGTTTTTGGCTTCGACGATACGTGCGCCGAGTTCCTCCGGTGAGGCGGTGCGGTAGCGCTCCGGCAGCGCGCCCTGACGGGGCGACCCGGCCGGTATCACGTCGCCCATCGACGAACCGGGTCCGTAGCCGGGCGTGCCGGCGTCGAACTCCCACGGAGGGGTCGCCAGGTCGGTGCTGCACGTGCTGCCGGCGACTTTGCCGGTGCTGATGAGACGAATGGTGGTCTCGACCGAGGGAATAGTCATGGCCGTGCTCCTTGAAAGTGGTGGGGTGGAAAGTGCGACACAGTGGTTCAGACAGTCGGTCCGGGTGGGTCGTGCGCCGCGGCCTGATCGTCATAGCGGTAGAGCCGTGCTGGTCGATGCCGCGCCCCGGCCACATATTGGTCGGTGCTGATCAGGCTGCCGCTCGCCTCGATCGACCGGCGAAAATTTGCCGGGTCGAGTGCTTTCTGCAGCACGGCCTCGTGTACCCCGCGCAGTTGGGCGAGGGTGAACGTGTCGCCGAGGAACGCGTGGGCGATGCGGGCATATTCCACCTTGGTACGTAGCCGCCAGAGCGCGTATTCCACGATGCGGTTGTGGTCGAAGGCGAGTGGAGGAAGTCTGTCCGCCGCGAACCAGCGCACGTTCTCTCCAACGGATGCCCGCTCCGCGACTTCGGAACGCACGAGCGCCCAGTAGACGACAGATACCACGCGCAGCCCGGGGGAGCGGTCTATATCACCGAAGGTGTACAACTGCTCGAGGTACCGCGGCGAGAGATCGGTTGTCTCACGCAGGGTGCGGGCAGCGGCCGCGGCGAGTTCCTCGTCGGCCGGCAGCCAGCCGCCGGGCAGCGCCCAGAGGCCGAGATGTGGCTCGCGGGTGCGGCGCACGAGGGGCAGCCACAAAGTCTTGCGTCCCGACGTGTCGTCCCGGCGCAGGGTGAAGATCACCGTTGAGACGGCCAGGGTTGCTCGGGCGCTTCCATGCTCGAGCGGGCTCTGCTCGGTCAGATGATGCTCCAGCACGGGGATCCAGTCGTAAAGGTCGAAGTGACTCTAACTGCTGAGATCATCATATAGTCAAATCGACTCAAACACCGAAATACGTCAAATTCAGGCTTGACGTGCGGCCGCAGCGGCCTCGCGTGCGCCTGTTCGGCTGATACCCATACCCATCACGCCCCACAGTGTTACGCGGGCCATCGCCTCCACGGCGATGCGTGGACTCATCTTCGACGCTCCTCGTACCCGCTCGACGAATGTGATCGGTACCTCGACCACGCGCAGGTCGGCCCGCACGGCGTGCAGAAGCATTTCGATCTGAAAGCAATAGCCGAGGCTGTCCACGCTGGAAAGGTCCATCCGTTCGAGGGCCTGGGCCGAGTAAACCCGGTAGCCACCGGTAGCGTCTCGTTGCGGCAGTCGCAACAGCAAGCGGGAATAGAATGATCCTCCACGGGAGAGCGCACGCCGGTGCCAGGGCCAATTTTCGATGGCTCCGCCGGGCACCCAGCGTGACCCCATCACGACGTCGGCCGTGTCGGCCGCCGCCAGCAGACTCGTGAGCTGCTCTGGCAGGTGGGAGCCGTCGGCATCGATCTGCACCAGTTGGGTATAACCGCGGGAAAGGCCCCAGCCGAAGCCGTCGAGATACGCTGCACCGAGCCCGGTCTTTTCGGTGCGATGCAGCACGTGAACGTTCGGATCCCGGGCCGCCAGGCCGTCGGCGAGTGCGCCCGTGCCATCGGGGGACGAATCATCGACGACCAGGATGTGCACGTCGGGCACACTGAAACGCAGCCGATCCACGATCGAGGCAATATTTTCTGCCTCGTTGTAGGTCGGTACAAGTACCAGGGTGGTAGGTACAGAGTTGGTAGGCACGACGTTACCTCGTCATTTCAATGATGCGGGTGCGGTTTACCAGTGTCGACTGGGCGACGTGGAATCCTTGAACGGTGAGCGTGCGGACATCCGTTTCTCTTCGCGAATCTCCACTTCCCGAGTATTGCAGGAGCCAGACGCGGTCGAGGGCTGTCACGGCCGGCAGCGCGTCGGTCAGCGGTTCCACCTCGTCCCACAGCCAGGTCGTGGCGTCGTAGGGGCGGGTGAGGGTCACATCATGCAGGCCGGCGAAGGCCTCGGGGTAGAGATGCATAGCCAGCCGCGGGACCCGTGACGGGCGCACGCTTTGGTCGAAGACAACGCCATCACCGGGCGTCGCTTCGGTGGCGATGATGTCGGCGGCCTGGCGCCAGTCGCTTCCCTCGTTCTTGCCGAAGTCACCGCGTTGCGCGGCGTAAGCAGGCACGATCACGGCCACCAGCGCCAGCACGCTCGCTGCCCGCAACCAGTTGTTGGCGAGCGCTGCAACGCCGACGGCAATGACGATGCCCACCGCCGGGGCACAGAGCGACAGGTAGCGCAACGAATACATCGGTACCAGTTGGGTGCCGATGAGCAGAATGGCACTGGGTATCACCATCCACGCCACAAAGACTGCCAGCCCAGCGCGTCCGGGCAATCCGGTGGACCGATGGGTAACGGGACCGCGCAGGAACACCGCGAGCACTGCCACGAGGATGAGCGCCCATGCCACGATCGCCACCGGAATAGTGTCGAACCACTGCATCACCGCTGCCTCTGAGACCGTCACCTGTGGCCGTCGGCCGATGAACGCGATCTGTTCCCGCTGCGCGGAACCCGCCAGAAATATCGGGGCGGCCAGCAGCAGCCCGAGTGCGCTCGCGCTCACCCAGGCGACGACGCTGCGCCACAGGAGATGCGAGCGCGCCAGCACCAGAACCACCACTGCGTGCACCGGCAGCAGCAAAGCCAAAAATAGAAAGACGTAGATGCCGAGCGCGAGCAGCAGGGAATATCCGCCCCACAGCAGGATCTGGTGGCTTCGACGCGCGCCTTCGCTGCGCACCGCGTGCACGAGCAGCACGGTGAGCCAGACCCCGATAGCCGTCGCGATAGCGGTGGATCGCGCTTCGGAGCCCATATAGGTGACCCGGGGAATCAGAGCGAAGACCAGGCCACCGCCGATCGCCACTCGCGACCCCATGAAGAACCGAGCCAGAACAACAGTCCCCGACGCGGCGACACCGATCGCGATCGCACTCGGCAGCCGGGTGGAGAGCTCCGAACTGCCGAAGAGATCGATCCAGCCGTGTAGAAACAGGTAATACACGCCGTGCACGGCATCCACGTTGTCGAGCATGCCGAACAGCGAGGGCAGCGATCGTTCAGCCGACATAATGCTCGCAGCCTCATCGCCCCAATACGACGGCTGCCAGGACCAGGCGAACGAGATCAGACAAGCCACCAGCCCTACGAGACCTGCCGACCAGCCGGGTGAGCGCCGCATCCACAGGGATCGTCCGGGTAGCGGGGATGCCGTGAGGCGCGAAGCGAGAACGGAAGTCACCCTATGAACCTACCCAGCAATTGTTAACGAAAGCCTTCGAAACCCCCCGAGTTGCCTGCCAAGAGCAATCCTTTCACTGGTCGGCCTCGGCAGGGGTGCCGGTATCCAGCCAACAGCTAGGCTTTCGCCATGACTTCAGGCGCCGCAAGTGATCAAGCCAGCATTGCCGAAGCGAGCATAGTCGGCGTGGCAGTCGCCCAATTCGCGCCGGGGCCTGATCGGGCGCACAATCGCGCCGTGCTGCGACAGCTCGCGACCACGGCCGCCGGGCGCGGCGCCCACCTCGTGGTCTTTCCCGAGTACTCCGCCTTCTTTGAGCCGAAACTCGGGCCGTCGTTTGTGGCGGCAGCCGAACCACTCGATGGAGAATTCGTTACGGCGTTGGCCGCGCTCGCCGCAGAGCTGAGCGTTCATATCGTCGCTGGCATGCTCGAAACGACCGCAGACCCGTCCCGGTTTTCCAACACCCTTGTCGCCGTCGATCCAACCGGACGCCTCGTAGCGACCTACCGCAAACTGCACCTCTACGACGCGTTCGGCGATCGCGAATCACAGTGGGTGCTGCCGGGCACAGTGACTGATCCGGAGATCTTTGACGTCGGCGGGCTGCGAGTGGCCCTGCAAACCTGCTACGACGTGCGTTTTCCCGAGGTCACACGTCGGCTCGTCGATGCTGGGGCCACCCTCGTGCTTGTGCCGTCTGAGTGGGTGCGGGGTCCGCTCAAAGAACACCATTGGCGCACCCTGCTCACGGCTCGGGCACTGGAGAATACCGTTTTTCTGGCCGCGGCCGATCACACACCGCCGATCGGCGTCGGCACGAGCCTCATCATCGACCCGATGGGCGTTGCCCTGGTCAGTCTTGGTGAAAGCGCGGATGTCGCCGTCGCGTTCTTGGCACCGGAGCGGGTCGCCGCCATACGGGCGATCAATCCGGCCCTCGCACTGCGTCGCTTCGCCGTCGTTCCGCGCTGAATACTCAGCGTTTGGTGACGCTGGCCTTGGTTGCGCGGGTCTGCGCGGCCACTCGAATGCCGAGGGACGGTTCGATCTTGGCAGCCGCGTCGGTGTCGACGGCGGCGCTTTCTTCGGCGGTGACGATTAATCCTTGCGCGCTGTTGGCCGAACGGGTCAGCTGGGCAACCCAGTTCGGGTTGATGGTCGGTGCGTGGCCGCCGGCAAATTTGAAATACAGCGGAATCGCCGGGTGCAGCCAGGCTGAGCTGCGGCCGTCACCGACCACGGCGGCGTCCCGCCAGGACAGCAGAAAGCTTTCGCCGCGGCGCAGCTTTTGAATGATCACGAGCTGCAGGTGTGCCAGCATTCGGTCTTCGAATTCCACGACGACACGGTCGTACGTGAGGGAACCCACGATCGCCACTTCCACTTCGATTATCGGTTACGCGTTGCCCGGTAGCGCTTTGCACGGCTGCGCCGACCGGGAGCCGGAAACGAATAAAAGCGCGGCCTGCCCAGCTGCGAAGAACTGAGGACATCTTCTACTGTCCTCCATTCGGGGGGTAAATTCAAGGTTTAGAGAAAGTGTTCGGCTGACTCGCGGGTGCCGGGATCGGCCGGGGATCGGCGAATTCGAGCCGGAGCAAGACCTCGAGCGGGCGTTCGATCTGGCCGAAATGCCCGGCTCCTGCGATGGTGCTGATCACGCAGTTCGGTACCGCGGCGCGCAGTCGCTCGTCATCGTCAGCTGTCACGAACACATCGTGGTCACCGTGCACTGAACGCACCGGGCAGCAGATATGCGCCCACCGGGCGGCTGTGTCGTAGGCGCCGGCCCGCACGGCCGCGCGAACGAACCGGGCTGGCCTGACCTCGGTGCCGAGCGCAGCGACGACCGTCGAGGCGACAGCCCCCGGCCGGCTGAACAACGGGGCGACGAGGGCGCGTAGCAGACCAAGGCGCGCGACAGCCCGCACCAGGCCGCGGCCGAGGGGGCCGGCGAGTTGCAGCATCCGCATGGTCAGGAGCAGCGCCGTGAACGCAGGCAGCATCGAAAACCGGCGTAGCGGGTGACGAACGCTGTTCTGGATCGAGAATGTGGTGGCCGAAACCAGTCCAACGGATGTCGTTGCGCGCTTTTCGCTCGCCGCCAGCTGCAGCGCGATGAAGCCACCCATGGAGTGACCGACGACGTTCCAGTGTTCGTAGCCGAGGGAGCGGGCTGCGTCGGCGACCAGCTCGGCCATCGACTCGACACCGGATGGCGTTTCGTCGGAGGCCACGGGAGAGTCGCCCCATCCTGGCAGATCGGGAATGATGAGATCGATCAGGTCGCGGCCTGTCGCATCGGCGGCCTGCAGCAGGGGCGTCCACGTTGTCCACGAGCCGGCGGCGCCGTGCAGCAGAATGGTTGCCGTGTCGCTCGCGGTGCGGCGTCCGTGCCGAACCACGACCGTTCCGCCCCGAAGACGCATGGTACTCGTGGTGAGGCCGAAGTGATGAGCATCGGCGTCGAGGGGAAAGGGACTGTACCCCAACGCTGTGGCCGGTGGGGCTGGCTGTGGCCGAATGGGCACCTGTGGGCCGGACGCGGGAGCATCCGGGGCCCCGAGCGGTGCCACGGGGTGGTTGCGGTTCGCTGGTGGGGACATCAAGGTGCTCATGGGGGTAGTTCGGTGCCGCAGTCAAACCGGATTGCCGATTCGAATGATTCGGGAACCCGAATTTACAGTTGATTGGCAGGCAGGAATATCGCGCCGCTGCGTTCCGTTCTGCTTACGGATGCACAGGACTTCCCTGGAGCCTCCCAGAAGAACATGTCCGGTCTGACTGACCGGATGATTTAGAAAGAAGTGTCCGTGAAACTCTTTTCTCCGCTGAACGTTGGCGACCTCGAACTTCCCAACCGCCTCGTCATGGCGCCGCTGACCCGCGTCCGCTCCGGCCAGTCGGGTGTTCCCGGTGAACTCGTTGCCCGGTACTACGCGCAGCGCGCCACCCTCGGCCTGATCGTGAGTGAAGGTACCTACCCGAGCCATGCGGGCCAGGGTTTCACCGGCCAGCCAGGGCTCGTCGAACCGGAACAGCTTGCCGGCTGGAAAGCGGTCACCGACTCAGTGCACGCTGCTGGAGGCCGTATCGTCGCTCAGGTCATGCACGCCGGCCGGGTCACCCACGAAGCGACCACCGGTGGCTACCCGGTCGTCGCGCCGAGTGCCATCGCCGTCAACGGCCTTACACGCACCTATGACGGCAAGAAGGACTACCCGGTGCCGCACGCTCTGACTATCGACGAGCTGGGCGGCATCCTGGATGAATTCGTGCTGGCCTCGAAGAACGCCATCGCGGCCGGATTCGACGGCGTCGAACTGCACGGCGCCAACGGTTACCTGCTGCATGAGTTCCTGTCGCCGGCCTCCAACGTGCGTGACGATTCCTTTGGCGGCTCGCCCGAAAAGCGCGCCCAGTTCGTCATCGACGTGGTCACCGCAGTCGCTCAGGCGATCGGCGCTGACCGGGTGGGCCTTCGTATCTCACCCGAACACAACATTCAAGACGCGCTCGAAACGGATGCCGCCGACGTCACGGCTACCTACGGTGTTCTCCTCGACGGGATCGCCTCGCTCGACTTGGCGTACCTGAGCGTGCTTCATGCCGACCCGCGCGGTGAATTCGTACAGAATCTGCGGTCCCGTTTCGGCGGTGTCTTCCTGATCAACAGTGGATTTGGCACCATCACCGAGCGCGACGAGGCTCTGGCCATCGTTCACGACGGTGTCGCCGACGCCGTCGTCGTTGGTCGTGCGGCCATCGCCAATCCTGACCTCGTGCGCCGCTGGCGTGACGACCTGCCGGTGAACGAGCCCAACCCGCTCACGTACTATGCCGACGGCGCAGAGGGTTACACCGACTACCCCGCCCTCGCCTCCTAGCCCGTCGCGGAGCCCACCCCACTCGGGTCGGGCGCATAACTCCTGCAATTCGTGGGCCGTCGGCGAGAATTCCGCGTCATTTCGGGGTTCAAACAACGCTGCCACAGAAATTGCAGGAGTTATGCACGCTGGGGTGTGCGGTGTGCGGTGAGCGTTGGGTTGCAGGAGTTATGCACGCGGGGGTGTGCGGTTAGCGTCGCGACAGGTTCGCGAGCTGCTTCGACGCCTGCTCCAGGAGTTCTATCTTCTTGCAGTAGGCAAACCGAACAAGCGGCGCATAATCGGCCCGGTTCGCCGGGGAGCAGAACGCGGTGATCGGCACCGCGACCACACCAGCCAGCTCCGGCAGGCGTCGGCACAGCTCTGCACCGTCCGTGAACCCGAGCGGTGTCGCATCCGCAACGATGAAGTATGAGCCCTGCGGCAGCGTGATTTCGAAGCCGGCCGCGCGCAGCCCGGTAGCAAGCACATCGCGTTTGTGCTCCAACTCGGCGGCAATGTGGGCGAAGTACGAATCGGGAAGGTCGAGCCCCGCTGCGATCGCGGGTTGGAACGGCGCCGCACTCACGTAGGTGAGAAACTGTTTGACCGCGAGGATCGCCGTGATGATCGAAGAAGGGGCAGAGACCCAGCCCACCTTCCACCCGGTGAGGCTGAACGTCTTGCCGCCCGAAGAAATGGTGACCGTTCGATCCCACGCTCCCGGCAGGGTGGCGATTGGAATGTGCGGCGCCTGGAACGTGAGGTGCTCATACACCTCGTCGGTGACGATGATCGCGTCGTGCCGTTGCGCGAGCTCGACGATCAACTCCAGCGTGTGCCGGGCAAAAACCGCGCCCGTGGGATTGTGCGGATCGTTCACGATAATCAGCCGGGTGCGGTCGGTGACGGTTGCCCGCAGCGCGTCGAGGTCTGGTTGATAGTCGGGTGCCCGCAGCGGCACTGGTCGATGGATGCCGCCACCGAGGCCGATCAGACCGCCGTAGGCGTCGTAGAACGGCTCAAAGGTGACGACCTCGTCACCCGGCTCAATCAACGCCAGAATGGTGGCCGCGAGAGCTTCTGTGGCCCCCGCAGTGACGAGGATTTCGCTGCCCGGGTCGAGTTCCAACGCATAGAACCGGAACTGGTGCCGGGCGATCGCCTCCAGCAGCACCGGCTGGCCCCGGCCGGGCGGATACTGGTTGACTCCGTCGCTGATGGCTTGGCGGGCCGCCTCGAGCACTACGGCTGGCCCGTCTTCATCGGGAAAACCCTGCCCGAGGTTGATCGCACCGGTGCGCATCGCAAGCGCGCTCATCTCGGCGAAGATGCTCGCTGCAACGGTACCGTCAGCGGCGAGAAGTCCGGCCCCGCGCGCCGTGCGTCGCCACGCGCCGGACATGGTCATCGCTGGCTTGCCTGAGTGAAGTTCTGCATGGTTTCCAAACTATCGCTTGGGCAACGTGTGGGCATGATCATTGACTGCTCTCAGCTTGTACATATTGAACGTTCAGGTTTGGGCGCAAAGCTTGCAAAGCTTGGAAGGAGCACCGATGACTGACAACACCAAGGATTTTGGCACCACCCCTGATCCTGCTGATGACACTGCCGCTTTTGCTGTGAATGAGTCCGGCGAGGCTACCCCACCCACTGCCCCACCGTCGACCCCACCCACCGATGCCCCGGCCGTGCCCACGTCCCCGACCGCGCCGCCGGCGAGTGTCGAGTCCGCTGTCCCGGTCGTCAACGCACCGACCCTGCCGACTCACGATGTCCCCGACACCGCCCAAACCGTCGCCTACCCGACGGATGCTTTCGGTCGCCCGGTCGAGACTGCGGCAGCCTCGAGCTCCACTAACGCTCCGAGCTTCACTGATTCTCCGAGCTTCGCTGGCGCTCCGAGCGCTTCGTCGCAGGCGTATGCGACCGCTGATTATTATCCCACGGATGCTTTCCCCGGCCAGCCCTTCGCGTCGAATAAGACGAAGGAACCCGGTCGCCGCAAGGGCAGTGTCGCGTTGATCGCAGCGCTCGCCATTGGTGCTCTCGTCGGTGGATCGTCCGGTGCCGGGATTACCGCGCTCATAATGAATGGCCAAAACGACGGCGTACCGGTCAGCCAGGTCTCCGGCCCCAGCAATGTCGTGGTGAACGACACCAAGAGCGTCAACCAGATCACCGCCGTCGCGGCCAAAGCCTCGCCGAGCGTCGTGACCATTGACGTTTCCAGCAGTTCCTCGGGCGGAACCGGATCCGGTGTGATCCTCACCGACGATGGCTACGTGCTCACCAATACCCACGTCGTCACCCTCGACGGGGCCGTCTCCGACGTGAAAATCGAAGTCAAAAGCAGTGATGGCAAGCTGTACGCCGCCACGCTCGTGGGTACCGACCCGGTCTCCGACCTCGCCGTGATCAAACTGACCGACGCCAGTGGACTCACCCCGATTACCTGGGGCGATTCCTCCGAACTCAACGTCGGTGACAGCGCCATCGCCATCGGTGCCCCGCTAGGCCTCTCCGGCACGGTCACTGACGGCATCGTCAGTGCCCTCAATCGCAGCATTACCGTCGCGAGTTCGGCAGCGCCGAGCTCACCCGACACCACAGCGCCCGACGAAGGACAGAGTCAGAACCCCTTCTTCTTCGACTTTCCGAACCAGGACGGCACGCCGTCGAAGGGTACCCAGGCCGCCACGGCGAACATTGCCCTCCCAGTGATTCAAACGGATGCCGCCATCAACCCGGGCAACTCCGGAGGCGCCCTGCTCAATGGCAGCGGTGAACTGATCGGCATCAACGTGGCCATCGCCAGCGCCGGCAGTGCCACCTCGTCGTCCGCTGCCGGGAGCATCGGCGTCGGATTCTCCATTCCGTCGAACTTTGCCAAGCGCATCTCCGAGGAGATCATCGCCAACGGAACGGCCACCCACGGCCTGCTCGGTGCGGGCGTCAAGGATGCGTCCAGCTCGACCAGCAGCACTGTGGGCGCCCTCATAAGCAAGCTAACCTCGGGCGGTGCCGCCGACAAGGCCGGTCTGGCCGAGGGCGACGTCGTCACCAACTTCAACGGCGTGCCGATCACAGACTCGATCGACCTCACCGCCCAGGTGCGGGTGCTCCCCGCTGGTGGAACCGCCGCCCTCACCTATGTGCGAGACGGCAAGTCGACCACCGTATCGGTCACGGTGGGCGAGTACACCAGCTAACCGCACTCTGTTCCTCCCTTCTCATCGCGTCGCCGGCTCGCCGGCGACGCGATTACGGTGAGCGGTGCTGTTTGACACGTTCCGCGATGATTGGCATTTCGTGGGCTGGTAGGCTCGATCGTCTTACCCATCAACCGGAAAGCTGGCCAGCCAGGTGCACCAACGTGGTGAGAAATTTCTTCCCGGGGTGTCGTACGTGATGCCGGTGCTCAACGAGGCGACGCACGTGCGAGCCGCCGTCGAGAGCCTGCTGGCACAAGACTTCGAGGGCCCGTTTGAGGTCACCCTGGCGCTCGGACCGAGCATCGACGGCACGACCGAACTGGTCGAAGAAATGGCCGCGGTCGACTCGCGAATTCGGGTCGTGCCCAACGACATCGGCTCGACTCCGGCGGGCCTGAACATCGCCATCCGTGCGTCGCAGTACGCGGTGGTCATTCGCGTCGACGCCCACTCGGTGCTACCACCCGAATACGCCCGCATCGCCGTGGAGACGCTTGAGCGCACCGGTGCCGACAACGTCGGTGGCATCATGGATGCCCGTGGTATCAGCGCGTTCGAGCGCGCAGTGGCCCGTGCGTACGGTACCCGCATCGGCCTCGGCGGTACCCCGCACCATGTCGGCGGGGCTGAGGGTGCTGCCGAAACCGTCTACCTCGGTTGTTTTCGCACTGCGAGCATCCTGGCTGTCGGATTGTTCGACGAGGGCGTCAAACGCGGTCAGGACTGGGACCTCAATCGGCGCCTCCGTGAGGCCGGTGGACTTGTCTGGTTCACCCCCGAACTGCGCGTGCTGTATCGTCCGCGGCCGACCCTGCCCCAACTCGCCCGGCAGATGCTCTCGACCGGGCTCTGGCGCGGCGAACTGGCCCGTCGGTATCCGGCGGCCAACGGCATCCGCTATTTTGTGCCGCCGGCCATGGTTCTGGCGGTAGCTCTCGGGCTGCTCCTCGGAGTGGCCGGAATCGTGCAGGTGGCCTTCGGCGCGGCGCCGTGGTTGTTCCTCGGTCTCATAGTTCCCATCGGGTATCTGGTCATCGTGGTGGCCGCGACGCTCACGGTGGCCAGGCCGGACGGAATTCGTACCTCCCTGAATTTTCTCGTAGTCTTGCCCTGCATTCACTTCTGCTGGGGGGTCGGGTTTGTGCTCGGGTATCTCAAACTCACCAGCAACATCACGGCACACACGGGAAGGTGAGCAGATGACCAGTTCGCCCGAGACCTCACATCGGCGCTTGGCTCGACCGGAATCGATCGCTCAGCTGCGCGCGGTGGCCCAGCCGCCCGAAGTGCGCCTGCGTGCCAACGCCGAGCACTGGACGGCGAGCCTGTACCTGCGCGACCTATCGCCGTACCTGACCTGGGTGCTGCTGAAGACCCGCATCTCCGCCAACGGCGTGACCGCGTTGATGATCCTCGCCGGCTGGTCGACTGCCGCCGCCCTGCTGATCCCCGGAATCTGGGGGGCACTGCTCGCCCTCGCGTTCAGCCAGGTGCAGATGCTCATCGACTGCTGCGACGGCGAAGTGGCGCGATGGCGCGGCACGTCCTCGCCCGCCGGCGTGTTCCTCGACAAGGTCGGACACTACTCCACCGAGTCACTCATTCCCATCGCCCTCGGAATTCGGGCGGCTGCGTACCCATTCGACTCACCCGACGACTTTTTGTGGAGCACCCTGGCGTTGCTGCTCGCTCTGATCATCGTGCTGAACAAGGCGCTCAACGATATGGTGCACGTCGCACGGGCCAATGCCGGATTGACGAAGCTCGCCGACACCCACGGCGAGAAGACTCCGACCTCGAGCGTGATCGCCCGGGTGCGCCGACTCGCCCGTTTCGTACCCTTCCATCGCCTGTACCACTCGGTCGAACTGACCATGGTCATCTTCGCTGCCGCCGTCGTCGGACTGTTTCTCGAGCAGCCGCTCGTTGACCGGACCGTGCTGATCGTACTGGTACCGCTCGCGTTCCTATCGCTCATCGGCCATTTTGTGGCCATCATGGCGTCCAAGCGTGTCCGTTCCTGACGCAGCTGCCGGCGCTGCACCGGCCGGCGCTGTGACGGTCGGTGTGGTGGTGCTCACTCAGGGCACCCGTCCGGCTGATCTCGAGCGGGGCATCCGCTCGGTGCTGGCCCAGCAGGGAGTGACCCTCGACGTGGTCTGCGTCGGCAACGGTTGGCAACCGACCGGCCTGCCGGTCGGCGTGCAGTCCTTCGGACTTCCGACCAACCTGGGCATTCCAGCCGGCCGTAACCGCGGCGTGTCGCGTGTCACCGGGGAATACCTGTTCTTCCTCGACGACGATGCAAGCATTCCCGACCCGAAGTTCTTGATCGACGCGATCGGCAAGATGCGCGCCGACCCGACAATCGGGCTGCTTCAGCCTCGGGTCGAAGACCCGGCGGGAATCGAATCGCCGCGTCGGTGGATTCCCCGCATCCGCAAGGGCGAGGCCAGTACGCCCGGACCGGTATTCTCCGTCTGGGAGGGCGCCGTTCTGCTGCCGCGCAGCGTCTTCGACGCGACCGGAGGCTGGGCCGAACCATTCTTCTACGCGCACGAAGGCATCGAACTGGCGTGGCGGGTCTGGGACCAGGACCGGGTCGCCTGGTATGCCGGCGACCTCGTGGCCAACCATCCGGTCATTCTGCCCACCCGACACGCCGACTACTACCGGCTGAACGCTCGCAACCGGGTGTGGCTGGCTCGCCGCAACCTGCCAATGCTCTTGGTGCCGCTGTACGTGGGCGCCTGGACGGCGATTCAGGTGCTGCGCTGGGGCCCGAGCAACCGGCCGGCACTGCACGCCTGGTTCGACGGCTGGCGCGAAGGGTGGCGTCAAGACCCGGGACCACGGCATCCGCTTCGAGCACGCACGGTCTGGCGAATGACCCGCGCAGGGCGCCCTCCGATCATCTAACGAAAGGTAGTCTTAGCCGGTGGCAATTCGGGAAGACGTCAGGCGTGCAGTCAAGCTGGTCAGGGATGTTATGGCCTCCCGCAAGGCCCAACACGAGCTGCGTGGGCCGCTGCAAGAACGGGAGCTGCGCGAAGACAATCATTTCAAGATTGCCGTGTACTTCGCTGACGGACCCGTCAACATGTACCAAATACGGCAGTGGTACCAGCCGCTCGCAACGCTCGCCAAGACGTGGCCGGTACTCGTGATCAGTCGTACTGGCGGCGGCACCCTCAAACTCATGAACGAGGCGCCCATTCCCGTCGCCTACGCCCGTACGGTTCCGCAGCTCGAGCAGATCGTTGCCGAGCAGGATATTCGTATCGTGTTTTACGTCAACCAGAACCCGCGCAACTTTCAGATGATGCGCTACGGGCGGTGCTGGCACGTTTTCATCAACCACGGTGAGAGCGACAAGATGTACATGATCACCAACCAGTTCAAGGCCTACGACTACTCGTTCGTTGCGGGGGACGCTGCACTCGCCCGGCTCAACCGGGTGCTCTGGGACTACGACTTCGATAAGCGCGCCTTCAAGATCGGGCGCCCCCAGGCCGACTACTTCAGCGGTCAACTGCCTTACCTGCCCGATGAACGCCAGGTTGTGCTCTATGCGCCCACCTGGGAGGGGGACAGGGCCGCCGCGGCCTACGGGTCTGTCGCCAGCCACGGTGTTGCGCTCGTCACTGCTCTGTTGGCCACCGGTACCCACCGCGTCATCTATCGACCACATCCGCGCAGCGGCGTCGTCGACCACAACTACGGGGCCGCCAACAAGGCCATCATCGGCGCCATTGCCGCGGCCAACGATCGTGACCCGCGCGCGCAGCACGTCTACGACTCTGGTCCTGATCTCGGCTGGCAATTAGCCGCAGCGGATGTGGCCATCGTCGACATCTCCGCCATGGTCTACGACCGGCTCGCCACCGGCAAGCCGCTCATCATCACCCGGCCCGTCAACCCAACGGCCGTGATCGACACGAGCGGCTATCTCTCCGACTGTGAGTGGCTCCCTGCCGATCACGCCGCCGATATTGTGATCGCCGTCGACCGACTCACCCACGATGAGGCGGCGGTCGATCGCCTGCAGGGCTGGGTGCACCGCTATTTCGGTGACACCGCCCCTGGCGTCGCGACGGGCCTCTTCCACGGGGCCGTGCAGCACCTGATGGATGAGTGGGACCGATTCGCGGCTGTGCACGATGCCGATCGTGCGATCGTGCCCGATTCTGCACAGAGTCCCGGTACGGAGTAGTACACCGACGCCCCGTCGCTCCGGGCGTGGTCGGCTACGAAGCGGATGCCGTTGGCTCGGCCGATATGGCCGCCACCGACTTACCGCGTCGCTTTTCGCGAACCGTGATGGCACGCACTTGCGGGTCCAGATCCGGCCGAAAACCGGCGGGGGCCGGACCGAAGGCGAGGCGTGACGCGCGCATCACCTTGGTGCCCAGAATGTGGTTTCCCGCACCGCCGATCACCGCTCCGATGCCAAACGGCAAGGCCTTTCCGAGCAGGCTCGCCCCGCCGCGGGTGGCGAACTGGCGCAGAAATGTACTTTTGAGTCGGTCGGTGAGTGGGCCGAGAACGGCGCGGGGAAGACTGTTGGTGATGAGTTCACCCCAGTAGGTGTTTCTCGCGGTTCCCGAGCCGGTCACCTGACCGGCGAGCTGTCGCACCAGATCGCTGCCCTCCCGGCCGAGCATCATCGTCAGGACGAGGGCGCGGGCGCGATCGGGGTCTTCCACCGCGATTCCATGCACTTCGCTCACCGATTGGGTGAACAAAGCCGTTGCCTCGAGAAAACCGGCGGTTTCCACTCCCGATAGTGCGAGGGTGATTCCGGTGCCGACGCCGGGAATAACCGCGGTGGCGCCCACCGCGGCACCGCCGGCTGTGACCGCAGCGAGGTAGCGTTTTTCCAGAATGCGCACGATTTGTTCGGGGGCGGCTTGGGGATTGCGCCGTCGGATGCTGCGAATATGTGCAAGCACGACGGGTCGATGGATGGCCAACACCCGATCAAAGCCCTTGACAAGCCCGGTAGGCAGTGCTCCACCTTGGGGAGTGCCGCCGGTCGATGACAGCATCGGTGTGCTCTTCCTCGCCATGGCTCGCCTTTCTCGGTGCCTCTGGTCGAGTGTACGGGGTGCACCGTGACGCGCGCTGGGTTACTTGGGCGCACCCGGATACAAATACTGTCTTTCGTTAAAAGTCCACCCGCTAGTCAAGACTCGGCTGTGCCGCTACAACTGAAGAATGCTTGAGCCCAAATCAGAAGCCTCGCGACTGCTCGGACTACGCCTGCGAGAGCGCCGTTTGGCGCTCGGGTTCAATCAGGAGTCTGTTGCGCTCCTCGCCGGACTCAACGTCTCGAACTACGCCCGCATCGACCGTGGGCACGGAAACCCAACGATGTACACGCTCATTCGCCTGGCGGCCGTGCTGCAACTCGAGTTGAGTGAGCTCGTGACCGGTCTCGCTCTCGAGCAGCTGCCGCCGACTCGCGACTCGTACATCGCGATCGAGTTTCGACGCTCCCAGAACGCCACGGCGAATCGGCGGCCAGGCTTGGGTCAGGCTGCTGGTTTGACGCCGTAGTCGGTGTTGTACCGAGCAAGCACGTCCGTGATCGGCCCGTCGAGCACCAGGTCGCCCTTGTCGAGGTACAGACCGCGGGTGCAGAAGCGTCGCAGATCGCGCTCATTGTGCGAGACGATGAACAGGGTACGCCCGCCCGCCAGGAGTTCCTCGATGCGGCGATAGCACTTTTCCCGGAAAGCTTTATCGCCCACGGCCAAAACCTCATCGACCAGCAGAATCGGCTCCTCCAGCCGAGATATCACCGCAAAGGCGATTCGTACTTTCATACCGCTCGACAGGTGTTTGTATGGCGTGTCAATGAAGTCGGCGATCTCGGCGAATTCGATGATCTCGTCGAAGCGTTCCGTGATCTGCTTGCGTGTCATGCCGTGCAGGCCGGCCGTCAGATAGACGTTGTCGCGCACACTGAGGTCGTCCACGAACCCGCCGGTGATCTCGATCAGTGGTGCCACGCCCTCCGTGACGCGTACCGACCCCTCGTCGGGCAGCACGACTCCGGTCACGAGTTTGAGCAGGGTCGACTTGCCTTGACCATTGCGCCCGACGACACCGATGGCTTCGCCCGGTTGCACGGTGAAGGAAACGTGCTGCAGGGCCCAGAACTCACTTGGCCGACTGCGCCGTTTATTGGCACCGAAAAGATCCTTGAAATTTCGACGCCCACGCCGATTCCGGCGAAAGCGGATGCCGACGTTCTGCAGGGAGATCACAGGCGTTCCCGTGGTGGATGCTCTCACCTGGGCCACTAGATCTCCTTCAGAACGGCACGTTCGGTGCGTCGAAAGACCAGCAATCCGAGCCCGAGGAAGACGAAGGACATGACCGCGCTGATCACGACAGTGAACCAGTCGAGCTGCTCAGGAAAGAAAGCCGAGCGATAAAGACTGAAAATGCCGGTCAGCGGGTTGAAAGCAGCCCAGAAGTGCAATTCGGGCGGTAAGTCGGTGGTGCCGTAGATGATGGGGGAGGCGTAGAACAGAAATCGCAGGATGAGTTTGACGGCCCGTTCCAGGTCGCGGAAGAACACCACGAGCGGGGCGACGAGCAGTCCGACGCCGGCGGTCAACATTGCCTGGATAACAATGGCGAGGGGGAAGAACAGTACGTCGATGCTGAGTTCGGCGCCATACACGACTGCGAACAACACCAGCACGGGCAGGGATGCCAGAAACTCGATTCCCTTGGATAGCACCAGGCGGTTCACCCAGATGGTGCGGGGGATGCGCGTGGAGCGGATGAGTTTCGCCTCGCGCAGAAATGCGCGGGTGCAATCCGAGACCGCACCGTTGAACCACATCCAGGGCAGCAGGGCAGCCAGGAGAAACACGATGTACGGGGTGTCGCCGACGCTGCGGTCGAAGACCTGGGTGAAGACGAACCAGTAGATGCCGGCCATCACGAGCGGATCGAGGATGGACCAAAAGTAGCCGAGCGCTGAGGTCGAGTAGCGCACGCGCAGATCGCGCTCCGTCAGCAACCACAGCGAATGCCGATACCGGGCGAGCGGCGTGCGCTGTTCGGGGCGCACCTGGGCGTAACTACTCACGCGGTCTATCGTATGGGAGCGCGGGCGGCGTTCCGTGCCAGTCGTGGCTGGTTCCTTCTGCGCGGGGCTTGTTCCCGATGCAGCGACGACGAAACCCCCACGCCGAGGCGCCGGGGTTTCGGATGGTGCGAGTGCGTTGGTTAGACGAACAGGTTGGCGCGCTCGAGGTCCTCGGCGAAGTCCACTTCGACGGCATAGAAGTCGGAAATATTCACCGGCTCGACCAGCATGCGGTTCTGTTCGATAGCCAACTCGATGCCGCGTTCAAAGTAGTCCTGGTCGGCGACCTTGGCCAGCTGGCGGATCAGGGTTGCTTTGTCCGTGCTCGACACGTAGTTGATGCCGACGGCTTCGCCGAGGCCGTCCCTGACGGTCTTCGACAGTTCCTTGATAAAGCCTTCGGCGCTCGTGGTGTACTTGACTTCTTCATCGGACACCTTGTCAGTGTTGACGGTGACGAAGGACTGGTCACGGGCCATCATGGCGGCAGCGCGGTCGAGAATGGCCGGGTCGAAGACCACATCGCCGTTCATCCACAGTACGCCGCCGGACTTCGAAGCCTGCAGGGCACGCAGCAGACTCTTTGAGGTGTTGGTCTGGTCATACTCCTCGTTGTAGACGAAAGATGCCTGCGGGAACGCTTCGATGATGTGCTCAAGCTTGTATCCAACGACGATCGTGACCTGGGCAGCGTTGCCGAAGGCATGGTCGATGTTGTCGAACTGCTGCTGCATGATCGTTCGGCCGTCGCTCAGCTCGGTGAGGGGCTTCGGCAATGAGCGCCCGAGACGGCTGCCCATACCGGCCGCCAGAATGACCACTTGCGTCCTAATTGCGTGCGTCTTAGCCGACTGCGTCGTCACGATTATCTCCTCAAGAATGGTTGGGGTTACGCCGCAAAACCCGCTCTCATTGCGAAGAGTTTGCTTAGGATTCACCCACATGTTCACGTAAAGACACACCGTTATGTCATTCTCACCATAACCTGTTGCCTCAATATGAGGAAAGAATTCGTTCAGCACGTGTCCATTTCGTGACCCGGCACGGAGCCTACTCACAGGTTGCAAGGGCCACTGCCGTCCTCGCCGCGCCGTCCTGTCGGTGGTCCTTGGTAGATTGGCGGAGTGACTTTTGTGCCGCCCCACCCTGAACGCGACGACGAGCCTGTCGTGGACCGTTCCGCCGACTCGATGGCACCGCTCGCCACGGAGTCGGCAGGCAGCAAGCCGGCGGCCAGCAAGGCCGCGGCCAATAAGCCGGCAGTGCGTAAGCCGGCAGTGCGTAAGCCAGCTGTGCGTAAGCCAGCGGCGGTTAAGTCGGTTGACACTCAGGCAGTTCCGGACGAAGGCGCAGATAAGCCAGCTGTGCGTAAGCCAGCCGTGCGTAAGCCAGCTGTGCGTAAGCCAGCGGCGGTCAAGTCGCTTGACACTCAGGCAGTTCCGAACGAGGGCGCAGGTAAGCCAGCGGCGGTTAAATCGGTTGACACTCAGGCAGTTCCAGACGAGGGCGCAAGTAAGCCAGCTGTGCGTAAGCCAGCCGTGCGTAAGCCAGCTGTGCGTAAGCCAGCGGCGGTCAAGTCGGCCGGTACTCAGGCAGTTCCGGACGAAGGCGGCGGAAAGCCAGCCGTAAGTGAGCCAGCCACGGGTAAACCAGCCGTGCGTACGCCAGCAGTACGCAAACCAGCAGTGCGCACGTCGACGACGCCGAGAAAGCTGACGGCGCCAAAATTACCGGACGTTGCTAGGTCGACCCGGGCGACTGAACAGACACTCGCCGAGAACGCAACCGACGAAACCACGCGCCCGTACGCGACCCGCGATGCGCTCGTCGCGATCGAAACGGAACAGCCACTGGGAACGCCCCTCGCGCCGCTGCCCGAACCGAGCATGGATCCACGTCCCGAGGAAATGCAGGGAACTGCCACACCCCGCATCTCAGAGCCAGCCGCGAAGGCCGTCATTTCTCCGGCGGTGAAGTCGGCAAAGAAGCCCGCTGTCGTTGAAGCTCCAATAGTCATTGCAGCCCGGGGACTCGTGAAGCGATTCGGTCACAATGTTGCGGTCTCCGATCTCGACCTGACCGTGCGAGCCGGTTCGTTCTATGGCATTGTCGGGCCGAACGGGGCTGGCAAGACCACGACCCTGTCGATGATCACCGGCCTGTTGCGGCCGAGCGCCGGGAACGTCACGGTGCACGGTATCGACGTCTGGGCTCGGCCGAACGAGGCCAAGCGTGTGATGGGCGTTCTGCCCGACCGGCTTCGACTCTTCGACCGCCTCACCGGCGCACAACTTCTTTATTACGCTGGCACCCTGCGCGGCCTCGACAACGACACCGTGCGCAGCAGGTCGGCGGACCTCGCTGTGGCTTTCGGCCTCGAGGATGCCCTCAACCGTCTCGTTGCGGACTACTCCGCCGGCATGACGAAGAAGATCGCCCTGGCCTGTGCAATGATTCATTCCCCGCGGGTGCTCGTGCTCGATGAGCCGTTCGAGTCCGTCGACCCGGTTTCTGCGGTCAACGTGACCGAGATTTTGCAGAAGTATGTGGCCGCCGGTGGCACTGTCGTGCTGTCCAGCCACGGCATGGACCTGATTCAGCGCGTCTGCGATCATGTTGCCATCATCGTGCAGGGCCGGGTCCTGGCAGCGGGAACCATTGACGAGGTCCGTGGCCCGAAGTCGCTGGAAGATCGGTTCGTCGAGCTCGCCGGTGGGCGCAAGGTAGCGGAGGGCATGGAATGGTTGCACAATTTTTCGGACTGAAACTCCGGTTGCTCGCCAACCTGTTTCGTCGTAGCCCGTGGCAGGTTGTCGGCCTGGTCGTAGGACTGCTCTATGGTCTGAGCGTCTCCATCACACTTCTCGTTGCACTGATCACCCTGCGGTTCGTCGGTGACCCCACACTGATTCGCGATTCGCTCACTGTGGCCGGATCGGCCGTAGCGTTGGGTTTTCTGATCATCCCGATCGTGGTCGGCATCGATGACAGCATGGACCCCCGTAAGTTTGCCTTCCTCGGAATTCCGAACCGTTCGTTGTCGCTTGGCCTGGCCGGTTCGGCGCTCATCGGCGTACCGGCGGTCACCCTGACGATCGTGCTTCTCGGCACCGTGGTCACGTGGTCGCGTGGCATCGGGCAGACTCTGCTCGCTCTCATCTCCGCCGCGCTGATCCTGGCGACCTGCATTCTGCTCTCGCGAGTGAGCGCATCCCTCGCGGCTTTTCTCCTGTCGACCAGACGCTCCCGCGAGTTCACCGGGCTGATCGGTGTCGTTGTGCTGGTCTTGATTTCTCCACTCGTTGTGGTGCTGTTCAGCACGGACTGGGACCGACATGGCCGCACCCTGCTGGCCACTCTCGCCACGATTCTGGGCTGGACGCCGTTCGGGGCAGCGTGGGCCGTTCCCGGCGACGCCTCCACCGGTGCCTGGGGTGAGGCCATCCTCAAACTGCTTATAGCCGTGGGATCCACCTACGCGCTCTGGCTGATCTGGCAGTTCGTCGTGGCTCGCATGCTGGTATCGCCCGGCCGTGAAGCAGCGGCGAAACAGTATTCCGGCCTGGGCTGGTTCGACCGGCTGCCGCACAGTTCCGTTGGCGCTATCGCTGCGCGTACCTTCACTTACTGGGCGCGCGACTCACGGTATTGGGTGTCGCTGATCATGATTCCGATTGTGCCCATCATCGCCATCCTGCCACTGAGTGTCGTCGGCGTGCCGCTGCATTACCTCGCGCTCGTGCCGGTGCCCCTCATGTGCATTTTTCTCGGGTGGACCATGCACAATGACGTTGCCTACGACAGCACCGCAATCTGGCTGCACGTGGCTTCGGGAACGCACGGCCTGGCCGACCGTATCGGCCGGATCCTTCCCGCGCTCGTCATGGGTATACCGCTCATCGGCATTGGCTCGGTCATCAGCATTTCGTTCTACGGTGACTGGTCAGTGCTGTTGTCGATGCTGGGCGTGAGCACGTGCATCCTTTTGGCCGGTTTGGGCTTCTCGAGCTACACATCCACTCGTTTTCCCTACCCGGTCACCAAACCCGGTGACAGCCCGTTCGCCCAGCCGCAGGCTACAGAGACCGCCGCGGGACTGGTGCAGTCGCTCACCTTCACGGGCTCAATCATCGTGGCGCTACCCGCGCTCATCTTCGCCTATCTCGGAATCGTTGAGGATCCGGCCTGGCATCTGCTCGCGCTCGGCACCGGCGTCGGCCTCGGACTCGTGGCTGTGGTCGTGGGAATCTGGGTCGGTTCGCGTGCCTTCGACCGGCGCGGTCCTGAGATGCTGGCTTCTGCTCAACGGGCCTGACCCGTCGCGGGCAGAGTGTTTAGACTGAGGCTATGACTGAATTTCGTGTGAGCATTGCAGAACCCGGCCAGCCCGGCGGCGGAACGTCCACGCTTGATCGTGAGCTCGAGGAACTTCTGAACCAGGAGCAGATCGAGCCCGGCGATCACGAACGTTTTTCGCACTATGTTCCCAAAGACAAGATTCTCGAATCGGCCATTTCGGGCAAACCGGTCAAGGCCCTGTGCGGCAAGAAGTGGCTGCCGGGACGCGACCCGGAAAAATTTCCGGTGTGCCCAACGTGCAAGGCCATCTACGAGAAGATGAAGGCCAAGTAGCGCTTAATCTGCCCGGGGTTATCGATACGAGGTCGGAATAACGGGCTCGCCGCGCCCTAAACGAAAAGCCTCGATTGGCAGTTCCTGCATGACGGATGCGTTGTGCGCGCGGGCGCGCAGCGTTCCGGCCGGTCCCACGTATCGTTCGTCGACGGTGCCGTCGCTGATCAGCGGGACCAGAAGTGCGCGTTCGAGGCCGCTGCGGGAATCGAAACTGCCGCCGGGTCCGTCACCGAGCAGAATGATCTCTTCCTGGGCGGTACCGGCGGCATCCACTCGACGAAGCGCACTCTTGCGACCACCGATAGACAGCTTCGCGGTCGACGTTTTGGCGACGGAGATCCAGTCGTTGCCGTGGCCCTTATGCGCGACGAGCTTGTAGACCAGGCCGGCGGCCGGCTCTCCCGAACCGGTGACCACCGAGGTGCCGATGCCGAAAGCGTCGACCGGGCTGGCCGACAGAGCCGCGATGGCGAACTCGTCGAGGTCGCTCGTGACGGTGATTTTCGTGTTGACGGCGCCGAGAGAATCGAGTTGCGCTCGGGCCGCCGCGACGACAATGGGGAGATCGCCGGAGTCGATGCGAATCGAGCCGAGCTCGGGCCCGGCGATCTTGACCGCCAGGGCGATGCCGGCCGGCACATCGTAGGTGTCCACGAGAAGCGTTGTGGCGGTACCGAAGGCATCCACTTGCGCCTGGAACGCTTCTTCCTCGCTGTCGTGCAGCAAAATGAACGAGTGGGCCGCTGTCCCCATGGTGGGCAGACCCCATTGGCGGCCGGCTTCGAGGTTGCTCGTCGATGCAAAGCCGGCGATATATGCAGCGCGGGCGGCAGCGACCGCCGAGTGCTCGTTGGTGCGGCGTGATCCCATCTCGGCGATCGGGCGTCCGAGGCTCACTGAGACCATGCGGGCGGCGGCGCTGGCGACCGAGATGTCGTAGTTGAGCACGCTGAGGATGAGGGTCTCCAGAATGACACCCTCGGCGAAGGTGCTCTCGACCAGCAGCAGGGGGGATCCGGGAAAGTACGCTTCGCCCTCCTGGTAACCCCAGACGTTGCCGGTGAAGGAATAGTCGGCCAGGTAGTCGAGGGTGGGAGTGCGCACGACGGAGTTGTCGGCAAGCCAGGTCAGTTCCTCAGTGGTGAAGCGGAATTGTCGAATCAGTTCGAGCAGGCGGCCGGTACCGGCGACGATTCCGTAGCGCCGGCCGGTGGGCAGCCGTCGGGCGAACGCTTCGAACATGCACTCACGGTCGGCGGTCCCGCTCTGGATAGCGGCGTCGACCATCGTGAGCTCGTACCGATCGGTGCGTAAAGCCGGGGTGCGGGCGGCTGGGCCGCCGTGCGCTGGCACGGGGTACGTGGGGGACAGGGTCACCCGGCACAGCTTATCCGCTTGTCGGGCTAGGCTTGGTCTCCGTGACGGATGCACCGATTGGTATTTTTGATTCCGGAGTCGGCGGCCTGACCGTCGCCCGGGCGATCAAGGACCAGTTACCCAACGAGTCCATTCTCTACATCGGCGATACGGCCCACTCGCCGTACGGGCCCAAGAAAATAGCGGACGTACGGGGGTTCGCCCTGGACGTGCTCGATGATCTGGTGGCGCAAGACGTGAAACTGCTTGTGATCGCGTGTAACACGGCGTCGGCGGCGATGCTGCGCGACGCCCGTGAACGCTACAGCGTGCCCGTGATCGAGGTCATTCAGCCGGCTGTGCGCCGCGCCGTCGCAACCACGCGCAACCAGCGAGTGGGAGTCATCGGTACCCTCGGGACTGTCAACTCGCGTGCCTACAACGACGCCTTCGCCGCCGCACCCCAGATCACGCTGTTCAGCAAAGCCTGCCCGCGGTTCGTGGAGTTCGTCGAAGCCGGCGTCACGACCGGCGCCGAGGTGCTCGCCGTCGCCGAGGAGTACCTTGCGCCGCTGCGCGCTGCAGGCGTCGACACCCTCGTGCTCGGCTGCACCCACTATCCCTTTTTGCGCGGTGCCATCTCGTATGTGATGGGAGAGAACGTCACCCTGGTCTCGAGTGACACCGAAACAGCTAATGACGTCTACCGGGTGCTGGTGAGTCAGGGCCTGGAACGCGCACGCACGAGCCCGCCCAGCTACCGTTACGAGGCGACCGGCGACAGCGCCGAGGAATTCCTGGCCTTGGCCCATCGTCTGATCGGACCCGAGGTCAGCCGCGTCGACCTGATCGAGACCGGCACACTCAACCTTGCCGAACTGGCAGCATCCAGTCGAAGCGGACCCCCTAATTCCCCCTCCACCCGAATCACTAGGAGCACACCGTGACCGAGACCCTGCGCGCCGATGGGCGCACCAACGACGAACTTCGCCCCATCACGATCGAGCGCGGCTGGAGCGACCAGGCCGAAGGCTCGGCCCTGATCTCATACGGCCGCACCAGGGTACTCTGCACGGCGTCGTTCACTAACGGCGTTCCGCGTTGGATGAGCGGCAAGGGTAAGGGCTGGGTCACCGCCGAATATTCGATGCTGCCGCGCTCGACCAACAGCCGCATGGACCGTGAATCGGTCAAGGGCAAGATCGGCGGTCGCACGCACGAGATCAGCCGCTTGATCGGTCGCAGCCTGCGCGCGGTGGTCGATATGAAGGCGCTTGGCGAGAACACACTCGTGCTCGACTGCGACGTGCTGCAGGCCGACGGAGGAACCCGCACCGCGGCCATCACCGGCGCGTACGTCGCCCTCGCCGATGCGCTCGAGTGGGGGCGCACCAAGAAGTTCATCTCGCAGAAGGCGCAGCCACTCATCGACAGCGTCTCGGCCGTGTCTGTCGGCATTATCGGCGGAGTGCCCATGCTCGACCTCGCCTATACCGAAGACGTGCGCGCTGACACCGACATGAACGTCGTCGTGACCGGGCGCGGCAAGTTCGTCGAGGTGCAGGGCACCGCCGAAGCTGCACCGTTCGACCGCAGCGAGCTCGACGTTCTGCTCGACCTCGCCGTGAAAGGCGCTATCACCTTGACCGAATTTCAGACCAGCGCACTGGAGCGTTGAGCGGTGCAGATCGTTCTCGCAACGCACAACGCCCACAAGGTCGAGGAGTTGCGGCGCATCCTGGCCGCGCAGCTGCCTGGCATCGAGGTGCTCGCCTATGACGGCCCCGAACCGGTCGAAGACGGTGTCACTTTTACCGAGAATGCACTGATCAAAGCGCGCGCCGCTGCCGCGCACACCGGGCTCCCGGCAATCGCAGACGACTCGGGAATCTGCGTCGACATTCTTGGCGGGGCACCGGGAATCTTCTCGGCGCGTTGGTCGGGACCGGCCAAGGATGCCGGTGAGAATCTGCGTCTGCTGCTTTGGCAGCTCAGCGACGTTCCCGAGGAGCACCGCGATGCCCACTTCACGTGTGTGGCCGCTCTCGCCCTGCCCGACGGCACCGAGCGGGCCGTGACCGGCGAATGGCCGGGGCAGCTTCTGTTCCAACCGGCTGGCGTCAACGGTTTTGGATATGACCCGATCTTTCTGCCCGAAGGCTATGCCATTTCGGCGGCCGAGCTTTCGGCCCATGTAAAAAACCAGGTCAGCCATCGGGCGATCGCGTTCGAGGGTCTCGTTCCGGTGCTGCGCGAGGTGCTCGGTGCCCCATGACGCCGCGTCAGATCGAGCAGCACCCGGATGCTGAGAACGGCATTCATTCCCAACTAGCCTGCGGGCTGGCGAGCGGGTGTGCGCGGCTCTAACGTTGAGCCATGGGCCACGATCACGCGCACGGCACCGACTCGAACCGGAGGCGACTGACCCTCGTCATTGGCATTGTGTCTGTCGTGCTGCTGCTCGAAGTGATCGGTGCCTGGCTGACCGGATCGCTCGCTCTCCTGGCCGACGCGGGGCACATGCTGTCCGACCTGCTTGGGCTCATCGTTGCCCTGACGGCCACCGTCATGGCGTCACGCCCGGCGACGGACCGGTCCACCTTCGGTTTTCAGCGCACCGAGGTGTTCGGCGCGCTGATCAACGGGTTGATCCTGCTTGGCGTGGCCGGCGTCGTTTCGGTCGCTGCGATCGCTCGCCTGATAACCCCGGGCGAAAGCGCTGTGCTGCCAGCTCCCATGCTCATCGTGGCCATCATCGGTCTGGCAGCGAACATCGCCGGAATGCTGCTGCTTCGTCCGGCCGCTGCCGGGTCGATCAACATGCGCGGCGCCTACCTCGAGGTGCTCGGCGACGCCCTGGGATCTGTTGCCGTGATCGTGGCCGCCATCAGTATTCTGATAACCGGTTTTACCCAAGCGGATGCCGTCGCCTCGCTCGTCATTGCCGCCATGATCGTTCCGCGCGCTTTCGTGCTGTTACGTGACGTCGTGCGTGTCTTCAGCCAGTCCACGCCGGCCGACACCGATATTTCCGAGATTCGGCGCCATCTGCTCGGCACGGATGGCGTGGTCGACGTGCACGATGTGCACGTCTGGGCCATCACCAGCGGTGCGCACGTGTTCACCGCGCATATCGTCGTGGAGGCGACCGTGCTCGCACACGGCACCGACGCTTTGCTCGATGAGCTGTCGGGATGCCTCAGCAAGCATTTCGACGTCGCTCATTCAACCTTTCAGCTGGAACCGACCGAGCACGCCGAGCATGAAGGCCACCAGCACCGCTGAACGAATCAGATGGTGACGGCCTCAGCTCTCGTGGCGGCCCGTGTGGTTGGTCTTGAACGTTTGGGGGTCGAGCAGGTGACTGCCCGTGGCTGTGGTGGGCTGGCCGCGCAGTCGGCGGGCTTTTACGATTGACTGCACGTAGTGGAACACCGTGGGAATGAGGGTGATGACCACCGCGCTGAGCAAGATCAGGTCGATGTACGTCGTGACGAATTCGGCCACCGGCGGAATATAGCCGAGAAAGTACCCGCCGAAGGTCAGGCCGGCCCCCCAGAGCAGCGCGCCGATCAGGTTGTACAGCGTGTACTTGCGGTAGTCCATATGGCCGACGCCCGCCGCGACCGGTGCGAAGGTACGCACGATCGGCACGAACCGGGCGACGATGACGGCGACACCGCCGAATCGCACGAAGAACGCATTTGTGCGGTCGACGTTCTTAATGCTGAATAGGCCGGACTCCTTGCGTTCAAAGACGCGCGGACCGAACTTATGTCCGATGAGGTAGCCGATTTCACCGCCCAGGAACGCGGCAAATCCAATGGCCAGGGCGACCCACCAGATATCAATCCGGATGACGCCGGCGGCGGGGAACGCGAGCAGGCCGGTGATGATCAGCAGGGTATCGCCCGGAAGGAGAAACCCGACCAGCAGCCCGGTCTCGGCAAAGACGATCGCGCAGACGACGAGCAAAGCCCAGGGACCGGCCGACTCAATGATGTGCGTCGGGTCGAGCCAGGGAATCAATGCGGTGTGAATCACGCGGGGAACTCCAGTCGGCGGAGGGCAGACGTTCGGGTAGCGACGGCGGGTGCCGAGACACAGGGTATCGCCCAATAGTGAGAGAACGCCGGGCCGCCGACCCCTGAAACAGGGGGCTCGTCAACCAGTCGTGGGGCTGGTCGAGGTCGCGGGCTGTGGCATCCGCGCAGGGTACCCGTACTGAACGCATCTGGGAAAAGCGCCGTTACGGTGAAAGTCAAGCCCTCACCTGACCCGAAAGAAGTCAACGGTTCCCCCGTGGGGGAGCGTGTTGTTCGATGTGCTGTCGAGGGCTGAAGAATGAACCATGTGCGGGAGAGGGGACTTGAACCCCCACGCTCGAAAGCACAGGATCCTAAATCCTGCGTGTCTGCCAATTCCACCACTCCCGCTGGTGCCTTCCCAGTGTAGTTGTCCAGCTGCGCGACTGGGTCTAGTTGGCTCTGTCCTTTCCGGTGATGACGTTACGGCCGAGCAGTGCCGGCGCATAGGACTCCATTTGCGCGCGGAGCGCCGCGACGAGCGCCGCGACGGCCGGCAGCCGCAATGACTCGGTGCGCAAAACCATCCAGTACGGCAGTCGTTCTTGGAAATCTTCTGGAAGAAGGCGCACCAGGTCTGCATGCTGATCGGCCATGAAGCAGGGCAGAAATCCGATTCCAGCGCCGGCCCGGGTTCCCTCGACATGCACGAACACGTTGGTGGAGCTGAGCGACTCCCGCATCTGCGGCACGAGCCGCCGGGGGGCATCGAGGTCGTCGACCTGAAGCATGGAATCCACGAAATACACGAGGGGATGCTCGGTCAGCTCGGCAATGGTGGTCGGTGTGCCGTGGGCCTTGAGGTAGCGCCGTGAGGCGTACATTCCGAGGCTGTAATAACCAAGCAGAATCGACTCCGCCCGGTGCACCTGCGGCTCACCCACGACGACTTCGATGTCCAGTCCTGAACGGTGCTGCAGGGCCCGCCGGGTGACGGTGACGATTTCGACGCGCAAGAGCGGATGCCGGCGCTGCAGTACGGCCACGGCCGGGGCAGCGATGTAGGCGCTGAAGCCGTCCGTCGCCGACATGCGCACCACCCCGGAGATCTGTTGGGCTTCGGCGTCGGAACCACGCAGCAGGCTGACCGCAGATTCCACCCCCTCAGCCGCGGTGCGGGCGCGTTCTCCGAGCTCGGTCAACTCCCAGCCGCCCACGGCGCGGGCCAGGAGACGGCCGTCGAGGGCCTTTTCGAGGGCGGTGATACGCCGGGACACCGTGGTGTGGTTCAGGCCCAGGCTTTCAGCCGCGGTGGTGAATCGGCCGGTGCGTGCGACCGCGAGAAAGATGAGGAGATCATCGGGAGTGGGAGCGGTGCCAGCCGGCGGAAAGGTCATACGCAATTATGCATAGGCTCTCGGCTACCGGCAGATCTCGGCGCGCAGCACCGCGGCGAGGGCGGCCCATCGGGGTCGGAAGGCGTAGAGGCAGCCCAGACGAAACCAAGCCGCAGCTTCGTAGGCGTTCACGCGTTCGGGGGCGACGTGAAGCTCGTCGGCGACCGAATCGATCAAGTCCGCGGCGTGCGTGCGACGTGCGGAGCTGAGAAGCCCCTGGCGCTCGCGAAGCGCCAGGTGCGCGCGCAAATTGCCGAGGTCGAGAGCGGGCTCCGCATTCGCCGCGGTGTCGAAGTCGATCAGACCGCTACCGTGCGAGGAATCCCACAGAATCTGCTTGTCGTGCAGGTCTCGATGGGCTGGGCGCACTGCGTCGGCTGTTCCAGCGACCAGCCCGGCGGCAACTCGATCTGCGACCTGCACGAGGCGAGACGACGCGGCTGACGGGTTGAAACTGGTCAGTTTCGCCGCCCACGACCGTACGATGGCCGCTTCGGCGAACGCATCGTGCACGGGAAGTGACGGATCTGCCGGCGCGGAGCCGATCGAATCGACCCACGCGCTGCGCCAGGCAAACCAGGCGCGAATCCACTCGAGGCCAGCGGCCGGATCCGCTCCGAGATCATGCAGTGAGCGCCCGGGAACAGTGGTGCAGGTGACGACATCTCTCGTCACCGCCACGATGCGCGGCCGTAGGAAAGCGGATGCCAGCCCCTCGACGTTTTGCATTGCCGCCACTGCGGCGACCGCGCGACCCGGCCGAAAGACCTTCGCGTAATTCGAGCCATCTGCAGAACGCACGACGGCGCGACGGCCGGGACGGTGCACCACAATCCAACCCGATCGGGCGGTAGCGGCGAGGTCGGGGAGCTGGTCGTCGTGCCCGAAGCGGCCGAGGACGGCGCCGCTTGACGGTGTCCAACGGCCACCGCGTACCTGACCGTCGTGTCCGGCCCGCGCCTCGAAGGTCGCTCCGCTACGACGATCAGGCCAGGCCCGTTCAATCTGCCAGGTGGTTCCGTCGTCGTCGGCGCTGGGGGGCAGCGAAAGCATCATGATTCCAGCACCTGTTCGGCGGCGGTGAGAATGCGTTCGACGTCACCGACCCAGTCTGGGGCCCGGTACCGGAACGGATCGATGGCGCGGCTGAGCAGCGAGTGAGCCAGCCAGTCGTTGATCGCATCCGGGCGCAGTTCGCCGCCCGCCCCGACATAGCCGTCAAACAGGGCCACGGCGAGGTCCGGGCTCCTGAGGATGATGGCGGCCGCGGCGAACGAACCGAGGTCGCGTTCCGGATCCGACCAGCCGACCCGATCGAAATCGATCAGGCGGATCTCGCCGGGTCTGACGAGCACCTGATCGGGCGAGAAGTCGCCGTGGGTGAGAACTGGATCGCTGGGCCGGTCCGATGCGGCACGGCGATCGTTGATGGCCTGGGCCAGTCGGTGCGCGCGTTGGGCGAATTCGGGCAGGACGACCGCAATGGCTCCCGCCGCACGCGCGGATTCGGATTCGGCCAACGTCGGGTCGGCGTTGCGGGCACCGATCGCAAACTGGCCGCGTGCCAGGCGGAGGGAATGCAGCGCTGCCAGCGCCTGCCCGGCCGCGCCCGCCGCATCCGTGCTTTGGACGGCGGCGAGGTCACCGGTACCCCACCACTGACCGGCGACGACATCACGCAGGCCTCCGGGGTGCCATAACCGAACGACCGGGATCCCCTCGGAAGTCAGGTGATCGAGAAATTCGACCTGACGGAATTGTTGGTCGACACTTGCGCGGTGGGTGCGCGGCGTGACTTTGACGACGAGATCGGTCGCCCCTAACGTGCGCAGGAGCAACCGCCGGTGCGGGTTGTGTCGGAGCAGGGTCGATGTTTCGGTCAGTTGAGGGCATGCCTGGTCGAGCCGGGCGAGAGTGCCGGTGAGCCTGCGGTCAGCTGATGCCGTGCCGTGCACGGTTCCCCGGATGCCCTCCACTCGCGCGGCAGTGGCGTTGCCGCGTCGCGCGTTCAGCAGACTCTTACTCACCTTGCTGTCGTCGACATAGCTGGCGAGCCAGCCGTGGTCACCCCACCGGTCGTGCGGTTCGGCGAAACGGTCGCTGGAGTAGGTGATCACCACGCTTGATGCCGGCTTGTAGCGGATGCGGGTGACGTGTGCTGGGCGGTTGAGTGCAGCGGACAGCTCCTCGTCGTCGTTGAAAACCAGACGGAGCGCCGCCACGCGGGGATCCCGAGAGATCAGATCCTGCTCAGCGGCGTGAGACCTCGCCGTGACGCGGCCGTTCGGCGGCGGGCTGGTGCCGGCCGCGATCGTCATGACCGGATCCGAACGGTCGTCTCCTGCTCGGCCAGCCAGTTTGACAGCCGACTGCCGGGTGACTTGAGAAGTTCTGCCGGGGACCCATCTTCAACGATCCGACCGTCTTCAAGCCACAGCACCCGGTCCGCGCGATGCACGGCGTGGGAAGCGTGGGTGATCGTAATAACCGTTCGACCCCGAGTAAGGGTTTCCATCGAGGCTTCGACGACGCTGCGACCGCTGGGGTCGAGACCGGTCGTTGCCTCGTCGAGGATGACGATGGGGGCATCGCGCAGGACTGCACGAGCGATGGCGATGCGTTGGCGTTGGCCGCCTGACAAGGTGTTGCCCCGACCGCCGAGTATCGTCTCAAAGCCGCTCGGCAGGGCGGTAATGAATTCTTCGGCATTCGCAATCCGGGCCGCATCCTCGACGTCGGCGTCGGTCGCATCCAGGCGACCGTAGCGGATGTTCTCCCGCACGGTCGTGGCGAACAGCACGGAGTCCTGCAGCAGGATCGACACCTGCCCGCGTAGGCTGCGCAGCGTCACGTCCCGTACGTCGGTGCCGTCAATGCGCACGCTGCCGGAAGACGGGTCGACCATGCGCAGGATCAGACCGACCAGGGTGGATTTGCCCGAGCCGGACGGACCGAGCAGGCACACGTTCTGCCCGGCCGGAATCTCGAGCGACAGCCCGGCGAACAACGGCCGGCCGTAGCCGTCCGGGGCGTGCACATCATGGAACGTCAACCGCCCTATGCTGCGGTCGAGTGGCCGAGCGGTCGGCGAATCGAATACCTCGATGGGTTCGTCGAGGAGTTCGG
This sequence comes from Cryobacterium sp. M15, assembly GCF_002929675.1. Taxonomy (NCBI): domain Bacteria; kingdom Bacillati; phylum Actinomycetota; class Actinomycetes; order Micrococcales; family Microbacteriaceae; genus Cryobacterium; species Cryobacterium sp. M15. Next base: position 159,538 of record NZ_PJJW01000039.1, read on the forward strand.
CGATGCGTTCGCCCGAGGCGGTGGCCCGCGCGATGCGCCCGGTGTACTTGGCCAGGTCGCGCAGCGGTTTCATGGCGATCTTGAGATACATCATGAACATGACCAGTTCGCCGAGAGTCATCTGCCCGTCGATGACGCGCCATCCGCCTCCGGCGAGCACGAGCGCGGTCGCGACTCCGACGATGATGTCGGTTCGGCGTTCGAGCCCGGCAGCCAGACGGCGACTTTTGATCCCCTCGCGCAGCGCGGTCTCATTGCCGCTGCGGAAGGCTCCGGAGACGGTGTGCTCTAGACCGTATGCCTGCACCACCCGGATAGCATCGAGCGTTTCGGCCGCGGTATTAGCGAGTGATCCTTCGCCCTTCCTGGTGGTGCGGGAAGCGGAGGTGATGGCACGTGAACTGCGTCGCGACGACAACAGGTACGCTACGGCCGCGCCCACAACGACGAGGGCGAGGAGCGGATCCAACACAAGCATGACGATCGCGAGGACGAAGAATGTCAGCACGTTGCCGAAAAGCGGAAGCCCGGCCGTGACGGCGACTTCCTGCAACCGGCCGATGTCTCCGACCAGGCGTTGTACCGTATCACCGGACCTGGCGGCGGCGTGGTAGCGCAGGGAGAGTACCTGAACGTGGGTGAACACCCGCGTCCGCAGGTCGGTCGCAACACGAGACCCGACGAGGGCGAACGCCACCGTGCTCAGATAGCTGCACGCGGCGCGCCCTGCCGTCAGTGCGACCAGAAGTGCTCCGCAGGCGAGCAGCAGCCCAATGGTCGCCTGCGGCGTATTTGAGCCGGGCGGAAGGGTGGCGCCGAGACTGGCCGTGACCGAATCGATCACGAATTTCACCGGCCACGGTTCGAGAACGCACAGCGCGACCTCGAGCAGCAGCGCGATGAGGCCGCCGGTGACCAGTTTCCAGTGCCGTCCGATATGGGGGCGGACGATGTGCAGGCTTTGGCGCAGGGCACTGGGCTCGCGTGAGCGCGTCATCGTCGGCCGCCGATCAGCAGCGCGGGTTGCGGCGCGAACGAGTCGGCGGCCCCGGCCTTCAGCTGCGCCTGGTCGGCCGCGCTGAGCTGGTCGAGGATCCGGCCCACTACAGTCCGCCAGTCATGCCGCTCGACGGCGAGTGCGCGTGCGGCGCGGCCTAGTCGCACTCGCAGGGCACGATCTTCGTTCACCCGGCCGAGTGCATCCGCGAGGGCTACCTCATCGCCGGGCGGTACGAGCAGCCCGGTGCAGTCGTCGACGATGACGGTGGGAATCTGGCCCACCGCCGAAGCGACCACGGGGAGTCCCGCGGAGAGGTACTCGTAGAGTTTGAGGGGGGAGAAGTACTGATCCTGGCCGGCCGGATACGGTGCGGCGGCCACGTCGAAGCCGGCCAGCAGCTCGGGCACCCGTTCCGGCGCCACGGCCCCGGTGAACTCCACGTCGAGTGGGTAATTCGAAGCCAACTGGCGCAGCGCCGCCCGTTCTGGCCCATCGCCCACGATGCGCAGGCGCCAGGGCGGTTCGGCGGCGAGCCGACCGGAATTCGCGCGTGCGGCAGATTCAGCCCGGGCGGTGGCGCGGATCAGTACATCGACGCCGTGCCACGGTTTCAAGGTGCCGATGAAGCCGACGGTGAACCCGGTCGTCACCGACGAGTGCGCTGGGGGCACGATACGCCGGGTGTTCACGCCATTCGCAACGACCGTGATACGACGAGGTGACGTCGCGAAGGGTCGGACCCAGGCGGCGACAGGCTCGGAGACGCACACGACCACGGTTGCGGCCGTCACCACCCGCGTGGTGTCGGCACGGGCGCCGGCCTCGTCGACGAGGGTACGATGCGTGCGCTGTTCATCGATGAGCGGGGCGTTGACCTCGAGGATCACGGGAGACCCCGTGGCGCGGGCGATGACGGCCGAGGCTGTGCTGAACAAGGAGTAGCGCTCGTAGACGAGGTCGCATCCGTCTTCGATCGCGGCGTCGGCAAGGCTCTGCGCGGCGCTGGCGATGGCGCGTTCCCGTTCGGCTGGTGACTCGGTGGCCGCTACCGTACGCTCGACGACGGGAAGGTCGTGCAGGTCAGCCGGTACGTCGCTGCCACGCCGGGTGCAGTACACGGTCACGGGCATATCGCGTTCCCGGAAGGCGCGCACCACTTCCTGCACGTGCACCGAGGAGCCCTTCGTGCCGAAGACGGGAACACCGGGGTCGACACACAGATAGGCGACGCGCATCAGGCCACCGCCATCGGTTCGAGTGACGCCGGTTGATTCGTCGGGTGGCTCGCATCGGAGTCGGTGTGGGCACACAACTCGCCCAGTACTCGGGCCTGACGGGCAGAATCGAACGATTCCTCGACCACCCGGCGGGCGTTTCGGGCGAGCCGACCGAGGTTCGCGGCGGGATCAGCGGCTCCGCGCATGGCAGCCACCAGGTCGTCAAGGCTGCCGGAGCGGCACAGGATTCCGGTCTCTCCCGCGCGGACGATCTCGGGGATTCCCGTCACGTCCGTTGAAATGCAGGGAACGCCGAGGGCCATCGCCTCGAGGATGGAGGTGGGGAGCCCATCGGCGTTGCCATCGCTACCGACGATGCAGGGCGCTACGAACAGGTCAGCGGCGGCCAGCCGCAGGGCCACCTCGGTCTGCGACACCGGGCCGAGCAGCCGCACGGTACCGAACAGTCCGAGACGATGGATCTGTTCGCTCAAAGCCCCGGTCAGTTCGCCCCCGCCCACGATGTCCACGGTCAGCGCGACACCGCTATGGTGCAGTGCGTGCGCCGCATCGACCAGCAGGCTGAAGCCCTTTTTCTCGACCAGGCGACCAACAGCGACCACCGCGAGGGGCCCACTGGGTGGTCGGTGCTCGGTGAATGGAAAACGGGCGAGTTCCAGTCCGTTGTAGACCCGGTGCAGTCTCAAGGTCTCGGCCGGGAACCGGCGACGCAGATAATCGAAGTTGTACTCGCTCACCGTTACGGCATGATGGGCCCCGGCCAGTTTCACAGCCAGGTCCGCCGGGTCCACTGACTCGTGGAAGAGGTCTTTGGCGTGAGCCGTGAATGAGTACGGCACCCCCGTGAGCAGCGACGCCAGGCGGGCCACCGTTGTGGCGACCGAGGCGAAGTGGGCGTGCAGATGGGTGATGCCGTATTCCCTGACGGCGCGGGCCAGGATGACCGCCTGCACCGCGTCGTCGACATCGGCCAGCAGCAGCTCGTCGAGACAGGCGGACATTGCCGATCCGACGCCGGTCTTGGCCGTGGACTGGAATTCCGCCCAGAGCAGCGAGGTTTTCCACGGCCGGTCGATGTAGACGACCGGCGCGGCCACGCGGGCCAGTTCCGCATGAAAGCGAGAATCGACCGGCGGCCGCAGGGAGAAGATGACCAGATTTTCACCGGCGGCTTCGCGGGCGAGGATTTCGGACACGACGAACGTCTCCGAGAGCCGGGGATACATTTTGAGCACGTAGCCGATTCGAGGGGATCCGGAATGGTCAGACAGCATGTTGCACCTCCGCGGGTTCGCGAACCCGCTGTTTGGAATTGAGTAGTGCCGCCGCGAGTACGGCGACTGTCTCCAGGCCGTCGAGGTTCACTGTGCTGCGCGGAACGACCCGGCCGACGTTCGCTGCGAACCAGGCCGATAGGAAGGCCGGAGTCGCGGTGTCTGCCGTCACGGTCTCGACGAGTCCGCGGCGGGCCAGTGCTGCGGCGCGAATCGACTGCTCCTGCCGTCGGGCCTCGCGCGGTACGACCAGGGTGGGCGCAGCGGTCGTCATCGCTTCGCTGATCGAGTTGTACCCGCCCATGCACACGACGGCAGCTGCCCGGCGGAGCAAGGCGAGGGCATCTGGAACCGAGCGCAGGATGCTCGTGCCCTCGCGTGCCACGGACATGATCTCGGCATGATGGGCGTCGGGCATCTGAGGGCCCGTCACGACCAAATGTCGGTACCCGGGTGGCGCGATCGCACGGGCCGCAGCCGAGGCGAGACGATGACCGTCGGAACCGCCGCCAACGGTGGTGAGTATGAAGGGTTCGCTGTCGCTCGTTGCGTGCCCGATCGGCCGTCCGTTGGCGAGGTAGCCGGTATGCACCGCGAGGTTGAGTAGCGAGGACGGGATTTCCCCAGTCTCGAATGCATTGTGCACGCGCGGGTCGCCGTACACCCAGAGCGCGTCGAACAACCGCCGGATGGCGGTGGCGCCGCCGATAGCCCGCCACTCGGCGAGGGCCACAGAGGGACGGTCGAGCACCTCACGAAGACCAAGCACGATGGCGCACTCGGGCCGGGTTGCGCGCAGGCTCACCAGGGCACTTTCGAGTTCTCGGCGAGCGCCGAGTGCGTGCCGATCAACGATCAACAGGTCAGGGGCGAACTCGCGCAGGGCGACGCGCAGAATGCCTGCGCGAATCGACGTCATCGTGTCGATTCCCAGTGTGAGATGACGCGGGCGGTAGCCGTCGACACCGGTGGTGATGCCGGGCAGCACCAACCAGTCCCAACCGGCGGGAGTGGGGAAGGACGTTGCGGCACTCTGTCCGGTGACTAGAAGTCCGCTCACCGGTTCGTGGATGATGGACGGAAGGTACAACGACAGTGCGTGCGCGATGGCGAGGTTCCGCCGTACGTGTCCCAGTCCGATCGAATCGTGCGAGTACAAAACAATCCTGGTGACCATGGCGTTCCTCCCGGGTGTCGACCCTCGTGGTCGTGAGATCAGAGTCCGGCCTGCGCGTGAGGTACGGATGAGTAAACAGTGAGTGAATTCTTAGGAAACGCATATGAACTGGCCGTGCAGCGCCTGAGCAAATTCGGGACGGGCACCCCGCCGAGCCATGATCTGCGATTATGCACATCGGCTCTGTCTTTTTGGTTCTTGTCACCCGCCCGTTGTGCGTGAATACTCAAACACGTCGTACTTTTGTGAAGGCGACCGATTCCTTACCGCACGCCGCTGCGGCCAAGTACGTGTCATCGACGACACAAAGGAGACAGACAATGAGTGTCAATCAACGCGTGGGGGCTGCCGGTTCCGGTCGGGCCGCTCGCCCAGCTGGCAGCGAAACCGAAAAATCCGGCCTCAAGAAGATCGTCGCCGCCTCTATGGTCGGAACGGTCGTGGAGTGGTACGAGTTCTTTTTATACGCCACCGCCGCGAGCCTGGTCTTTGGTACGGTCTTCTTTCCGAACGCCGGCAGCGAACTCGACGGCATCATCGCCGCCTTCCTCACCTATGCCGTGGGATTCATCGCCCGGCCGCTCGGTGGCATCGTGTTCGGCCAGATCGGCGACAAACTCGGGCGCAAGCACACCCTGCAGGTGACGATCATCATGGTGGGTGCCGCCACCTTCCTCATGGGTTGTCTGCCCGGCTTCGACACCATCGGCTACTGGGCACCCGCCCTGCTCGTGGCCCTCCGCTTCATTCAGGGGTTCGCTGTCGGTGGCGAATGGGGCGGCGCCGTTCTGCTCGTCGCCGAGCACAGCCCGAACCAGTCCCGTGGCTTCTGGTCGAGCTGGCCGCAGGCCGCCGTACCGATGGGCAACCTGCTCGCCACTGTGGTGTTGCTCACCATGACGTGGCTCCTTTCGCCCGAGCAGTTCCTCAGCTGGGGCTGGCGTGTGGCCTTCTGGCTCTCCGCGATCATCGTCGTGATCGGCTACTACATTCGCACCCACGTCAGTGAAGCTCCGATCTTTCTCGAGGCCCGCGCGCAGGTCGAAGCCGAGAAGGCCGTGAACTACGGTGTGCTCGAGGTCGTACGCAAGTACCCCAAGGGAATCCTCGGAGCCATGGGCCTGCGGTTCGCCGAAAACATCTTGTACTACATCATCGTGAGCTTCACGATCGTCTACCTGAAGACCGTGCACGAATACGACACCGGCCAGTTGCTGATCGCCCTGCTCATCGCGCACGTCGTACACTTCATCGTCATTCCCCAGGTTGGTCGTCTCTCCGACCGAGTGGGCCGCAAGCCCGTCTATCTGGCCGGCGCCGTGCTCGGTGCTTCCTGGGCGTTCTTCGCTTTCCCCCTGTTCGACACCCTCAACCCGGTGCTGATCATTCTGGCCGTCACTGTCGGGCTCTGCTTCCACGCCCTCATGTATGCGGGCCAGCCCGCCATCATGAGCGAAATGTTCCCGACCCGGATGCGCTACTCCGGGGTGTCCCTCGGTTACCAGGTCACCTCGATTCTGGCCGGCTCGATGGCGCCGATCATTGCCTCCGCGCTTTTGCAGCAATACAACAGCTGGGTTCCGGTCGCGATCTACATCATGATCGCCTGCGCCATCACGGTGGTCGCCGTGGTCACGCTCAAGGAAACCGCGGGAGCGTCGTTGCGCGAGGTCGACGCTGTCGACGCCCGCAAACACGGGCTCGAGCCGGTCACCACCGGCAACTGACCCGGCCCGAGCAATTGGGTTAGCAAACAACTGGGTCAGGAAGTAACTGGGTCAGGAAGTAACTGGGTCAGGGAGGCGACGCACCGGTGGTGCCTCGCCTCCCGAAGAACTGCCCATGCCGTGATCGTGCAGTGATCGCGCAACCAAAGGAACATCATGACTGATCTCACCGACGCTGACATCGACGCCGATGCCGACCGCGTCAGCGCCCTTCCCGTTCGCACCAGTGCGCAGCCCCTCGCCGGGCGTCGCGCTCTCGTCACGGGTGGTGCGAGCGGCATCGGCGCCGCCGTCGTTCGGGCGCTCGCTGCCCGCGGCGCGCACGTCGTCGTCGCCGACATCGACACCGCCGGTGCCACCGCCCTGGCCGAGGAGGTCGGCGGGTCAATCTGGATCGTCAACCTCATGGATACCGCAGCCCTCACCGATGCTGCGCTCGCGTCCGCGCTCGCGGGGGTCGACATCCTGGTCAACAATGCTGGCATTCAACGCATCAACCCGATCCAGGACTTCAAGCCGGCCGACTTCCATAACATCCTCACCCTCATGCTGGAGGCGCCGTTCCTGCTGATACGAGCTGTGCTACCGCAGATGTATGCGGCGAACTTCGGGCGCATCATCAATGTGTCGTCGGTGCACGGTATTCGCGCTTCGCCGTACAAGAGCGCCTATGTGTCGGCTAAACACGGGCTCGAAGGCCTGTCCAAGGTGACCGCGCTCGAGGGCGGAGCGCACGGAGTCACGAGCAACTGCGTTGCTCCCGGCTATGTGCGCACGCCGCTGGTCGAGAAACAGATCACCGATCAGGCACTCGTGCACGGCATTCCGGCGTCCGAGGTGCTCAGCACGATCATGCTCACCGAGAGCGCGATCAAGCGGCTGGTGGAACCGGCCGAGGTCGGCTCGCTCGTGGCCTGGCTCGCCTCCGATGACGCTGCCATGGTCACCGGGGCGAGCTACACGATGGACGGCGGCTGGTCGGCCCGCTAAAGCGGGGTCGATCATTTTTTTGCTGTTCAGAGGAGAAAAAAACAAGCCCTGTGGAGAATCTGCACGAAGAAGTGCAAAAGAGGCCATCATGCGGGGATGACCGAAGCCGTTCGTATCATCACAGACCAGGTGCGCCAGCGAGTGCGCCGCGAGGGCGTTGACCTCGCGGCCAACAACGCGTTGGTGGAGCAGTACGTGCGCGATGAACTGCGCCGCTACAGCGAGCGGGCGCTCGGCGGGCTCGCACCGATGATCGCCGATGAGCACCAAGCCACTCGCGAGGTCGTGGCCGCGCTCACCGGGTTCGGTGTGCTGCAGCCGTTTCTCGACGATCCGGAGATCGAGGAAATCTGGATCAACGGCCCGGCCCGAGTGTTCGTAGCCCGAGACGGCGTACCCGAACTGACCTCACTGTTGCTCGGCGAGCAAGACGTGCGTGACCTGGTCGAGCGGATGCTGCAGGCCTCCGGTCGCCGCGTCGACCTCTCGTCGCCGTTCGTCGATGCCTCGCTGCCCGACGGTTCACGGCTGCACGTGGTGATTCCAGACATTACGCGCAAGCACTGGGCGGTGAACATTCGCAAGTTCACCCGGCGCATCCGCGATCTCAACCAGTTGGTCGGCCTCGGCGCGCTCACCCAACAGGCAGCCGATTTTCTTCGGATCTGCGTGCTGGGCGGGCAGAATATTCTGGTCTCCGGCGCCACCCAGACCGGCAAAACCACAATGCTCAACGCCCTGCTCTCCTCGACCCGGCCGGGCGAACGCATCGTGACCGTGGAGGAGACCTTTGAACTCGACCTGTCGGCCCGTGATGTCGTCGCGATGCAGTGCCGGCAACCGAGTCTGGAGGGAACCGGGGAGATCACCCTGCGCCGGCTGATCAAGGAGTCGCTGCGGATGCGGCCCGACCGGCTCGTGGTGGGCGAGGTACGCGAGGCGGAAAGTCTCGACCTGCTCATCGCCCTGAACAGCGGGCTGCCCGGAATGTGCTCGATTCACGCCAACAGCGCCAGGGACGCGCTGGCGAAACTCTCAACCCTGCCGCTGCTGGCCGGCCGTAACATCGACTCCTCGTTCGTGCTGCCCACCGTTGCGGGCTGCATCGACATCGTGGTGCACTGCGAGATCGATCGCCACGGCCGCTATTCCTGACGCTGTCGGTGATCGTGGGTGTGGCATCCGCTGCCCTGGTGCACGGAATCTTCGCGGTGCTCGCGCTCAGTGCTGTCGCCGGTCTGGCCGGGCTGCTGCTGCCCTGGTCGATCGTGTCGTGGCGGGCGGCGGCCAGGCGCCGGGCCAATCGCACGGTGTGGCCTGACGTCGTCGACCATCTGGTGTCGGCACTCCGTTCCGGGCTGGCGTTGCCAGACAGCGTGAGCAGCCTCGCCCAGGCCGGTCCGGTTGCGACCCGCATCGCCTTCGTCCAATTCGAGCGTGAATATCGCGCCACCGGCAATTTCAGCTACTGCGTTGACGAGCTCAAACGTTCCCTCGCCGACCCGGTTGCCGACCGCATTCTCGAGACGCTGCGGATGGCTCGCGAAGTCGGTGGCAGCGACCTCACGGTCGTACTGCGCAGCCTCTCCGCGTGGCTGCGACAGGATGCTGCGGTGCGGCTCGAGGTGGAAGCCCGCCAGTCGTGGGTCGTGAACGCCGCCCGACTGGGCGTTGCGGCACCGTGGATCATTCTTATTCTGCTCGCCTCCCGCCCTGAAGCGGCCGTTGCCTACAACTCGCCGGCCGGAATCGTCGTGATCGCGAGCGGCCTCGCCCTATCGGTCATCGCGTATCGAGTGATGATCGCTCTCGGTCGACTTCCGGAGGAACGCCGATGGTTCTCGTAGTCAGCGGGTGCCGATGAGCGCCGCGCTCGGCTGGGCCGTGTTGTGCGGAACGGGCCTCGGTGTGGGGTTGTGGTCGCTCGTGAGCTTGACGCCGCGGCTGACCAGGCCCCGCCTGATCGACCGCGTGGTGCCCTACATTCTTGATATTTCTCCGGAAGCGCGCCGCATCGTCGCCCGGCGAACAGTGAACCCGATTCCCGTGCTGGGAAGCCTGTTCGCACCGCTGTTCGGCGCGCTGTCACGGGGGTTGTCGAGTCTTCTCGGCGGCAGCGAGACCGTTGCGCGCCGACTGCACCAATCCGGGTCGGTGAAGACGGTCGAGGAGTTTCGTTCCGTGCAACTCGTCTGGGCCTTGCTGGCGTTCGCCGTCGCAACCGTGATCACCATCGTTGTGCTGCCCGAGCTGCTATTGGCCGCCCGTCTTTCGCTGCCGTTCGTGGCAGCAATCGGCGGAGTCGTGTTGCGGGACTGGCTGCTCCACCGGGCCGCCACCGCACGACTGGCTCGTATGCGCAGCGAACTGCCGACCATTCTTGAATTTCTCACCCTGTCGCTCTCGGCTGGCGAAGGCATTCTGGATTCGATTCGACGGGTGTCGCTCACGAGCACTGGGGAGCTGTCTCGCGAATTCGCGGGCGTGGTCGCCGACGTTCATACCGGGATCCCCATCGGTTCGGCATTACAGTCGCTCTCGCGCAGCATCCAGCTGCCGGAGGTGACCCGGTTTGTCGACCAGGTCACCGGCGCGCTAGACCGTGGGTCACCGCTGGCCGAGGTGTTGCGGGCGCAGGCGCAGGATTCCCGCGACCAGACCAAGCGCACGCTGCTCGAGCTGGCAGGCAAGAAAGAAGTTGCGATGCTCGTGCCGCTGGTTTTTCTGATTCTTCCGATGACCGTTCTGTTCGCTGTTTTTCCCGGACTCGTCGTGCTGCAGACCGGGTTCTGACGCTCCACTGCACCATCCACCCCATGAGAAAAGAGAATGCCATGACCCGAATCATGCGCCGCTTCAACAGCCTGCTCCGCGATGAAACAGGAGACGTGCCCGGCTGGGTGCTGATCACCCTGATGACGGCCGGCCTCGTTTTGATCATTTGGGGGCTGGCCGGGCCCGCCCTTAGCGGTGTGTTCCAGCAGGCCATGGATCGCGTGAGCAGTTTCTGACCGGTCGACATGCCCAAATTCGGTGAGCGGATACGACGCCTCGCCTCGCTGCGCCGCACCACGTTGCGAGACGAGGCGGGTTCCGCCGTGGCCGAATTCGTCATGGTGGTGTCATTGCTGACCTTTCTGACGCTCATGGTCATGCAGCTGGCCCTCGCGCTGCACATTCGCAACACAGTGCTCGACGCCGCGGCTGAAGGCGCCCGCTACGCCGCGCTCGCCGACAGCAGTTTGCCTGCGGGCGCCCAACGCACCCGCGATCTGATCACGACAGCTATTGGAGCGACCTATGCCACCGATGTCGTGGTGCAGTACAAAGTGAGTGCCGGATATCCCACTGTCGAAGTTCGGGTGGTCGCACCGCTGCCCCTCATGGGACTGCTCGGTGTCCCGCACGGATTGGAAGTGGTTGCTCATGCTGCGGTCGAATCGTTGCGGTAGGGGGTCGGAGGCGGGTTCGGCTTCGCTCGAATTCATCACGGCGGGCATGATCCTGCTGGTGCCCCTGGTCTATCTGGTGCTCGCGCTGTCCGCCTTGCAGGGGGGTGCGCTCGCCGTCGAGGGAGCAGCCCGGCAGGCGGCCCGGGTCTATGTGCGGGCCCCCGACGAGGTCACCGCGACCGAACGGGCCCGCCGAGCCGTTGCCTTCGCGCTCGAGGATCACGGGCTCGACCCGGGCGACGCCGAAGTGCAGATCGAGTGCGCTGGCGGAACAAGCCGCTGTTTGACCAGCCAAGGGCTCGTGACGGTCACCGTGCGAATCGGCATTGCGCTGCCGTTGGTGCCCGACATGCTCGCACTGAACCAGAGCGCGAGTGTGCCGATGACCGCGGCGTCGACGCAGATGGTGTCCCGATTTGGCGGCCTCGGATGACCAGGCACCGGTCGCCCGCGTCGAACGAAGATGGTTCGACCTTGTTGCTCACTATTTTCTATGGCTTTCTGGCCCTGAGCCTCGTGCTCGTGGCCCTGTCGGCGACGTCGCTTTACCTCGAACACAAGCGGCTGCTCAGCCTCGCTGACGGTGCAGCGCTGGCCGGGTCTGAGGCGTTCACCCTCGACACGGTGCAGGTGGGTGTGGTCGGGCCGCGGCCGCAGCTAAGGTCGGACGACGTGTCGGCTGCAGTCGGTGAGTATCTGCGCCTCGTTCCGCACGACTCATTCGAGGCGCTCACCGTGATGAGCGCGGCATCCGCTGATGGGCAGAGCGCGTCGGTGACGCTGCGCTCCTGGTGGCGTCCACCCGTGCTGACCCTCGTGGTGCCAGACGGGGTGCCACTCATGGTGACGGTGGTGTCCCGGGCGGTGTTTCATTAACGGGGGCGCACAAAGTGGCACTGGTAATTTCAGGATAGAAGCGTACGCTGCACAGATACGTTGTCGACGTGGCAGCCTCCTATCTTGTTGGGGGCTTCAGGGTGTGTACCGCAGTCGACACCGTGCCAGCCCCGGTCCCCGGTTGGTAGTGCCGGCGATCTTGAGTCGTCGTTCAACCGGGTTGGTCGCCGCCGGTTGACGTGGCCCAACCCGGCGGCTGTGCAACACCGAGATCGGCTGTGAAATCATGGATGCATTACTGGACGAACACGTCGTGGACGAGCTCGACTTCGATGCACTCCTCCCCTGCGAGGGCGTGCACCACGATCGCGGACTCAGTGGTCACGAACCGGCCGAATCAGGGGGCTACATGGTGATTTCACCGTGCTGTGGCCCCAAGGTGATCCAGTGTGCGTCGCGGGTCGACGCCATGCGCGTATCCGGCGTGCTTTATTGCGGGTCGTGCCGACACGAGCACCTCACCAGCGAATACCAGTTCATTCCGTTGCAGGTATAGCCGGCGGCTCGCGCCCTCATTTTCAGAGCGGATGCCGCGAGCGGTACTGTCGGTAGGTGCCCTGAAGGCGCCGACAGGAGCAGCGTGCGTACCAGGCGGGACAAACTGAGCGGTGCAGGAGCTCAGCTCGCCACCGAGGTCAGTATCAACTTTGGCTCAGCACTGGCCGGACTCCTCATTCCCGTCGTCGGTTCGCCCATCGTGGTCGCGGCCCGCCAGATCGTCATGGTCGTCGTGGTCCTGCCGCTCGCCCGGCCCAAGTTGAAAAACCTGACCTGGGCCCGAATCTGGCCGGCGCTGGCCCTCGGCGTCGTGCTCGCCGTCATGAACCTCACCTTCTACCAGGCCGTGAGTATTCTCGGACTCGGCATCGCAGCGACGATTGAATTCTTGGGCCCCTTCGCCTTGGCTTTGATCACGAGCCGGCGCATCTTGGACTTCGTGTGCGCTGCGGCCGCAGCCGGGGGAGTCTTCCTGCTGACCTGGTCGGATGGCACTCTCGACCTGCTTGGAATTGCGCTGGCGCTCACCGCAGCGGCCTCGTGGTTCTTCTACATCCTGCTCACCCGCCGGGTGGCGACCGAATTCGCGGGACTGGAAGGCATCTCAGTTGCGAGCATGGTCAGCCTGGTGATCGTGGTACCGATCGCACTGTTCACCCTCGATCTGTCGGCCTTCACCTGGGGCGTCGTCGGACTGCTCCTGCTCGTGGGCGTGGTCTCCTCGGCCTTTCCGTATACGCTCGACACCTACATTTTGCGGCGGATCAGCCCGCGCCTGTACGCGATCATCACAAGCTTCGGGCCGGTGATCGCTGCAGGTTTTGGCGCGCTCGTGCTGGGCGAGACCTTCACACTGCTGCAGCAGATCGCCATCGTCGTCGTCTGCGTGGCGGCCGGCGCGGCAATTGCGACCCAGCGCGATCGGCCAATGTACGACCTGGAGCTGACCGCGACCGCCATTCCCTAGGGCTGATAAATCTGCGGGGCCAGACCGTGGCATCCACTCATCGAACGGCGCTACTCGACGCGCAGGCCGAGGTACGCGGCCAACAGCGGTGCCAGCAGGCTCAGTTGAGCATCGTCGATCGTCGCTCCGCGCAGTCCCTCAAGGCCGTGCACGGCCGAGGAATCACTCGAGTGCAGGTCGACATCTTTGAGCTGCGCGCCACCGATCTCGAGGGTGCCGATGCGGCAGTTCTGCAGCTCGAGTCGCTGCACGGTGGCGCTGCCGAGGTCGAGTTCCTCGATGATGCAGTTACTGAGGAGCACGTCGGTCAGGGTGGCGTTACTCAGGTTCACGAAATCGAGCTTTGAGCCGTCGATGTGCACGGGTCAGCACGATGACGGGCATGCCGCGCAGGGTTGTGCCCTCGGTACCGCCGGACTTCTCATACAGGTCGACCTGATCGCGCACCCACTGGGCGGTGCTTGGCTCGTATTCTCCGATGAGTGGCATGCGTGGGCCAACGCCCGAGCTTCCCAGACATTCCAAGGAGAATCGGCGCATAACTCCTGCAATTTGAGACCCGCCAGAAGCGGATGCCCGCAAACTCGCGGCAAAATTTTCGGCCGCGAAGAAATTGCAGGAGTTATGCGCGGGGGAGGGGGAAGAGGGGGAAGAGGGGGAAGACGGGAAAGACGGGAAAGACGGGGAAAAGGGGAAGACGGGGAAGAGGGGGAAGACGGGAGAGACGGGAGAGACGGGAGAGACGGGAGAGACGGGAGAGAGGGGAGAGACGGGAGCGTACCCGGGATGACTAGAGCAGGCTGCGGGGGCGGTGGGGAGCGAAGCGGGGAATGTAGCGGCTGAGCAGTACGGCGCCGAACAGACCGAAGACCCCGACGATGCCGCTCGCGATCGACAGCGAAGCGAGCGCGGTGATGCCGGCCAGGGCGAGTGGCGCGGCGGCGCTGCCAAAGTCGGCGGTGAATCGCCAGGCTCCGAGAAACGGCGCCGGATACCGCTGCGGCGCGAGGTCAGCACCGAGCGTCATGAGCAGGCCGCTGCCGATGCCGTTGGCCAGGGAGAGAAACAGCGCGATGCCGATGAACCAGCCGACGTTGCTCGGCAGATCGTGCGTGAACGCGAGCGCGACATGGCCGACGCCGAGGCCTATCATCGAGGGTACCGCGCTCCAGATGCGACCGAAGCGATCCATGATCTGGCCGCTGGCGTAGAACAAGACGAAGTCAATGCCGCCGGCGATACCGATGATGAGCGCCGTGTCGGGCGCACTGATGCCGATGCTGACCGCCCAGAGGGGCAGCATGACGGTTCGGCTGGCGCGCATAGCGCCCACGAGGGCGGCGCCGGTGCCGAGCCGCACGAGCACGCCCCGGTGGGTTCGGATGGTCTGAAAGAGGCCCCGTGCGGCGAGTGCTGCGGCATCCGTTTCGGCGGCCCCGGGCGGTGTGACGTCGGCCGGTGTCGCCGAGGCTGGCCCTTCCGGTACAGCCTGTTCCGGTGCAGCGCGTTCCGGCACAGCGCGGTCCGGTACAGCGCGTTCCGGAACTGCCTGCTCCGGCACCGCGCGTTCCGACGCGTCGAGGTTACGGGTGGGGTCCGGCAGAATCACCAGCATCGCGACGGCGAGCACGCAGCAGACGATGAAGACCCAGAACGCGGCCTGGGTGCTGCCGGTGAGGTGGATCAGCGTGGCAGACAGGAACGGCCCCACGAACCAGCCGGCCCGAAACACGCCGCCGAGCGTCGACAGCGCACGGGCCCGGTAGACGAGGGGCACATAACTGGTCATGAAAGCGTGCCGGGCCAGGGCGAACACGGCCGTCGCGATGCCGATCAAAAAGATTCCCAGGCCGAGTACGAGCGGGTTGGGTGCTGTGAGGCAGATGATCACCGCGCCGATCGTGATGACGGAAGCCCAGATCATCGAGTTGCGCTCGCCGATGCGGGAGACGACCCAGCCGCTGGGAATGTCGCCGACCAGCTCGCCGAGCATGACCATGGCGGCGATCACCCCGGCGATGGCGAGCGTGGCGCCCAGGTCACTGGCGACCAGCGGAATGAGCGGAATGATCGCGCCCTCACCCACCGAGAACAGCAGGGTGGGTAGGAACGCCGTCAGGGCGATGGATCGCAGGTTGAGGGCCCGTTGCGCTTTACTCATCAGAACCGATGCTACGCCAGCCCGGTAGGCTGAGCGGAACATGATTGACTTGGATTTCTCAGTACAAATCGCCGCGCTGCGGACCACGTTTGGCGACATCCGTTCGGTGATCGACATTGATCGACTGCGCGCGGACATCGACGACCTCAGCGGTGAGGCCGGAATGCCCGATTTATGGGACGACACCGAGCACGCGCAGAAGGTGACGAGCGACCTCAGCCACCGGCAGGCGCAGCTGGCGCGCATCGAGAGCATCACGACGCGACTCGATGATCTCGAGACTCTCGTGGAGATGGCCAACGACGGCCAGGGCGACCAGGAACTGGCCGATGAAGCCACCGTCGAACTCGCCAGCCTGCAGAAACTGCTCGGTGAGCTCGAGGTGCAGACCCTGCTCAACGGCGAATTCGATGAACGTAACGCCGTCATCACCATTCGCGCCGGTGCTGGAGGAGTGGACGCCGCCGACTTCGCCGAGATGCTGCTGCGCATGTACCTGCGCTACGCCGAACAGCACGACTTTCGCACCACCGTGCTCGACATCAGCTACGCCGAAGAGGCCGGCATCAAGAGTGCCACCTTCGAGGTCGACGCCGCCTACGCCTTTGGCACGCTCAGCGTCGAGGCCGGCACCCACCGCCTGGTGCGCATGAGCCCGTTCAACTCGGCCGGCAAACGCCAGACCTCCTTCGCCGCGGTCGAGGTCGTGCCGCTGATCGAACAGACCGAGTCGATCGACGTGCCCGACGGCGACATCCGCGTCGACGTCTTCCGTTCCAGTGGCCCCGGCGGCCAGTCCGTCAACACCACCGACTCCGCCGTGCGCATCACCCACCTGCCCACTGGCACGGTGGTGAGCTGCCAGAACGAGAAAAGCCAGATTCAGAACCGTGCGGCCGCCATGCGCGTCTTGCAGTCGCGACTGTTGGTGCTCGAGCGCGAGAAAGAAGCGGCCACCAAGAAAGAACTGGCCGGCAACATCACGGCAAGCTGGGGTGACCAGATGCGCAGCTACGTGCTCGCGCCCTATCAAATGGTCAAGGACCTGCGCACCGAGTATGAGGTGAACAACCCGAGCAACGTCTTCGACGGTGACCTGGACGGATTCATTTCGGCCGGCATCCGCTGGCGCAAGAAGGCTCCTGAAGACTAAACGGATGCTGAGGCTTCGGCTTCGGCGGGTATGTCGCTGTTGGGAAAACGCCCGCGGATGCCTAGGCTCTAAGAGCTATGATCCGTTTTGATCACATAACCAAGAAGTACCCCGGCACCACTCGGCCGGCACTGAACTCGATCGACGTCGAGATTTTGCGAGGCGAATTCGTCTTTCTGGTCGGCGCCTCCGGATCGGGCAAATCGAGCTGCCTGCGGCTCGTGCTCAAGGAGGAAAAGCCGACCAGCGGCAGCATCCACGTGCTCGGCCAGGACTTGCGGTCGATCTCGAACCGCAAGGTGCCTTACTTTCGCCGCAACATGGGTGTGGTTTTTCAGGACTTTCGTTTGCTGCCGAACAAGACCGTCTTCGACAACGTCGCCTTCAGCCTGCAGGTCATCGGCAAGAGCCGCGGTTTCATCCAGGAAGCCGTGCCGGACACCCTCAAGATGGTCGGCCTGGCCGAAAAATCCCAGCGCCTCCCGCACGAACTCTCCGGTGGTGAGCAGCAGCGGGTGGCCATTGCCCGCGCCATCGTGAACAAACCACAGATTCTGCTGGCCGATGAGCCCACCGGAAACCTCGACCCCACCACGAGCGCCGAGATCATGTCGTTGCTCGCGAGCATCAATGCCAGTGGCACCACCGTCATCATGGCCACCCACGAAGCCGGCATCGTCGACCAGATGCAGCGCCGGGTGATCGAGCTCGTGCACGGTGAGATCGTGCGTGACGAGCGCCAGGGCGGCTACGCCACCGCGTCCATTCCCACCATCGTGCCGGCGCCGACAACGGATACCCCCGCCAGCGAGCCGGTGCCCGTCGCCTACGCCCGGCCCGCCGCTGCGCCGGAACCATCGTTGACGCACCCTTCTGCGCCTGTTCCCGAAACCTCCGTATCGTTGCACCAAGCTGCGGCGGCGGCTGTTGCCGCAGCGTCGGCCGCGGCGCCAGCGCCGATCGCTGCAGCTCCCGTTGCCGCCCGCGCTACCGACGATCCTGCTATCGATGATCCCGCTATCGATGCCCCCGCTGTCGAGGGCGTCCTCACTACACCGGTGCCGCCGATGACACGCCCGGTGCTGCCGGTCGCCCAAAACGATGACCCGGAGCAACTCACTCTCGCCGAGAAACTCGGGCTGCGGGCGCCGGGGGAGAAACCCGATCAAACGGGCGAACAGAACGTGGGGCCGACCCGATGAGGCTCGGTCTGGTGCTGTCCGAGGCCGCGAATGGTCTTCGGCGCAATGCGTCCATGGTCGTCTCCGTCGTGCTCGTGACCTTCATCTCGCTCACCTTCGTCGGCGCGGCCATTCTCATGCAGATGCAGATCGGCCAGATGAAGAACTTCTGGTACGACAAGGCGCAGGTCGGCATCTACATGTGCTCCGATATATCCCCGGGCGAAACCTGCACCGGCGGCGACGCGTCACCCGAGCAGATCGCCGCCGTCGAAGCCCAGCTGACCTCACCGACCCTGACGTCCTTCATCGACAACTATTACTTCGAGACGCACGAGCAGGCCTTCGAGAACTTCAAGAAGCAGTTCGCCGGCAACCCGGTCGCCGACTATGTCACGGCCGACCAGCTCAACCAGACGTTCTGGGTGAACCTGAAAGACCCGTCCCAGTCCGCGGTGCTGGTGGAGAGCCTGTCGGGGGTCGCCGGCGTTGAGAATGTCGCTGACCAGCGCAAATACCTCGACCAGATCTTCTCCGTGCTCAATGTGGCGAGCTACACGGCCATCGGCATCGCCGGGTTGATGCTGATTGCGGCGGCGCTTCTGATCGCCACCACCATCCGTTTGTCGGCGTTCTCCCGGCGACGGGAACTGGGCATCATGCGATTGGTGGGCGCGAGCAACCGGTTCATCCAGACGCCGTTCATCCTGGAAGGCGTCTTCGCGGCGCTGCTCGGCTCGCTGCTGGCCGGCGGCGCGATCGTTGCGCTCGTGTACTTCTTCGTGCAGGGCTACCTCGGCGCGAGGCTCACCGGATTCGCCCTGATCGGCATGGACGATGCCCTCGTTGTGGTGCCCATTTTGCTCGTGGTCGGTGCGGTGCTCGCCGCGTTCTCGGCCAACTTCGCCATCACTCGCTACCTCAAGGTCTAACCCATAAGCGGATGCCGGGCACGGCAGGGTTCCGCTAGACTGGTGGGCTGTCTGCCGAACGGCCGACGGCATCCGCTTGAAGAAAAGAATCGAGGTGAACACATGCCCAGGGAACGTGGAGAGAAGGTCGTGGCGACCAACCGCAAGGCCCGACATGACTACCTCATCAGTGACACCTACGAGGCCGGGATGGTCTTGAGCGGCACCGAGGTCAAGTCGCTCCGCGCCGGTCGGGCGACACTGGTCGACGGCTATGCCTTCATCGAGGGCGGCGAGGCCTGGCTTGATGCGGTGCATATTCCGGAATACTCCGGTGGATCGTGGACCAACCACCCCCCGCGTCGCAAGCGCAAACTCCTGCTGCATAAGAAGGAGATCGTGAAGATCAGCCACAAGACCAAAGAGGGCGGCTACACGCTCATTCCGCTGCGCATCTATTTTGCGGACGGTCGGGCGAAGGTCGAAATTGCGGTAGCCAAGGGCAAGAAAGAGTACGACAAGCGCCAGACCTTGCGGGAACGCACCGACAAGCGCGAATCGGATCGCGCGATGTCGGCGCAGCGCCACCTCGGCGATTAGCCAGCTTCTGTAGTAGTATGGGAGGCTGCACCGAAGCGTGCAGTTTGGTAATTCAACAGCGTGTGACACGAACCCATCGCCGGCCACGGTGTTGATTAAGACACCGGGCGTGATGTGTATGGGGATGATCGGTTTCGACATTGTTTGCGCAATTGTGAGAAGCGGGTCGAGGATGCAGGGTTATCTCGTAAACGATCTCTGCAAAAACAATAAGTGCCAAATCAAACCGCACTGACTTCGCTCTCGCTGCCTAAGCGAAAGCACTAAAGAAGTCCGCCAGACCGGGAATGCTCTCTACCCGGATCCTGACGCCATTTAGAGAGCTTGCTTCTACATTGAGCCACGGGGCGTAGAGGGACTTAAACGAAGGCTGGGCCTGTCGGAGTAGATGCCAGTGGCAAATTCCGGGGCCGAGAAAGCGATTTCACTGGATACACCCGTAGAAGGCATATGACCACAGCAATGGACCGGGGTTCAATTCCCCGCATCTCCACCATCGGTTCTGTCACACGTTGTTGAGTTTTTTCTCACAACTGGCCGCCCGACTGGGCGGCCAGTTGTGGTTAACCGGATGCGGCTGTCAGCGCAGGCGCAGGCCGATCGCGGTGCGGATGGCGTCGCGCTGGCCGCCGGAGTGCACGATGTCGTCTCCGTGAACGGTGAGCTGGCTGGCATGACAGCGCAGGGCCGCCACGACAGTGTCGCGCGAGGCGTCGAGGTCGAGCCATTCGGCATCCGCTGCGGGAATATCGAGAATCTCGGCGTAGGGGACCGCGAGTCTGTGGCTGGCGGCGAGGGTGGCGTCGTGGACCCGCACGTGGTCGGGATGACCGTAGCCGCCGGTTGCGTCGTAGCTGATGACGAGGTCTGGTCGCAGGTGCTGCAGTACCGCGACGAGATCCTCGGTGACCTCGGCGAGCGGGGCGCGAGCGAGGGCATCCGTTTCAGAATCAGGTGCCGGTCCGGCCAGGCCCGGGCGAATCCACTGCATCCCGGAGTCGCGGTAGCGGCGAGGGGGGAGCCCGGGCGCACGCGCCGGTGCTTCGCCGAGCCAGAAGCTCTGGTCGACGCCGAGCGTGACGGCGGCGCGCGCGAGTTCGCGCTCGCGCTCCTGGGCCAGGGCTATGGTTCCGGCGAGCGGGGAAAGCGGTCCAGCGACGACCTCTCCGCGCTCACCGCGCGTTGCAGTGACCAGGCTGACTCGGATGTTGCGGCTCGTGAGATAAGCGATGAGGCCGCCGGTGCTGATGGTCTCGTCGTCGGGGTGCGCGTGCACGAACAGCACTGAGGTGACGGAGTGGAGAATGTTCATGCCTCGATCAATTTCTGGCTGGGGGAGGCCGATAGATCGGCAGGCGGGTCGGGGTCGACGAGGTCGTCGTGGTGGATGGAATCGACGAGAGTATGCAGCGGCTTTCCGCTGCCGCCCCACTGCAGCGAGATGATCTCGGCGGCGATCGAGACCGCGGTCTCTTCGGGAGTGCGCGAGCCGAGGTCGAGGCCGATCGGGCTGCGCAGCCGGGCCAGCTCGGCATCGGTCACCCCTACCGCGCGCAGGCGCTCCAGGCGGTCAGCGTGGGTACGCCGCGACCCCATCGCGCCGATGTAGGCCACTGGTGGGCCGTGCAGGGCCGCTTCGAGCAAGGGAACGTCGAATTTGGGGTCGTGGGTCAGGACGCAGATCACCGTGCGGGGATCGATGAATCCGCCGGCGATCTGTTCGCGCAGGTAGCGGTCGGGCCAGCTCACCACGACCTCGTCGACGCCGGGAAACCGGGCGGCCGTCGCGAAGACGCCGCGAGCATCGCAGACCGTGACCCGGTAGCCGAGAAAAGTGCCGAGCCGGGCGAGGGCGGTGGCGAAGTCGATCGCCCCGAAGACCAGCAGGCGCGGCCGGGGCGCGTAGCTTGCGAAGAACACCCGCAGGCCCTCGCCCCGCCGTTCGCCGTCTGGGCCGTAGGTGAGAGTGGTGTTGCGACCGGCGGCGAGCAGACCCTGGGTGTCGTCACCGACGGCGTGGTTGGCGCGGTCAGAGCCCAGGTCGCCCGCAAATCCGTGCGGCCGCACCACGAGGTGTCGGCCGATCCAGCCGGCATCCGGATGCTCGATCACGGTGGCCACGCCTACCGGGCGCCCGGCAGCCATGTCGTCGTGCACGCCATCGAGCAGGGCGAAGGTGGCGCGGGAGACGGGTTCGATGAAGACGTCGAGGATGCCGCCGCAGGTGAGCCCTACGGCGAAGGCGTCGTCGTCGCTGATGCCATAGCGCACGAGCACCGGCACGCCGTCCTTGGCTACCTGGGTGGCCAGTTCATAGACGGCTCCCTCGACGCAGCCGCCCGAGACCGATCCGGCCACGGTGCCGTCGGCGCTGACCAGCATGGAGGCGCCGGGCGGGCGCGGCGCGGACTGGAAGGTTCGAACGACCGTGGCGAGGCCAGCGGTGGCACCGCTCTGCCAGCCGGTGAGGAGGGTATCCAAAACCTCGCGCATATCGGTGTTCCTTCTATTAGCGTGGCGCTCGTGGCCACACGCGCACCGACCAATTCGGTATGCGATGAACGATACCGTGGCCAGCAGGCCGAAAGTTTCAGGTGCCGTCGCAAGTCATCTCGCATGCTGCCTGAGCCAGTCATGCACCATGATGGTTTCGGGAGAGGAAAGGCATGGCTGCGAAGTGGCTGCGGAGGTGGGTGCCGGGGATCGACACGGCGCTTGGCTACCGGCGTTCCTGGCTACTGCCCGATCTGCGTGCGGGCGTCGTTCTGACCGCTCTGCTCATACCGGTCGGCATCGGCTACGCCGAGGTAGCGGGGCTACCTCCGGCATCGGGCCTGTACGCCACGATCATTCCCCTGGCCGCTTATGCCGTCTTCGGGCCGTCGCGCATTCTCGTGCTCGGCCCCGACTCGGCACTGGCGCCGATCATCGCAGCCGCGATCGTGCCTCTGGCTCTCGGCGATGATGCTCGCGCAGTCGGCCTCGCCGGGCTTTTGGCCATCATGGTCGGAGTGATTCTCGCACTTGGTGGAATTCTGCGCCTCGGTTTCGTGACCGACCTGCTCTCCAAACCCATCCGCGTTGGCTACCTCAACGCTCTCGCCCTGCTGGTCATCGTGTCGCAGCTGCCCACCCTTTTCGGCTTCTCCATCGAAGCGGACTCGGCGCTGCGCGACGCGATCGGGATCTTCGCCGGAATCACCGGCGGGCAGGTGAACCTGACTGCGACGCTCTTCGGCCTCGGTTCGCTGGCCGTCATTGTCGTCCTGTCGTGGCGCAGAACCCGGATTCCGGGTGTGCTCGCGGCTGTCGTACTCGCGACAGCAGTGACCGCGGTCTTCGGGCTGAGGGATGCCCTGCCTGTCGTCGGTGCGCTTCCCCAGGGGCTCCCCGCACCCGCGCTCGGCGGGTTGCAGTGGGCGGATGCGGCGGCTTTAGTGGCTCCGGCACTGGGTATCGCGCTCATCGCCTTCGCCGACACCGCCGTGCTTTCGCGATCGTTTGCTGCCCGCCGCGGAGAGAATGTCAACGGTAGCCAGGAAATGAGGGCGATCGGCGCGTCGAACATCGCGAGCGGACTGCTCGGTGGATTCCCCGTCTCAGCGTCGTCCTCGCGCACCCCCGTCGCCGAGAAGGCGGGGGCTCGCTCCCAGCTCACCGGAGTCGTTGGTGCTGCCCTCGTTCTGGCCTTCATGCTATTCGCGCCCGGTCTCACGGATTTTCTGCCCTCGGCGGCGATCGCTGCGGTCGTCATGGTCGCCGCGGCCGGGCTCGTTGATGTGAAAGGGTTCATCGCGCTCGTGCGCATGAACAAGGTCGACGCGACGCTCTCACTCGCGGCCTTTCTCGGGGTGCTGGTGGTCGGCGTGATCGAGGGTATCGTCGTGGCAATCGTTCTCTCGCTCGGCGCATTCGTCAGCCAGGCCTGGCGGCCCTACCGGGCCGAGCTCGGTCGGATCCGCGGTCTGCGCGGCTACCACGACCTGTCGCGGCATCCGGAGGGCGAACGGCTGCCCGGCCTCGTCATCGTTCGCTTCGATGCGCCACTCTTCTTCGCCAACGGGGGGATCTTCGACGACTTTGTGCGGGCCACGGTCGCGGCTGCCGGTAGCGGGATACACACGGTCATCCTCGCGGCGGAGCCCATCACCGATATCGACACGACCGCTGTGGAGGAACTGCTCGAACTCGACAATTTTCTGGCTTCTCGCGGCATCACGCTGGTCTTTGCCGAGATGAAAGGCCCGGTGAAAGACCACCTGCGTGATTACGGATTGAGCGGGCGGTTTCCTCCGGAGCGGTTCGCGGTCACTGTCGGAGAGGCGGTCGATGCGGCTACCGGAACGCTGCGCGGCGATCTCGACAGCACCCAGTGGGACACGGACGTCTGACGAGGACGTCCCGACCGCCTTAGCCACCAAAGCCGTGTCGCCCCCGGTTCATCACGCAGCGTCGCCCGGCGCGGCCCCCAGGTGTACGCGGCGCTCTGGAACTGAACGGTCAGGGGCGGTTTGTCCAGGCCTTCCAGAAGAGGGCCTCGGCATCGGCTGCTTTCTGCTGTTCCTGGGCGTGCAGGCGGCCATAGCTGAAGGTGTTCTCGCCGCGAAGGTAGGCGTCGACCCCGCCGCGGCGCAGCAGGCGCTCACGGGCGATGACGCTGTCGTGCTGGTCGCCGAGCATGGTCTGCAGTTTCTGGGCGAATCCGCTCACCCGCGCGGCACGCTTCGGGTTGAGCGGATGCGCCGTCTCGGCCGCGTAGCGCAGCCTCTTGGCGCGCTTGCGCACCTCGTGCAGGGCGAGGTCACGTTCTGGCCCCGGCACGGTCTTGGCTGCGCGGCGCACGGCGCGGCGCAGCCTCTTCCACTCCTTCGCGACCAGGGCGGGCGCGACCACGCGGGCATCCTGGTCGGCCGTAGCCGTGAACGGCGGCGTGGCGACGAGGGCATCGAGGGCGTCGAGCAACCGAAAGTATCGGTGGGTGTTGAGGGCGGTGACGAGCGTGTGCCCGGCGGTATCGGCATCCGTTTCAGAGCGCGTCTCGAGGCGCGCCCGAATCGGGCCGAGGAGCAGAACCGGGGGCTCGCGGTCGAGTAGGCCGGTGAGGCGGCGTTGCAGCACCTCTTCGTCGCGGGATCCGCCGAGCACGGCAGCGAGCCAGCCGAGTTCGGAGCGGAGGTGTTGAACGACGGTCGGGTCGACGAGGGATCGATAGGTGGCCAGCACCGAACGCAGCCGGCGCAAGGCGACGCGCATCGCGTGCACAGAGCCGGTCGCGTGCTGGCGAACCTGCGGGTCCTGCGCGCGAATGACGTCGATCTGCTCGCCCAGGCTGGCCACTAAGACGTTCCCGGCCGGTCCGGTGGGCGTTGGGCGCCGCTCATCCTGGGGCGGTTCCGCCGGCAATCGGTCGCCGAGGGTACGCGCTAGTTTCGACGCTTGCCGTGACACGAGGATGCCGGCGGCCGCGAGCACAGCCTGCCCCGCGTCGAGCATGTCTTCCGGCCCGTCGACAAGTTCGATCTCCCATTCGCGCCACGCCGCGCTGGCCGGTTGGTCGATCAGTCGATCGGCGCGCACCCGATCGTCGCACAGCACGGCGAGGGTTTCGCCGCCCGCACCGATCAGGGCATGCACGTCGCGGGTGGTGCGAAGGCGTGCAACGGGAACGAGCGGTGCGTCCCGCACGTAGACCCGCACGAGTTGCGCGAGCGACTCGGGTACGGCGTCCGCTTCGCCCTGCCCGTCCCCGCCGAGGGGTGCGTGAATCTCGCGGCGACGGCCAGCGGCCTCTGGCAGTTTCAGGTGCCATCCGGCGTCATCGCCGCCGGTACGCCGGCGCAGCGTGATGTGCGCGGCGCTGAGGACGAGATCGATCGTGTCGAAATAGACGGCCTCGAGATCGAAGGTCACCGGTTGCGCGATGGCCTGCACGCCGGGCAGGTCGTTCAGCCGCGGCAACGGGGTCAGCTCGTCGACGTCGAATTTGCGTTCTATCTCGATACCACCGTTAGCGTCCACGCCTCACCCTAGCGCGGGAGTGCCGGGTCTGGCCGAATCGTGCTGCGCCCGGCAGGCCGGGTGAGGCCGGATCAGGCGTTGGCAAGCCACAGGTCAGGGCCGAAGATCTCGTAGTGGATGCGATCGGCCGGCACGCCGGACTGCAGCGCCTGCGCGCGCAGGCTGCGCATGAACGGGAGCGGACCGCAGAGGTAGACCGAGGCATCCTCCGGGATCGTCACGTTCTCCAGTGACATGAAGCCCTCGTGGTGGCCCGCGCTCGGGATCTCCAGCCAGAGCTCGAGTTCGGCCGCCTCCAGTAGGGCGACGTCTTCGTTCATCTGGTCGCGCAGGGCCCAGCGTTCGAGGTTGCTCTCGGCGTGGAGTACGAGCACCTCACGCTTTGAGCCCGTGTCCACCAGGGAACGCAGGATGGAAGCGCTGGGCGTGCAGCCGATTCCGGCTGAGGCCAGGATCAGCGGGCCGGTGCCCGTATCGAGGGTGATATCGCCACACGGCACAGAGAGGATGAGCGTGTCGCCGACCTGCACGTCGCGGTGCAGCACGGGGGAGACCTCGCCGTCGGCGTCGAGCTTGGTGGTGAAGACTCGCGTTGTGGCCGTGCCGGCCGAGAGGGAGTACTGGCGCACTTGGCGGATGCCGTCGGGCATGGTGGCGGTGACACTGACGTACTGGCCGGGCAGGGCGGGCGTCACGGGGGTGTCGTCAGCCGGTTCGAGGGTGAACGTGACGGCGTCCGTTCCAGCCGCTTGCTTCTTCACGACGGTCCAGGGGGCGAGTGGCTTGTCGCTGGCAAGTCCGGCGTAGAGGCCCTTCTCCATCTTGATCAGCGCGTGGGCCATCAGCCAGTAGACCTCGGTCCAGGCGGCGGCGATTTCGGCCGTGATGACGTCGCTGAGTTCGTCGGCGATGCCCTCGAACAGGTACTTGTAGACGATGTCATACTGCTCGGGCTGAATATCGAGGGAGACGTGCTTGTGGGCGATGCGGGAGAGCATGGCCTCCGGAGTGATGTCGGGGTTTTGCACCATGTGAGTTGCGAAGACAGCGATGCTGCCGGCAAGGGCCTGCTGCTGCGTGCCGTTCTTCTGGTTCGAGCGGCTGAACAACCCGTCGAACAATTCGGGGTGAGCAGTGAGCATGCGCTTGTAGAAGTTTCTCGCGATCTGGGGCATCCGCTCGCCGACCAGCGGCAGGGTGGCTTCGATGAGGGGGAGGGACTGGGCCGAAAGCATGAATACTCCTTCTATATGACCGACTCCCGGTTGTGGGCGTCTCCTACAAAAGTAGCATTTGATATGCCAATTAAACGGATGGTTTCTACAAGTCGTAGAAAGAAGGGACTTTAGTCCTACCGCAGCAATCCGAGTTCGACCAAAACCGGCCCGGCAGGTTTTCCGTGCGGGAGGCTGGCGATGACGAGGTCATCCAGCTCGCGGTAGAAGGCATCCCGAGCCCGGCGGAGGGCGGCGCGCAGGCCGCATCCGCTCAATAAGGGGCAGGGTCCGTCGGGCGAGTCGCAGGCGGCGAGGTCGGTGCGCGTGTCGAGCTGGCGCAGGAGTGCCCCCACGGTGACCTCGCGGCCGAGTGGGCTGATGCGCACGCCGCCGCTCCGCCCTCGAATGGCCTCGACCAGGCCGAGCTCGCGCAGGCGCAACAGCGCCTTGGCCACGTGGTTATAGGGGGTGTCGACCTCGGCGGCGACCACTCGCGAGGTGAAGGTCACAGTCTCCGGCGCCGCGCAGAGCAGCATGACGACGCGCAGGCACACGTCCGAAAAAGCGTTGATCCTCATGCCTTAACTGTAGATGCGCCCGTCCCTTTCGCCGAGATGAGAGAGAATGGGGCAAGTGAACACTGAGTCGGAGACACTGTTTGAGGTAATCCGCTTCGTGGACCTGGCCGGTGTGCTCGCCAACGCCATTCTCGGCGGGGTCGCCGCGCGCACGGCCCGCCTCGACATCGTCGGTTTCGTGGTGCTGGCGATCATGAGCGGGCTCGGCGGCGGCATGATCCGCGACACCCTGCTGCAGCAGGGCAGCCCGGCGGCACTGCTCGACCCGGCCTATCTGATCTTTGCCATCCTCGGCGGGGTCATCGCCTTCTTCGTCACGTTCAACGGCCGGTGGACCCGACGGGTGCTGTTGCTGCTTGACGCGCTCGCCGTGGGGTGCTGGGCGGCGGTGGGTGTGCAGAAAGCGCTTGATGCCGGTCTCGGCTGGCTTCCGGCTATCCTGCTCGGTATGATCACCGCGGTCGGCGGCGGTATGGTGCGCGACATCATGCTGCTCAAGGTGCCGACGATCTTCGGCGGCAATACGCTCTATGCCACGAGTGCCCTGCTGGCGAGCGTCGAGATGGTGATTCTGAGCAAGCTCGGGTTCGTGGCGGTTGGTACCGGCGTGGCCATTCTCAGCGGCGCCGCGCTATCGCTGCTGGCCAAACGCTACGGCTGGATTCTGCCGACCGGCTACGCGCTGCGTATTCCGGGGCCGATTCTGCTTTTGAACCCCCGGGTCTGGCGCCAGCGTCGGCTCGACGCGCGCACAGCCCGCAACGGCATCTTCCCCGACGATCCGGGTGCGTCGGCCTGACCGTCACAGTGTCTGTGAGGGTGCCCGCTCCGGGTTCAGCACCGCGAGCGTCGCCGCGTGCAGCAGTGCATTGGTGGCCAGGGCGCTGCCGTGCCAGGGGCCGGGCTGGCCATCGACCGAGGTGAACGTGCCGCCGGCCTCCTGCACGATCGGCGCGAGCGCGGCCATATCGTAGGGCTGCAGGTCGAATTCCCCGGCCACGTCGAGGTGGCCCTCGGCGAGCAGCATGTACGACCACATGTCGCCGTAGGCGCGGGTGCGCCAGACTTGGCGGGACAGCGTGACGAGCTCGTCAAGGTGCCCGGCTTGATCCCACTGCTGCAGGCTGCCGTAGCTGATGGATGCCTCGGCGAGGGTCTCGATGCCGGAGACGCGCAGGCGGGTGGGTGCGGCATCCGCCTGCGTCGTGTCGATAGACCAGGCGCCGCTGCCCACTGCCGCCCACCAGCGTTTGCCGAGTGCAGGGGCGCTGACCACGCCGAGCACGGGAACGCCGTCGATGGCGAGGGCGATGAGGGTGGCCCAGATCGGGATACCACGGAGGAACCCGGCGGTGCCGTCGATGGGGTCGATGATCCACTGGCGGGTGGTGGACCCGGCGGTACCGAACTCTTCGCCGAGGATGCCGTCGTCGGGGCGGTGTTCGGCGAGCAGGTCGCGGATGGCGCGTTCGACCGCCTGGTCGGCATCCGTTACCGGTGTGCGGTCGGGTTTGGTCGTCACAACCAGGTCGAGCGCGGTGAAGCGGGCGCTGGAGATGGCGTCGGCGGCTTCGGCGAGGTCCAGCCCGAGCTGGAGGTCGTCGGAGAGGGCGTAGATTCGCGGTTCGGTCACCCTCCCAAGGATAGTAATTTCGTGAGCGGATGCCGGTCACCGCCCCTGTGCGATCTCGATTGGCATCGAGGCCTCTTGGAGTGTTAGGGTTACACGTTGCCGCGGGTCATTCCGCTGCCTCACACGCACCTCTAGCTCAATTGGCAGAGCAACTGACTCTTAATCAGTGGGTTCCCGGTTCAAGTCCGGGGGGGTGCACACGTTTCACGTAACGCCCGGTCAGATGTCAAATCTGACCGGGCGTTTTCTTGAATCCAGCTTGTTCGCCAGCGCTTCACCAGCGGTTTCGTTTACACGTTCGGCGTGCCGGGGTTGTAGTAGCCGACAGCGACCAGAACCCCGATGCTCGACTATTCGCGCGCTGCGCGCTGCACCGACGCGTCATGTTCGGTGTGTGCCGCATGGAGAAGTTCCATCAGTCCAGCCTTGTCTTTGGCCAACTTCTGATACTTCGGCCGGAGTGCGCGCAGGGATTCTTCCTCCTGAACCAGGGCCGAGTACACGCGGATGCGCTCGGTGTGGTCCTCGGTGTAGTCGAGGTCCAAATAGTTGATTGCGTGGCGTCGGGCGTTGGCGATAATGGTCTGCGCCCGGCCGGCCGGGCTGAGCAGCGACGCGAGCACCGTGACCACGAGCACACCGATGATGACGGTCAATGAGAGAGCTGTACTGATTTCGAACACCGGTACCGGTTCACCGCCGTTGATGAAGGGCAGGTTGTTCTCGTGCAGGGCATGGAGGATGAGCTTCACGCCAATAAAGGCGAGGATTGACGCAAGACCGAAGGAGAGGTAGATCAGTCGGTCCAGCAGCCCATCGAGCAGGAAGTACAGCTGTCGAAGGCCGAGAAGTGAGAACGCGGTCGCCGTGAACACGATGTAGACGTTCTGAGTCAGGCCGAAGATGGCGGGGATCGAATCGAGAGCGAACAATAGGTCGGTACCAGCGATCGCGACCATGACGAGGAGCATCGGGGTCAGCGCTCGTTTGCCCTCATACACGGTGAAGAGCTTGTCTCCGTCGTAGTCCGGACTGGTGTGAAAGATTTTGCGAGCGATTCGCACCATGAAGTTTTCAGACGATCGGGACTCTGAACTCTCCGGTTTGAGCATGTTGCCCGCGGTCATCAACAGGATGATGCCAAAGAAATAGAACACCCAGGCGAATGAATTGATCAGCGCTGCGCCCAGGAAGATGAATCCGGTACGGGCGATAAGCGAAAAAGTGATGCCGAACAGCAACACCTTTTGTTGGTCTTCGCGCGGGACTCGAAAACTCGTCATGATGATGAGAAAGACAAAGAGATTGTCGACCGACAGCGCTTTTTCGGTGATGTAGCCAGCGAAATACTCCGCACCCGGCGTGGCACCGCCCACGATGAGAACGCCCAGCCCGAAGATGATGGCAATCCCCACGTAAAGCGAGGACCAGATCGCAGCTTCCTTCAGAGTCGGAGCATGCGCCTTCCGTACGTGAAAGACGTAGTCGAAAGCAAGGAGCGCGACGATAGCCGCGATGGTCAAGATCCAAGCGAGGGGCGAAACATCCATTTTTGCTGCTTTCAGTCAATAACGGGCCGCATTCGGACGTTCAGGGAAGACGTTCTCTTCTCTAACGGTGGTAGAGAGACTACGTGAGCCGGTCGCTCAGGGCGACAGTTCGGGGAGGTCGTGTCGGGATTCATGCCGGGCATCATCGACCGTTTCTTGAAGGGGCCGTCTAACGGGCGATTCGCTTCCTGATTGTTCATAAGCGAAAGGACGGAGCCCGGCATCAGTTTCTCGAATGCTCGCAGACCAGAAAATTCACGTCGCTAGACTGGCTCACGTTCACCCCTACTCAACCGCATCGACGCGGAAAGGTCTTCTATGCCCCGCACGGATTCGATCAACAGCATCTCGGGCGAGAGCACGAGAGTAGAGCCGGGTGTCGGCGCGGTCGCACCCCCTGATGGCGACGGCGAAGTGCTGCTGCAGCGCGATGGATCGCTCGCCCGCATCATCCTGAACCGGCCACAGGCGCTCAACGCGCTGACGCACGGCATGATCCGCGCTATCGCCAAAGCCCTCACGGAGTGGGCCGACGATCCCGCTGTGCACACCGTTTTGCTTACCGGAAGCGGAGATCGTGCTCTCTGCGCCGGCGGCGACATCGTCTCGATCTACCGTGACGCCCGCACCGCTTTCGGCGATGACCCCCACGAGAACGATCGATTCTGGGCAGATGAGTACACGCTCAACGCGCAGATCAAGCGGTACCCCAAACCATTCGTCGCCCTGATGGACCGCATCGTGCTCGGCGGGGGAGTCGGGCTCTCCGGTCACGCATCCCACCGCGTCGTGACCGAACGCACCCGACTCGGTATGCCCGAGACCACCATCGGCTTCGTGCCCGACGTCGGCGGAAGCTACCTCTACTCGCGCATACCCGGTGAGCTCGGCACTCACCTCGCCCTCACCGCCGCGACCATGACCGGCGCCGATGCGATCACGCTTGGCCTCGCCGACAGCTTCGTCGACTCGGCTCAGCTCGATTGTCTAGTCGACGCCCTCAAACGGATGTCCGCTGCCGACGCCATCGCCGAGCACGCCGCGACGGTCGTGCCCCCTGGGCCGCTCCTGGGCGAGAGGCCTTGGATCGACGAGTGCTACGCCGGTGACGACCTGCCCGTGATTATCGACCGGCTGCAGAAATCATCCGTGGCGGCTGCCCGCGCAGCAGCCACCGCGATTCTGGCCAAGTCGCCGACCGCCGTCACGGTCACTCTGGAGTCGCTCCGCCGCGCGCGGAACCTCGGCACCCTTGAAGAGGTGCTCGAACAGGAATACCGGGTGTCCCTGCGCATGGTGGCCGGGCACGACGTGATCGAGGGCATTCGTGCGCAGGTCATCGACAAGGACCGCACTCCCCGGTGGCAGCCGAGCACCCTGGACGCTGTCAGTGACACTGACGTGCACGCCCACTTTGCGCCGCTAGGCGACCGCGAGCTGCGCTTGCCGCGCCCGCGCGACTTCGAACCGACACCGACCACCGAATGAAAGGCCACCACGTGAGCGATAGCACAACCACCACTGCACAATCGGATACCTACGACAACATCCTGCTCGAGCGCCACGGCCGCGTCGGCGTCATCACCCTGAACCGTCCGAAGGCGCTCAACGCCCTGGACTTCGCCACCATGCAGGACGTCGTCGGTGCCGCCACCCGGCTCGATGCCGACCCCGAGATCGGTGCGATCATCATCACCGGTTCGGAACGCGCCTTCGCAGCCGGCGCCGACATCAAGGAGATGTCGACGATGACCTATATGGATATGTATCTCGCGGACTGGTTTGCCGGCTGGGACCGACTCGCGGCCGTGCGCACGCCGGTTATCGCCGCCGTCTCCGGCCACGCCCTCGGCGGCGGTTGCGAATTGGCCCTGATCTGCGACTTCATCATCGCCTCCGACACGGCCACCTTCGGCCAGCCCGAGATCAAGCTCGGCGTCATCCCGGGCATGGGCGGGTCCCAGCGTCTCACCCGCGCAGTCGGCAAGGCCAAGGCGATGGAGATGATCCTCACCGGCCGCACCATCGGCGCGGTCGAAGCCGAACGCGCCGGCCTCGTCGCCCGCATCGTGCCGGTTGCCGACCTCATGACCGACGCACTCGCCACCGCCACCGACATCGCCGCGAAATCGGCGCCGATCGCCATGCTCGCCAAGGAGGTCGTCAACGCGGCATACGAGTCGCTGCTCAGCGGCGGCATCCACTTGGAACGTCGCCTGTTTCACTCGGTGTTCGCCACCGATGACCAGAGCGAGGGCATGGCCGCCTTCGTCGAGAAGCGGCCTGCGGTCTTCACGAACCGCTGAACGCCCGCTAACGACCCGGCTTCCAGCTGTACTCGTTCTCGGGCCGTCCCGGCGTGCCGTAACGGGGAGCGCGCAGCACCAGGCCGGAGTCAGCGAGATACTCCAGGTAGCGCCGTGCCGTCACGCGCGAGAGTCCGAGCGGCTCCATCAGCTCACTCGCCGACACGGGCCTGGCCTGCGCCTGCAGGTACCTGACCACCGGGTTCAGGGTCGATTCTGCCAGCCCCTTGGGCCGGGGAATGTCGGTCGGCGCGCGCAGGCTCGCAAAGGCGTGATCGACTGCCGACTGCGTCACGACGGATGCCTGCCCGTGCAGTTCCGAACGAAAGTCCCGGTAACTGGACAATTTCGCAGCGAAGGTCGAATAGGTGAACGGCTTGATCAGGTACTGCACGACGCCGGCTGCGATGGCTCCGCGCACGTTGTCAAGGTCGCGCACCGCGGTGATGGCGATAATGTCTGTGGCGAGGCCCGCTGAACGGATGCGCCGACTCACGTCGAGCCCGTGGCCGTCGGGCAGGTTCATGTCCATGAGTACAAGGTCGATCGGGGTTCCGGCCGAGGCAGCCGCTGCGACGTGACGAAACGCATCCTGTCCGGTGCTTGCCGTGCCGGCCAGCTCGAAGCCGGCCAATCGACCCACATAGACGGCATGAGCCTCGGCGGCGAGCCGCTCGTCTTCGACGACGAGCACGCGAATGACCGGGAGCGCGGCCTCAGCCATGATCGACCTCCATTCGGGTCAGGCCTAAACGCGTTTCGGCCGGAATCGTCACGGTGAAGACGGCGCCCTCGCGCCGCCCGATGGTGAGCGTGCCGCCGAGGCGGGTCACCGCCTGCCGCACTAGAGCCAGTCCGAGACCACGGCCGCCGCTCGATCGGCTCGGCGCCGTGATGCCTGTTTCGTGACCGCCTGCAGCCGGGAGGTCCGCTTGCGTGAGGCCGGAATCTTTGGTGCTGAAACCGAGTCGAAGCACATCGTCGATAATGTCGGGACTCACGCCATCGCCGCTGTCGGCGACCTCGATCACGACGGCCTGCTCGGTAGATGACACCGTGACAGAGACGCGACGAGGGTCCGGGCCGGCGGCCGCCGCGTCGAGAGCATTGTCGACCAGGTTGCCGAGCACGGTCACCAGGTCCTGAATCGACAGCCCGGACCGGGTGAGGGTGCCGGATGCCGTGACGGTCAGGGCGATTCCCAACTCATTGGCCTGCGCCGATTTGCCCATGATCAGGGCGCTGATCACCGGTTCGTCCACCGAACCGACCATCTCATCGGCGAGCTGCTGGCTCAACTCGAGATCTTTTGTGGCGAATTCGAGGGCCTGATCGGTGCGGCCGAGCTCCATCAGGGAGACGATCGTGTGCAATCGATTGGAATGCTCGTGGGTCTGCGCCCGCAGCGCGTCCGAGAGTGTGCGCATCGACTGCAACTCGCTGCCGAGGTTTTGCAGGTCGGTGTGGTCGCGAATCGTCGCCACGAATCCCATCGGGGTTGCCCGGGGCCCAGTCGCCGAGGTTGATGAGGCTATGGCGGGTTCCTGGCTGACCACGAGCACCCGTGTGCCGGTGACATGAATCTCATCGAGCGCGGTGCGGCCGCTGCGCAGCAACTCGCCGAGGCTCGGCGGCAGACTCAATTCGGTAAGGGTTGGCGGCCGCTCGTCGCTGCCCGCAGCCGGTCGCGGCGGAATGCCGAGCAGGCGCGCGGCCTGATCGTTGTACAGAACGAGATCGCCGCGCAGGTCGACCAGCACAAGCCCCTCACGCACCGAGTGCAGTACCGAATCGTAATAGACGAAGAGTTGCGCGAGACGCTCCGGTCCCCAGCCCAGGGTCACCCGGCGCAGATAGCGCCCGATCAGCCAGGTCACCACCGAACCCGAGGCGAGCAGCCCGAGAGCCAGACCGAGCACAGAGGGCAACCGGGCGTTCACGGCGATCGTGATGTTGCTCGTGGTGGTGCCCACCGCGACGAGCGAGCGCACGGTGCCGTCGGCATCCGTTACCGGCACCACGGCACGAACGGATGGCCCGAGCGTTCCCGTACTGATTTCGGTGAAGGAGGTTCCGGACAGAGCCGGCTCGATGGCGCCGATGTATTTCTTGCCGATCTCGGTGTCGGTGGGGTGCGTCCAGCGGGTGCGGTTTGGAGCCATGATCGTGATGAAATCGAGCCCCGCGTCGGCGCTCAGCTCGAGCGCGTATGGCTGAAGCGATTCGCTCGGATCGGCCGACTCGCTGGCCGCGAGCACGAGCGGACTGTCGGCGATGGCGGTGGCGACCGCGAGCATCCGGTTGCCCGTCTCGATATAGCCGCGGTCACGCGCGTCGACGAAGAAGGCCGTTCCGACGAAGACCGTGAGCACAACGATGAACAGTGCGTGCGCGAAAAAGAGCCGCCGGGCGATGCTCCATTCCTTACGCACTGCCTGCCTCTTTCGTGAGCTCGTGAACAATATGACCGTAACCGTGCGCGAGTGCGCTGTATCGGCCAGTGTGGAACGAATTGCACCGACCGGAGCCCGTGCTGGGCCAGGTTAAGCCTAGACATAGGAGTCTGACATGGCATCGACGCCATCAACCCGAACCAAACTTAACAAATCCGGTAAGCCTAAGAAGAGAATCGACTCGTCCCACTACCTCTACATGGCCGTCATCATCGCGGTTATTCTGGGCATCGTCGTCGGCTTGGTCTGGGGCGGACCGGAGGGTTTCGCGGTCTCGCTCAAGCCGCTCGGAGATCTGTTCATCGCCCTGATCAAGATGATGATCGCTCCGATCATCTTCTGCACGATCATTCTCGGCATCGGCTCGATCGCCAAGGCTGCCACCGTCGGCAAGATCGGTGGCCTGGCCCTCGGCTACTTTCTGATCATGTCCACCTTTGCACTCGGAATCGGCCTGGTCGTTGGCAACATGATTCACCCGGGTGAGGGCATCGACTTGACGGATGCCACCTACGAGGCGACCGAATCGGCCGACACCAAGTCGTTCCTGCTCGGGATCGTGCCCGCCACCCTGTTCTCGTCGCTAACCAGCGGCAACATTCTGCAGACGCTGCTCGTGGCACTTATCGCCGGCTTCGCGCTGCAGCGCATGGGCCCGGCCGGTAAACCGATTCTCGAGGGAATCGCACACGTGCAGGCCCTGGTCTTCCGCATTCTGATCATGGTCATGTGGCTTGCCCCGATCGGTGCGTTCGGTGCGATCGCCGCGGTCGTCGGTGCCACCGGCATCCAAGCCGTGATCAGCTTGTTCACGCTCATGGTCGCTTTCTACATCACCTGCATCATCTTCATCGTGGTCATCCTGGGCGGCCTGCTCAAACTGGTCACGGGTGTGAACCTGTTCAAGCTCATGCGCTACCTCGGCCGGGAATACCTGCTGATCGTGTCGACCTCGTCGTCCGAAGCCGCGCTGCCGCGACTGATCGCCAAGATGGAACACCTTGGCGTCTCCAAGCCCGTCGTCGGTGTCACCGTGCCCACCGGTTACTCGTTCAACCTCGACGGCACCGCGATCTACCTCACCATGGCGTCGCTGTTCATCGCCAACGCACTCGGCCAGCCCCTCGCCCTCGGCGAGCAGATCGGGCTGCTCGCCTTCATGATCATCGCGAGCAAGGGCGCCGCCGGAGTCTCCGGCGCCGGCCTCGCCACCCTCGCCGCTGGCCTGCAGGCCCACGCCCCGCAACTCGTCGGCGGTGTCGGCTTCATCGTTGGCATCGACCGCTTCATGTCTGAAGCTCGCGCGCTGACCAACTTCACCGGCAATGCCGTGGCAACGGTCATGATCGGTTCCTGGACCAAGGAACTCGACCGGGTGCAGCTTGACCGAGTGCTCGACAAGCTCGAACCGTTCGACGAGCGCACCATGCTCACGCACGGTCACGTGAGCGCGGCGGAGAGCCAGCGCACCACCGAGCAGGCCGCGCAGTCCAAGGTTTTGGAACGCGCTTAAGCATAAATCGCGAGTGTTCGACTCGCGCTAGGGGTGTCGTCCGGAGAAGTCCTCCCGGGCGACACCTCTCTTTTATGCAATCTTTCGGCCGACCGAAAAGTCGGTCTGTTAGGCTCATGCACGGTCTTACAACCCTTCACCAGGACGCGCACGCGTAGCCACCATTTGAGATGGAACGGTCGCATGCGTATGGTGAGGCGCCGACGGACGTGATCCCATGATCGCTCCAGCCCACGCTGATTTTCGCGTCCGGGCCGCTCAGTGCCTACCCGTCCGACACGAAAGCACAGCGCTGCGTAGACCGTGAGATCGGCTACGGGGGCGTGCACCGGAGAACGCGTGACCGACAGTATTCCTCGTCCAGAATCCATAGCCGTCAAAGCAGATCGCCTTTACAAAGCCTTCGGGCGCCGCCCGCACGAAATCGTCAAGAAGCTCAAAGCCGGAAAGAGCCGCGCAGAAATCTCGTCTCTCGGCGTGGCCGCCGTCATCGACGCTTCATTCGAGGTTAGAACAGGCGAAATCTTCGTCGTCATGGGCCTGTCCGGGTCGGGTAAGTCGACCCTCATTCGCATGCTCAACGGCCTGTGGGAGACCACCTCCGGCGCCGTCACCGTCGGTGGCACCGACATCACGCGCGTGTCCGCCAAGGAACTGCGCGACGTGCGCCGCAAGAACATCTCCATGGTGTTCCAACATTTCGCCCTGCTGCCGCACCGTACCGTCATCGACAACGTCGCCTACGGCCTTGAAATCCAGGGTATGGGCCGCATGGAACGCCTCGCGAAGGCCCAGACCATCATCGATCTAGTCGGCCTCGCCGGCTGGGCCGACAACCTGCCCTCCGAGTTGTCCGGTGGAATGCAGCAGCGGGTCGGCCTCGGCCGAGCCCTCGCCGCCGACACCGACGTGCTGCTCATGGACGAAGCCTTCTCGGCCCTCGACCCGCTCATTCGCCGCGAAATGCAGGAGCAACTCATCGAGCTGCAGGCCGCCCTCGGCAAGACGATCATTTTCATCACCCACGACCTGAACGAGGCCATGTTTCTCGGCGATCGTATCGCCGTCATGCGCGATGGTCGCATCGTGCAGATCGGCACGCCCGAGGAGATCCTCACCGACCCGGCCAACGACTACGTCGCCCAGTTCGTGCAGGATGTCGACCGGGCGCGAGTTCTCACCGCCGCGAGCGTGATGGAACCGGTGCGTTCGGTCATCACGAAGACCGCGGGCCCGCGAGCGGCGCTGCGGACCATGCGCGACCTGCAGACATCCGTCACTTTTGTGCTCAACCGCGACCGCAGCTTCGCCGGTATCGTGCGCGACCGCGATGTATTGAAAATGGTCAAAGCCGGCGAGACCGATCTGCGCGGCATCATTCGTGATGACGCTAGAGCGGTGCTGCCCGAAACCGCCCTGGTCGACCTGGTCGAACCCTCGGTCGAGAGCGAATTACCGATCGCCGTCGTCGATGAGAAGAACCGCCTGCTCGGCGTGATTCCTCGCGTGACCCTGCTCGCCGCCATCGGGAACGTCAATACCAACACTGGCGCCCTGCCCATCGTCATGCCGCCGGCCACGATCTCGGTCAGCCAGATCACCGAAATTCTCGGAGAAACCGTTGATGATGCACAGATCGATGCCGAAGGAGTACACGCATGAACGACTTTCGCATTCCTCTCGGCTCATGGGTCGAGTCCTTCGTCGACTTCATCACCGACACCTTCGGCTTCATCTTCGACGTCGTTCGCGCGGGTTTCGACGGCGCGTACGAGGGCGTCGAATTCTTGCTCGGAGCACCACCGTTCTGGGCGATCATGCTCGTGCTGGGCGTCCTCGCTCTCGGCATCCGTGGTTGGAAGTTCGCCGTGGGCACCGTTGTCGGACTGCTCGTCATTCTCGGAGTCGACCAGTGGGACAACGCAATGGACACCCTCGCCCTCGTGCTCGTAGCGAGTGTGTTGGCCATTGTGATCAGCGTTCCGCTCGGTATCCTGGCGGCCAAGTCGACGCTCGCGTCGAACATCATTCGCCCGGTGCTCGACTTCATGCAGACCATGCCCGCGTTCGTTTACCTGATCCCGGCGCTCATTCTGTTTCGGATCGGCGTGGTACCCGGAATCGTCGCGACGATCATCTTCGCGATGGCCCCCGGAGTACGCCTGACCGAGCTCGGCATCCGCAGTGTTGATCAGGAAGTCGTCGAGGCAGGACAGGCCTTCGGTGCTTCCCCGTGGCGCATCCTGCGTCAGATTCAGCTGCCACTGGCCACCCCGAGCATCATGGCCGGCATCAACCAGGTCATCATGCTCTCGCTCTCCATGGTCGTCATCTCCGGCTTGGTCGGAGCAGGCGGACTCGGAGCGCAGGTCATCGCGAGCCTCAACCGAATCGACATTGCGCTCGGCTTCGAAGCTGGCCTGGCCGTGGTGATCCTCGCAATCTTCCTCGACCGCATCACGGCGTCGCTCGGCAGTTCCGATTCGGGTGGCCTCTTCGGCAGCATCCGTCGCCTTCTGCGGTCGCGCCGGGTAACGGATGCCGCGGCGTCCGTTCCCGACACGAATCTGGCCCCGCAGCCTGCTCGCGTCTAACGCGAGCCCAACGGATCTACGGCTGCATCCGCAACCGTTCACAGTATGGCTCCCGCCATATGCACCACGAGTCAACCCCAGTCACCCACAGCAGGTGGCACGAAAGGAAGACCTATGAAGAACCGTTCTAAATCCATCCTTGCCTTCGGAGCAGTCAGCATGCTTGCCCTCGCCGGCTGCGCTGCATCGGAAGAGTCCGAAACCGTCGGAAACGGCAACGACGACAACAAGAACATGTCGATCGCCGTGTTTAACGGCTGGGACGAAGGTATCGCGGCTTCCCACCTGTGGAAGGCCATCCTCGACGGCAAGGGCTACAACGTCGAGCTCGAATACGCAGATGTCGCACCGGTCTATCTCGGCTTGTCCGAGGGCGATTATGACCTCAGCATGGACGTCTGGCTG
Source organism: Cryobacterium sp. M15 (assembly GCF_002929675.1). Lineage (NCBI taxonomy): Bacteria > Bacillati > Actinomycetota > Actinomycetes > Micrococcales > Microbacteriaceae > Cryobacterium > Cryobacterium sp. M15. The sequence continues at coordinate 199,031 of NZ_PJJW01000039.1, forward strand.
CCGGTCACCCACGCCGAGTACCTCGACGAGTACGGCGACAAGATCGTCGACCTCGGAGCCTGGAACGAGGAGTCTCGCAACGCGATCGCCGTCAACGCGGATGCCCCGATCGACTCGCTCGAGGAACTCGCGGCCAACGCCGACCTGTTCGGCAACCGCATCGTCGGCATCGAGCCCGGCGCCGGCTTGACCCTCGCGACCACGGACAACGTTATTCCGGGCTACGGCCTCGAAGACATGGAATACCTCACCTCGTCGACGGCGGCCATGCTGACCGAATTACAGACGGCCACCGACAACGGCGAGAACATCGTCGTCACCCTGTGGGAACCGCACTGGGCCTATGGTGTGTTCCCGCTCAAGAACCTCGAGGACCCGCAGGGCGCCCTCGGTGGTGTCGAGAGCATCCACTCTTACGCCAAGAGTGACTTCAAGACCGAGTTCCCGACGGCGGCCGGCTGGGTTGAGAACTTCGAGATGGACCTGGACATGCTTTACTCGCTCGAGAACGCCATGTTCGTCGACTACGACGGCCAGGACTACGCCCCGATCGTCGCCCAGTGGATGGAAGACAATCAAGAGTACGTGGACGGCCTCACCAGCTAGTCACGCTTTCTGCACGACGAACGGCCCGCGTCCTCCTTATATGCGGGCCGTTGCGTTGTGCTGTGCGCGGCGCAGGAGAACCTGCCAATGGATAGCGAGTGTTGCTACGTCGTCGTCGTGACCACCGGTACAGCCGAAGCGGTGTACGCCATGCCGGGCGTGGAATCTCCGGCTTTACCGATCAAGCCGAGTCGCGCCAGATGATTGGGGTCTCGAGCAGGATGCCGTCGGCCGGTTGCTCTTCACCGCGCAGCTGGCCGAGCACGCACTCGGCTGCTCGCTCGCCCAGGCCGAAGGCTGGCTGGTGCACGGTCGACAGGTGTGGCTGGGTGCGCAGCGCCCAGGAACTGTCGTCAAATCCGACGATACCGACGTCACCGGGCACGCTGCGACCGGCCTGGCGGAGCGCTTCGAGGGCTCCGGCAGCCACGGCGTCAGAAGCCGCGAACACCCCGTCAATCAGTGGGTCGCGTTCGAGCAGTGCGCGCATGCCCTGCACCCCATCGGTAAAGGTGTAAAGCGGTACGCGGGCAACGAGAGCAGGGTCGAAACGGTCGCCCAGGGCATCCGTAAAGCCAGCCAGGCGGTCCGCGCCGGAATCGCGATCGAGTGCGGCGGCAACCATGCCGATGTGCTGGCGTCCGGTTTGCATGAGGCGTTCGGTGATCGCGCGCGCCGATGCCCGGTTGTCGATTCCGACGAACGGCAGAGGGCTCTGCTCTGGCGGATGTCCAACGAAAGCGGCCGGAAGGCGCAGCTTCTCGATGACTCGGGTGATGGGGTCTTCTTGGCGGGCGGAGACGATGATGACCCCGTCGACGAAACCACCGCTGAGGTAGCGGGCGACGCGGTCGGTGTCGCGCTGGGAGTCGATGACGAGGCTGACCATCTGGTAATCCGAGCGGGAGAGCACGGTGTTGGCCCCGAGCAGGATGCCGCCGATGTTGGGGTCATCCAGAAATAGCGAGTGTGGCTCGTGCACGATGAAGCCGACCGCTTCCGAGCGCTGCATGACCAGGCTGCGCGCGGCGTTGTTCGGTACATAGCCGACCTTCTCGATGGCGGCTTCGATGGCGGTCCGGGATGAAGCCGAGACGTAGGGCTCGTTGTTCACGACCCGGCTGACCGTGCCGCGGGACACGCCGGCCTCCACAGCGACATCGTGGATCGTCGCGCGTTTGCGTCGAGACGGGATTGTCACCATTTGATAACCATAACGCTCCCGAACGAACGCCGCGCTTGACAGGACCGGCGGGACGTACCTAATCTGTGTACGTTCACAGAAAACCCAATGGTGAGTTTTCCTCCCGACTCTGTGCGCGTTCACAGAGTCGTCAGCACGGTGTCGCCAACATGGCGTGCACACCACGGTCAGGGAGCACATGAATTCGCGAACAGCCTCGTCGAACGGTTCGGCTCCGGTGACCTCATTCGTTCACGAGGGGTTCGCCTACGGCTGCGATTACAACCCGCAGCAGTGGGATCCGGGCGTCTGGATCGAAGACGTGCGCCTCATGCACGAGGCTGGCGTCGACCTGGTGGCCATCAACATCTTCGGCTGGTGCGACATCGAGCCGTACCCCGGGGAGTATGACTTCGACACCCTCGATACGATCATCGAGCTCCTGCACAGCAACGGCATTCGGGTCAACCTCGGTACCGGAACCTCGTCGCCTCCGCCGTGGTTGACCACGCTGCACCCCGAGATCCTCCCGGTGAGTGATGACGGCACCACACGATTCCCAGGCGGGCGGCAGGCTTGGTGCCCGAGTTCGGCCGTGTTCCGCGAGCACGCGCTCGCCCTGGTGGAGAAGGTCGCCAAACGTTACGGCCACCACCCGGCCATCGCCCTCTGGCATGTGTCCAACGAACTAGGCTGCCACAACGCGCTGTGCTACTGCGATGACACCGCGGCTGCGTTCCGCCTCTGGCTGCAGGCGCGCTACGGCACGATCGACGCTCTCAACGCAGCCTGGGGTACCTCGTTCTGGAGCCAGCGCTACGGCCAGTGGTCCGAGATCCTCACCCCGCGGCTCACGCGCTCCAGCCGGAACCCCGGCCAGGTGCTTGACTTCCACCGGTTCAGTTCGGCCGAGCTGCTCGACTACTACCGCCGCGAGACCGCGGTGCTGCGCCGCCACAGCAACGTGGCCGTGACCACCAATTTCATGGTCACGGCGCACATCCGCAACCTCGACTACTGGTCCTGGGCCGGCGACATGGACATCATCGCCAACGATCACTACCTCGACCACCGCCTCGCCGACCCGGCCATCGAACTCGCCTTCGCCGCCGACCTCACCCGTGGGCTCGCCCAGGGGGAGCCCTGGCTGCTCATGGAACAGGCCACCGGCGCCGTCAACTGGCAGCCGCACAACCTGGCTAAGGCAGCAGGCGAGATGACCCGCAACTCCCTCGCCCACGTTGCCCGTGGCGCCGATGGTATCTGCTTCTTCCAATGGCGCGCCTCCCTGCAGGGGTCGGAAAAGTTCCACTCCGCCCTGGTGCCCCACGCCGGCACCGACACCGTGCTCTGGCGCGAGGTCGTGGCCCTGGGGGCGACCCTTGATCGTCTCGCCGAGGTCGCCGGCAGCCGGGTCGTCGCGGATGCCGCGATCATCTTCAGCTGGGAAGCCTGGTGGGCCGGCGACGGAGAATCCCGTCCCTCCCACGCGGTGCGCTATCTCGACCAGGTGCACGCCGCCTACACGGCTCTGCACCAACTCGGCGTCACGGTCGACATCGTCTCGCCAGACGCCGACCTCTCCGCTTACCGCCTCGTCGTCGCCCCGTGCCTCTACCTGGTCTCTGACGCGCAGGCCCAAAACCTGGGTTCCTATGTCGCCGCCGGCGGCCACGCCCTGATCACTTTTTTCAGCGGCATCGTCGACGAAGACGACCGGGTGCGCACCGGTGGCTACCCCGGCGCGTTCCGCGAGATCCTCGGCATCACGGTGGAAGAATTTGCCCCGCTGCTGCCCGGCCACGTTCTGACCCTCGACTCCGGCGCGTGCGCGAGCCTCTGGAGCGAACGCCTGCGGGTCGACACCGCCGAGGTGATGGCGCGCTATGTTGACGGGCCGCTGCCCGGCATCCCTGCCATCACCCGCAACGGGCACGGAGACGGCACCGCCTGGTATGTTGCGACCGCGCTGGAGGCCGGTGCCCTGAGGGACCTCGTGCGCACGATTGCCGAGGAGGCACGCGTCACCGCGGTTGGCCCGGAGAGCGCGGGAACCATCGAGGTCGTTCGCCGAGTGAACTCCACCGGCAGCTACCTGTTCATCATCAATCACGGTCACGGCGACGTTGAGCTTCCGGCCTCCGGCCACGAACTCGTCACCGACGCACCCGTCGGTCGAATCGTGCACGTGCCGGCCGGAGCCGTCCGCGTGATCAGAGAGGACCCCGCATCATGAGCGCACCTGTCGTTCCTTTGACGGAAACCCCGGGCAGCGCCGCCCGGAAGCCCCGTGCCACCCAGCCCGCCAAGGCCGCCGGAGCGAAGCCCCGCGTGCAGCACAAAGGAGCGATCCTCGCGTTCGTGCTCCCGTTCGGCGCGCTGTTCGCCCTGTTCTACCTGGTGCCGATCGGCTATGCGATCTACCAGTCACTGCTCGTGATCGAGCGTGAGGGCACCTTCGGCCAGGCCACCCAGGTCTTCGGCGGACTTACCCAGTACATGCTGGTCTTCCAGAACGGGCCGTTCTGGGCGTCGATTGGCCGGGTGCTCGCCTTCGGCGCCGTGCAGGTGCCGATCATGCTCGGACTCGCGCTGCTGTTCGCCCTGCTGCTGGACTCGCCGCTCGTGCGCGGCAAGAAGTTCTTTCGGCTGGCTTTCTTCGTTCCCTACGCGGTGCCCGGCGTCATCGCCGCGATCATGTGGGGCTACCTCTACTCACCCAACCTGTCACCGTTCAGTGCCGTCACCGAGAACATCAACTTTCTCTCGGCGGACCTCGTGCTCTGGGCCATTGCGAACGTCGTCACCTGGGTATTCGTGGGCTACAACATGCTCATCATCTACTCGGCGCTGCTGGCAATCCCGGCTGAACTCTACGAAGCCGCCCGCCTCGACGGCGCCGGCCAGCTCCGCATCGCCTGGTCGGTGAAGATCCCGCTGATCATGCCGGCCATCATCCTGACCGCGATCTTCTCGATCATCGGCACCCTGCAACTGCTGGCCGAACCCCAGGTATTCCGCAGCTTCAGCTCGGCCGTCACCAGCACGTTCACCCCGAACCTGACGGTCTACTCCACCTCATCTATCCCAAACTTCAACCTGGCCGCGGCGTTCTCAGTAGTGCTGGCCCTTGCGACGTTCATCCTGTCGTTCACATTCCTGAAGTTCACCCAACGGAAGGAAGCCAAGTGAGCACCCTGAGCACCACCACTGACGGCAAGCCGGCACGCGGCATCCGTTCCCTGGAGGGTAAGACGCCGCGCGCGCAGCGCGAGAGCCCGTTCGCCCGGGTCAGCGCCATGGTCGTCATGGGCGTGTTCACGCTCTACTTTCTGGTTCCGATCTGGTGGCTGCTGGTCGCGGCCTCGAAGAACCGCTCCCAGTTCAACAGCACGAACCCGCTCTGGTTCGCCGACTTCTCCCTGTTCGAGAACATGGCAAACCTGGTGGCCTACCGTGACGGCGTCTACCTCAAGTGGATGCTCAACAGCGCGCTATACGCCGGTGGCGGCGCCCTCGTGGGTACGCTCATCGCCGGTATGTGCGGGTACGCCCTGGCCAAATACAATTTTCCGGGCCGTGAACTGATCTTCAACGTCGTGCTCGGCGGGGTTCTCGTGCCCGCGACGGCGCTGGCGTTGCCGCTGTTCCTGATCTTCAGCCAGATCAGCCTGACGAACACGTTCTGGTCGGTGTTCCTGCCCAGCCTGGTCAGCCCGTTCGGGGTCTACCTCGCCCGCATCTACGCTTCGGCCAGCGTGCCCGACGAACTGATCGAGGCCGCCCGCCTCGACGGCGCCGGCGAATTGCGTACCTTTTTCACCGTCTCGGTGCGGATGATGGTGCCCGCCCTGGTCACGGTCTTCCTCTTCCAGTTCGTCGCCATCTGGAACAACTTCTTCCTGCCGCTGATCATGCTGCGCGACGAAACCCTGTTCCCGGTCACGCTCGGCCTCTACGCCTGGAACTCGCAGGTCAACCAGATCCCCGTGCTGCGCGACTACGTGCTGATCGGCGCGCTGCTGTCGATCATCCCGCTGATCATCATCTTCCTGCTGCTCCAGCGCTTTTGGCGCAGCGGCCTCAGCGCCGGTTCCGTGAAATAACCACCCCGGCCAGACCACCCCAGCCACACCACCCCGGCCGGATATTCCAGTCGGCTCGTTCCCTCCACCAAGAGAAAAGAAGGACAATGCGTATCACGAAGAGAGCAGTCACCGTCGCTTTGCTCACCGCAGCCACGGTCGTGCTGGCCGGCTGCGCGTCAGGCTCGACCACACAGGACGGCGGCGACGCCGCAGCCTGTGCACCCTCGGACGGCAAGGTCGACCTGACTTTTACGACCTGGATACCGGGGATCGAGGAAGTCGTCAAGATCTGGAACGATGAAAACCCCGACATTCAGGTGAAGGTGCAGACCGGCCCGAACGGAAACGGTGGCACCTACCAGAACTTTTTCAACCAGCTCAAGGCCGGCAACGCGCCCGACCTCGGCCAGATCGAATACGACGCCCTCCCCAACTTCCGCGTGCAGGACGGCCTGACCAACCTCGCTTCCTGCGCGGGTGTACTCGCCGCCCAGGACGACTTCGTGGACTGGACCTGGGGTCAAGTCAACTTCGGCGAAGCGGACGCCGTCTATGCGGTCCCGCAGGATGCCGGCCCCATGGCGATGTTCTACCGCGCCGATCTCTTCGCGGCCAACAACATTGCGATCCCCACCACGTGGGAAGAGTTCGCCGTTGCAGCGGAGGCCGTGCGCGCCACCGGCGGGTACATCACCAACTTCTCGCAGAGCGACATCAACCAGTTTGCCGGATTCGTCTGGCAGGCCGGCGGAACCTGGTTCGAGAACGACGGTGACAACTGGACCATCGACCTGACCAGCCCGGAGTCGGTCAAGGTTGCCGACTACTGGCAGGACCTGATCGACCGCGATCTCGTTTCGACCAACCCGCCGTGGACCGATGAGTGGAATAACGCCTACAACACCGGATCCAACTGGACCTGGAACTCGGCGGCCTGGGGTGCGAACTCCATCGCCAGCGGTGCTCCAGACACCGCCGGCAACTGGTCCGTCGCACTCTCCCCGCAATGGGCCGATGGCGAGAGCGCCGCTGGTAACTGGGGTGGCTCGTCCACCGCGGTGTTCAAAGGCTCCGAGCACCCCTACGAGGCTGCACAGTTCGCGCTCTGGCTGAACACCTCTGATGAGGCGCTCACGATGCTGAACAAATCGGCCAACCTATACCCGGCCGCCAAGAGTGGCCTGGAACTGCCGGTTTTGAAGGAAGGCGTCGAATTCTATGGCGGCCAGGCCATCTACGATGTGTTCGCCGAGGCGTCCGCCCAGGTATCGCCCGACTTCATCTGGGGCCCGACCATGACGCAGGTCTATAACGACACCTCCGACGGTTTCAAGGGTGCAGTCACCGGCAACGGCACGCTGGTGAGTGCTCTCACGAGCGCCCAGCAGAGCACGATCGACGCCCTCCAGGCACAGTCGATCCCGGTCAACAAGTAGCATCAGCTCCACTGTGTCGATTCCCTACCTCCGTGCCGCGGGCACCAGCCTGGTGCTGGATGCCCGCGGCACGGGCGTGCCCGTCATCGTGCACTGGGGTGCCGACCTGGGCGATTTGACCGACGCCCTGCTGACCACGTTGGCCGACGCATCCGTGCCGTCGATCGCGCCAAGCTCGATTGACGTACCCCTGCGGCTCACCCTGTTGCCCACCCTCGCGCAGGGGTGGAGCGGGCGACCGGGAATCAGCGGTTTCCGGCCCGGCCGGGGCGGCTCGGCCATTGATCTACGCCTGGTAGGCGTTCGGTCGGGCGAGCGCCCCACGGGGCGCTTCGCATTGCCAGGAACCCAGACCCTGACGCTCCTGCTGGCGGATGCCGCGGCCCAGATTTCCGTGCGCACCGACCTTGAAATCTCGGTTCAGGGGGTGCTTCGGCTGCGTCACACCGTGACCAACACGAGTACCACCGCCGGCGACGCAGCCTTCGAACTGGGTTCGCTCGACGTCATACTGCCGGTACCCGGTCGGGCCGGGGAACTGCTTGACTTCACCGGGCTGTGGACTCACGAGCGTCGGCCGCAGCGAAGCACGCTCGGCCACGGCGTGTGGAGCCGTGAGTCTCGACACGGCCGCCCCGGGCATGACGACTCTTATCTCATGGTGGCCGGTACGCCCGGATTCGGTTTTCGTTCGGGTGAAGTCTGGTGCACTCACCTTGCCTGGAGCGGTGACAAGCGCGCCTGGGCTGAGAACAGCCCCCTCGGCTTCTCGGTGCTCGGAAGCGGTGAATTGCTGGCTCCCGGCGAGCTGGGTGTGGCCGCCGGTGCAAGCTACAGCACCCCGTGGACCGTGGCCGTGTACTCGGATGCCGGGCTCGACGGGCTGTCGGCGCGCCTGCATCCGTGGATCCGCTCGTGGTCGACCATTCGGACGCCGCGCCCGGTCGTGCTGAACACTTGGGAGGCCGTGTATTTCGAGCATGACCTGGCTACCCTGGCGCGCCTTGCAGATGCCGGGGCGCAGACCGGCGTGGAACGTTTCGTCCTCGATGACGGCTGGTTCACGGGCCGCAGGGATGATCGCCGTGCCCTCGGCGACTGGTTCGTCGACCCCGTGACGTGGCCCAGTGGCCTGCATCCGCTGATCGAACACGTGCACGCGGCCGGCCTGGATTTCGGCCTCTGGGTCGAACCAGAGATGGTGAGTCTCGACTCGGAGGTTGCCCGTGCGCACCCGGAGTGGGTGCTCGGCGGCGTCCCGGAACCCTCGGCCACCGAAACACCGGCGCTGACCTGGCGGTTCCAGCGTGTGCTCGATCTGAGCCACCCGGAAGCTTTTGCCTGGGTATTCGCCCGCCTCACCGCTTTGCTCACGGAGTACCCGATCGCGTACCTAAAGTGGGACCACAATCGCGACCTGCTGGCTGGCTCTGCCCACCGGCAGACGGCGGCGCTATACAGTCTGATCGATGCGGTGCGCGCGGCACACCCGGGCATCGAGATCGAGTCCTGTGCGTCGGGGGGAGCCCGGATCGACCTGGGAATCCTTGAGCGCGTCGATCGGGTCTGGACCAGCGATACCAACGACCCACTCGAGCGACAGCAGATCCAACGATATACGGGCGTGCTCGTGCCGCCGGAATACCTCGGCGGGCATCTCGGCGCGGCCACGGCGCACACCACCGGACGCACCTCTGAGCTCAGTTTTCGGCTGGCGACGGCCCTGTTCGGTGCGGCCGGCATTGAGTGGAATCTCGTCGGTGCGAGCGCCGAGGAGCTCGGGCAGATTACCGAGTGGATCACGCACTACAAACGGCTGCGCCCTCTGCTGCACTCCGGTGTTGTCGTGCGGGCCGACCCGAGTGACCCCGCCCTTGTGCTGCACGGCGTCGTCTCACGCGACCAGGATTCGGCCCTCTTCGCCCAGGTGGCCCTCGCAGCCGCGCGTGACGCCGTTCCGGAGCGGATGCGATTTCCCGGCCTCGCGCCCGAGCGGCGCTATCGAGTGACGCCCCTGCTACTCGGCGGCTCTCCGCGCACAATCCAGGACACACCGCCAGCGTGGCATGCCGCGTTGGGAGGCCTGACTGCAGCTTCCACCACCGTCGCCGATGCTGCCAGTGGCGGTGGTTCGGTGACGCTGACCGGGGCGGTGCTCGCTCTCATGGGGCTACCCGCGGCGCTGCTTGCCCCGGAGCAGGCCGCCCTCTTCGCGGTCGACGCGGTCGACTGAGCGATTTTCACCCCTGGGAGCTACGCGGCTTCGAGCTCGCGTACCTGCCGCAGCCAACCGTCGAACAGGTCGCTGTCGAAGTCGTCGACGCTTTTCAGCTTGAACTCGCTCATCTCCGCCGACCCGCTCGCGTTGAGCTTGCCCGAATCATCGGTGATGGCCTGGCCGCGCCAGAACAACACGGTCACAAAGGTCGGGTAGGCCTTGAATCCGGCGACCGGCACGTCGTCGTCGAGCCAGACCGGATGCCCGTGCCACAGTTCCGTTGCGGTTTCCGGTAGTCCCAGATCGAACGTGGCCCGCAGCAGGTCAACAACGCTGGCGAGCGGCTCGGCGGGAACGGCAACGTACTCGTCAATATTCGACGGCTTGGTCGTTGGCTTGATCGTGATAGTGGGGGCGGGTGTGGATGCCAGGTGGATAGCCTCTTTCGATGGGATAGATCACGCCCGACACGTTGCCGGGCAGTTGGTTCCGTATCTCCACACTCTCACGTCAACTCCCGGCGCGGCTGGGTAGACACTCAGGAACGGCTCGTCAGTAGACGAAAAAACGCCGCCCACCAACCGAAAGGTCGATGGGCGGCGCGCCGGGCGTCCGCGTTAGGCGGCGGGAGTCGCTGCAGTGCCCACAATGTCGACGACGAACACGAGGGTATCTGTTCCGCTGATACCAGCCTGGTCGTTGCCCGCTTCGCCATAGCCTTCGGCCGGTGGCAAGACCGCCAACACCTGGGATCCGACGGTCTGGCCGACGAGCGCGGCGCCGAAGCCTGGAACGACCCGGTTGGTGGCGAAGGTTGCCGGTCCGACCGTGGTCCACGAGGAGTCGAAGGTTTTGCCGCTGGCCCAGATCACACCGGTGTATTCGACCGATACGGTGTCGCCATCGGCGACCACGGCTCCGTCACCCAGCTTCAAGGGTGCGATCTTCAGTTCGGTTGGCGCTTCTGTGTCGGGGATGGTGATGGTTGGGGCTCCATCCTTGGCGAGTGTGACGGTGGGAAGACCGTCGACGGCGGGCTGGTCGACACCGTCGGCACGGTCGGCGAGGTTGGTAACCGAGATGACGTCGATGACGAAGACAACCGAGTCACCCGCTGCGATTCCGATCTCGGATGCGCCCGTGGTGCCGAAGGCGTCTTCGGTCGTACTGACCGTCACGATGCGGTCGCCTTCAACGGCACAGTTGACGGCCCGCACGAGTCCCGGCAGGAAGGTATCACCGACGGTGATGGTTTCACTGGACCCGTCGGTCGGGTACTTCGTTTCCTGCACGACGGCGCCGGTGGTTCCGTTGTACACCGAGAGTGAGGCAGCTACCAAGGAACCGCCGCCAGCCTCGGTGGTGCCGGTTCCCTTGATCGCCACCGTGCGCTGGGTGGACGAGGGGTCAAGCGGCTCCGCGAAGTCCACGGTGGGAACGCCGCCGAAGTCGCCGGTCACATCGACGGCGTCCGAGATCTTGCCCGGGGAGGTGCATTCGGCAAAGGCAGCATCGGCCGCGGGAGCGGCATCCGTTGGCTGGGGCGTATCGCTGCTTCCGCAAGCGGTCAGCGCGAGCGTCAGGCCAACGATGGCGAGCAGGGCGGGAATCTTCGACACGGGGCCTCTTTCGAGAACGTGGCTGCAGACAGGCAGGCACGGATCGGGTGAATGTCTGGGTGGCGCGAACGCCCAAAATCCTACTCTGCCACGCTTCGCCTCAGAACGGGCTGAGTGGAGGCCTCGGCGTGGCGACCGAACAGGCGAGAGTCAGTCGTCGAGACCGCGGGCGATCAGGGCCTCACCCAGGGCATCCGCTGCGTAGAGCGAGCGCACCACCACCGGAACGGCGATCGACAGGAGCGAACCCCGCGTACCGCGGGCCGTGCGGGCCTCGAGCACCTCGCGCACGATGTCGCTCACCAACGGAATGCAGCGAATGGTGAGCGCGACGAGCAACCCCACCCGGTCGGCGTCGATGAACCGGCGGAACGGTCGCAGCAGGGCCTGGAACGCTTCGAGCACGGCGGTGACCGTCGTGGTCATCGTGAACAGGGCGGCAAGGGCCACTGCCACGAGCAGACGGCCAGCCATCAGAGCGGCGACCATCCAGCCGGAGAGCAATCCCTGGATGGGGACCGCGACCAGCAGGATCAGCAGAATCGGGGCGATCTGGGCTATGGCCGCTCGCACCGGAACTCGCGCCATCACAAACAAAAGCACGACGCCGGCCGCCGCGCCGCCGACGACCCACGGATTGGGCGAGATTCCGATCAGAACGACGCAGAGCGAGAGCAGAAACAGTTTGAGCAGGGTGGGCGCCCGGTGAATGAGCGAGGTGCCGGGGCTGTAGAGGCCGATCATGTGCCGCTGCTCACTGCAGCAGGGCGCGGTACGCCGCCAGGGACTGCTCGGGTGCGCCGTCAGCGACGACCGTGCCTTCCTCGATCACGATCACGCGGTCGAATTCTTCGACCAGGTGCAGGTGGTGGGTGACGACGATGACCTGCTGGGGAAGCGTGTGCAGTAGCTCTCCGATGCGCCGGGCATTTCGGGCATCGAGCAGGGTCGTCGGTTCGTCGGCAACGATCGTGGCCGGACGTGCCACCAAAACGGCGGCGAGGGCGAGCAGTTGCTTCTGCCCGCCGGAGAGGCGGTGCGCCGGTTGCTCGGCGTGCTCGCTCAAACCGAACTGTTCCAGGGTGGCCGCCGTGCGCTCGGCGATCTCGGCGGGGGAGAGACCGCGTCGACGCAGGGTGAACGCCACGTCTTCCTGCACGGTGGGCATCACGATCTGGTTGTCGGGATTCGTGAAAATGAACCCCACCTTGCGGCGTACGTCGCGAGCATGGCGGGCCACGTCGAGCCCGTCCACCGTCACGGTGCCGCTCGTTGGAGTGACGAGTCCATTGATCATGCGCACGAGCGTGGATTTACCCGAGCCGTTCGCGCCGACGATACCGATGCGGTGCTCGGTCAGGCTGAGATTCACGTTGCGCAGCACCCTGCGCTCACCGAATGACTGCCCGACCTGGTCGAAGCGTATGGTGCTCACGCTACCGGCCGGCGACCCTTCGCGATGAGGCCAGGGTAGGCCTTGTGCACCTGGCGGGCGACCAGCACGGTCACGATGACCTTGATCAGGTCTCCGGGTATGAATGCGAGGTTCAGGCCGATCGTGGTCACGAGTGGCAGGCCGAGGTTGAGGGCCATGACGGGAATACCAACCAGGTAGACGGCGACGATGCCGCCGAGAATCGTGGCGCCGAGAGCGGGCCAAAACGGGTATTTCGGCAGCAGGCGGGCGGTGAGGTATCCGGTGACGAAGGCACCGAGCAGCCAGCCGTACAGGTAGCCAGCGGCCGGACTGACTGTGAAGACGCCGATGCCGCCGCGAGCGCCGGCGAGCAGGGGGAGACCCACCGCCGTCAGAACGAGAAACAACAGTACGGCGAGGGTTCCCTTGCGCGGGCCGAGAATAGCCCCGGCAAGCATCACGCCGAGGGTCTGCATGGTGATCGGCACCGGCCCGATGTTGAGGGGTCCCGGCAGGCCGAGCGCCGCGATGAGGGCGGCGAAGATAGCGATCTGGGCAAGATCACGGGCGGGCATGATGCGCTTCGTCGGGGCGCTCGAACGTGCGGTGTCGGTCATGGTTTTAAATCTAGAATTCGGCGTCCACCCGCCGCTGAAGAATATCTACAACAAAACACCGCGAACTGTAGAGGTCGTGATCGGGATCACGAGCCAGCAGCCTCAATCGCATCCGCTGCCCGCACCAGGGCCAGGTGTGAGAGCGCTTGCGGGGTGTTGCCCATCTGGTGCCCGCTGGTCACGTCGTACTCCTCGGAGAGCAGCCCGACATCGTTCACGAAGCCGAGCAGTCGATTCATGAGCGCATTGGCGTCTTCACGTCGTCCCGACTTGGCGTATTGCTCGACCAGCCAGAAGGAACAGGCCAGAAACGGATGCTCACCCGGCGGCAATCCGTCCACCGCGGCGTGGGTGCGGTAACGCAGCAGCAGCCCATCTCGCATGAGGTCTGCCTCGATCGCAGCCACCGTGCCGAGCATGCGTGGATCGGTGGGCGCACAAAAGCCGACCTGCGGGAGTACGAGGAGCGAGGCATCCACTTCGGTGCTGCCGCAGTACTGCACATAGCTATTTCGATCCGCGTCAAAAGCGCGAGTCTCGATGTCGGTGCGCACCTCGTCGCGCAGGGTCCTCCAACGGTCGAGCGGACCGTCGAGGCCGTACTCTTCGATGCCGCGCACGGCGCGGTCGAAGGCGGCCCAGACCATCACCCGCGAGTGGGTGAATTCGCGCGCTTGGCCGCGTACTTCCCAGATGCCCTGGTCGGCGCGGCGCCAGTTCTTCTCGAGAAAGCTCATGAGGGCGCGCTGCAGCGGCCAGGAGAACTCGTTCTCGCGCACGCCCGCAGCGCGGGCTGCATGCAGGGCCACCATGACCTCGCCGATCACGTCGGATTGGAACTGGTCGACCGCGCCGTTACCCGCGCGCGCGGGGGAGGAGCCCTGGTAGCCGGGCAGGGCGGTCAGTTCGTGTTCGGGCAGGTAGCGCTCGCCGGAGAGCCCGTACATGATCTGCACGTCGCCCGGGTCGCCGGCAATGGCGCGAAGCAGCCAGGCCCGCCAGCCGTCGGCCTCCACCTCGTAGCCGTGGCTGAGTAAAACCTCGAGCGTGAGCGAGGCGTCGCGGAGCCAGACATAGCGATAGTCCCAGTTGCGGGTGCCCCCGATCTGCTCGGGCAGAGAAGTAGTCGCGGCTGCCACAATGCCGCCGGTTCGCTCATGCGTCAGCGCCCGCAGCACGAGCAGGGAACGAACCACCTGGGCGCGTAAGGGGCCCTCGTGGCTGCAACTCGACGCCCATTTCTGCCACCAGGCGCAGGTCGAGGCATGGACGGCATCGATGTCGATGGCGGGTGGAGTATCCCGGTGCGAGGGATACCAGGTCAGATGGGCGTCGACCGTGTCGCCAGCGGTGACGTCGAAATGGGACACGTGGCGGTGGTCGGAGGCGCGCAGGGCAGGGCCGCGCACCACGATCGCGTCGGGCCCGGCGATCGCCACGAGGCCGTGCACCGACTCGCCCTTGAGCTGGCGCACCCACGGGATCGTCGTGGCATAGCCAAAGCGGATGCGGAAATCCTGGGTCATGTGCACCGTGCCGCTGATGCCGCGCACCCGGCGCACCAGATCGGCCCGGCCGTTGCCGTGCGGCATGAAGTCGAGTACCTCGACCTGGCCTGTTTTCGTGGTCCACACGGTCGACAGCACGAAGGTGTCACCCTGATAGCTGCGGGCTGCGGTGGCTTCCTCGTCGGCCGGTGCCAGCAGCCATCGGCCGTGGTTCTCGTCGCCGAGTAGGGCTCCGAACATCGAAGCGGAATCGTAGCGTGGCAGGCAGAGCCAGTCGATGCTGCCGTCCCGACCTACGAGGGCCGCCGAATGGCAATCGCTGATGAGCGCGTAGTCCTCGATATTGAGTGCCATCAGGCCATCCTGTCAGCAACAGGGTGAGAATTCGCCGACGATCGGGCATCATCGATTGTTGCTGATGCGGTTAGACGACGAGGCGGGCCGATGCGAGCGTTGCGGAGGCCTTGTCAATCCAGGCAGCGGAGGCCGCAGCCAGGTCGTCGTCGTTCGGTTCAACCGACGTGGCCTCGGCGAGCAGGGCGTCCACCGAGGCAGTGTCGGCGAAGGCAGTGCTGACCGAGGCCGCGCTGGCCAGGGCAGCGTTGGTTGGTGCAGCGTTGATTGGTGCAGCGCCCCGTGCCGGGGCCTGGCTCGCGGCTGGTTCGCTCCAGGTCGTGATTGGCGCGGGAGACCAGGTCAGGGCGGTCGGCTCACCGCTGCTCTCGCCGCGCAGGACGGCTTGTTGGGTGGTGATCGCGTCGGTCAGCTCGGTCGCGATCGCCCTGGCTTTCAACCCGTGAAAAATGACCTCGGTGTCGTCCGCGCTGCGGGCCACCAGCGTCCAGGCGCCGTGCTCACCGACCAACGCCGTGAGCTTGTCGTGCAGCAGTTCGAAAATCTGTTCGTCGCGCAGCACCGGGGTGGAGGCGACGCTCAGCGCCGCACTTGCGGCCAAACGTCGGCGTCGACGACCAAACATGACAAGCCCCTTTCTGGTGCGCGTGTGCAGCTGAAATGAGCCGCTCTACATTTTCGGTGAAAAGTCGTCGACTTACCGGGGGACACGCCGCCGAACACGCCGATTGGGAGCTGAATTCAGCTCTCGACCTGACGTTTATTCGCGTCTTCGATGACCGTGCCGATGGCGACGGCGGCGCTCAGGCCCCAACCGAGCCACAGCATCACGAGACGCCAGTCCCGCGGGCCGTGCCGCGTGGCCTGGACGGTGTTCCAACCACCGGCGATAACGCCGATCATTGCACTGCTGAACAAGAATTTTCGCATGTGTTCCTCCGGCATCAGGTTACCCGGGAATAGGCGTGGTCCGACTGGTAACCTTGGGGCTGCAACAGAGGTGTGCACCTCGGGTGTGCCCGGAACGGATGATCCATTACAACTTCAGCCGAGCCCACACGGTCCCTGGTCGACCCGCCCCCCGTAGCGCCCGCGCCTGCCCCCGCTGGCACGTACACGTTCGTCGTCGTCTCCAACCGGCTACCGGTAGATTACGAAGAGGCCGAGGATGGCGCCATCACCTGGCGCACGTCGCCCGGAGGGCTGGTCACCGCGCTTGAACCGCTGATGCGTTCCTCGCATGGAGCCTGGGTCGGCTGGCCGGGTGTCGCCGCCCGCGATTTCGAACCGTTCGAAAATGACGGGATCTCGCTCGTGCCGGTGCGGCTCGATGAAGCCGACATCGAAGATTACTATGAGGGCTTTTCCAACGACACGCTCTGGCCGCTGTACCACGACGTTATCGCTCCGCCGAGCTTTCACCGCGAAACGTGGGAGGCGTACATCACCGTCAACCGCCGATTCGCAGCGGCGGCTGCTGCAGTTGCTGCCCCGGGTGCAACGGTCTGGGTACACGACTACCAGCTGCAGCTTGTGCCGCGCATGCTGCGCGAAGCCCGCCCCGACCTCGTCATCGGTTTCTTCAATCACATTCCCTTTCCGCCATATGGAATCTATGCGCAGTTGCCCTGGCGCAAACAGATTCTGCACGGACTGCTCGGCGCTGACGTGATCGGCTTCCAGCGCAGTGCTGACGCCGGTAACTTCTCCCAAGCGGTACGTCGTCTTTACGGCTACCCCACCCGCGGCGTCGTCATCGACGTGCCGACCAGTGAGACCGGCCAGAATGGGGACTCCCGCCGCGTCATCGCCAAACACTTTCCCATCTCGATCGACTCGGCCGGCTACGAAGAACTCGCCCGGCGCCCCGACATTCAAGCCAGGGCTCGCCAAATTCGCGAAGATCTCGGCAACCCCAAAACACTGATGCTCGGCGTCGACCGGCTCGACTACACCAAGGGCATCGGCCACCGCATCAAGGCCTTTGGTGAGCTGCTCGCCGACGGCCGGTTGAGCGTTGAAGACGTCACCCTGGTGCAGGTTGCCAGCCCATCACGCGAACGCGTCAGTACCTATATGGCCCTGCGCGACGAGATCGAGCTCGCTGTCGGCCGGCTCAACGGCGATTTCTCCACTATCAGTCACATCGCTATCAGCTACCACCACCACAGTTATCCGCGCGAAGAGATGGTCGCGATGTACCTCGCCGCCGATGTCATGCTCGTCACCGCCTTGCGCGACGGCATGAACCTGGTCGCCAAAGAGTATGTGGCCGCGCGTTTCGACGTTGACGGAGTGCTTGTGTTGAGCGAGTTCGCCGGCGCCGCCGATGAACTCAAACAGGCGATTCTCATCAATCCGCACGACATTGACGGTACCAAGGATGCCATCGTGCGGGCGATCGAGATGCCCAAACGGGAGCGTACGCGCCGCATGCGGTCGTTGCGACGCAAAGTCGCCGAGAACGATGTCGCCGTCTGGTCGGCTTCCTTCTTGAGAGCGCTCACCGGCGGCGCCGCCGTGCCCGCCGGAATCCCCGACGACCTCGACCTGGCACTGCAGAGCATTGCCGGCGCCGGGAACCTGCTCATCGCCCTCGACTTCGACGGCACCCTGGCGCCCCACGTCGACCATCCCGAAGACGCCCGTGCCATCGCCGGCAACCGGGAAGCCGTGCAGGCCCTGCTCGACCTGCCGGGGGTGCGAGTCGCCCTCGTCTCCGGACGAGCCCTGGTGAGCCTGCAACACGTTGCCCAGCCGCAGAGTTCGGTGCTGCTCACTGGCTCGCACGGCATCGAGGTGCAGCTGGACACCCCCGAGATCGAGCTCAACCTGCTTTCCACCGAGCTCGAGCAACTCGATACCCTCGCCCGGGTGCTCGAGAGCATCTCTGGCGGGATCGCCGGCACCACAATCGAGCGCAAGCCCGCTGGCATGGCCCTGCACACTCGCCTCGCAACCGACGAAGACGGCGAGAGAGCCGAACGTCAGGCCCGCGAGCAACTGGGCGATCAGCTGCCCGGGCTGACCGTTCGAGAAGGTAAGAACGTGCTCGAATTCTCGGTGCGGTCGAGCACCAAGGGCGACGCCCTGAAGAAGCTGCGCGACTACACCGGCGCCGACCGTGTGTTCTACGCCGGTGATGACGTGACCGACGAGGATGCCTTCGGCGCTTTGCGTGACGACGACCTTGGGCTCAAAATCGGGCAGGGTGCCACCCTCGCGAATTACCGGGTGCGCAGCCCGCACGAGGTTACCCAAGTGCTGGTGCGTATCGCGGAGCTTCGGGCTGCCCAGGCGGGTTAACCCGGCTCGGCAAGGTTCTAGACTCGGAAGTATGTCTGAGATCGATGTGAAACCCCGTAGCCGCGACGTCACCGATGGGATCGAGGCCACCACATCTCGTGGAATGCTCCGTGCAGTCGGGATGGGCGATGCGGACTGGGACAAGCCCCAGATCGGTATTGCGAGCTCGTGGAACGAGATCACACCGTGCAACCTCTCGCTCGACCGCCTGGCGCAGGCGGCGAAGGAGGGCGTGCACTCCGGCGGCGGCTACCCGCTGCAGTTCGGTACCATCTCGGTCTCCGACGGCATATCGATGGGTCACGAAGGCATGCACTTCTCCCTCGTCTCCCGGGAAGTCATCGCTGACTCGGTCGAGGTCGTCATGCAGGCCGAACGTCTCGATGGCAGCGTGCTGCTCGCCGGCTGCGACAAATCGCTGCCCGGCATGCTCATGGCCGCCGCTCGACTCGACCTCGCGAGCGTGTTCCTCTACGCCGGATCTATTGCGCCGGGCTGGGTCAAACTCTCCGACGGCACCGAAAAAGACATCACCATCATCGACTCGTTCGAAGCCGTCGGCGCGGTGAAAGCGGGACGCATGAGCGAAGCGGATGCCAAGCGCATCGAGTGCGCGTTTGCTCCCGGCGAGGGTGCCTGCGGCGGCATGTACACCGCGAACACCATGGCCAGCGTCGCAGAAGCCCTCGGGATGAGCCTGCCCGGCTCGGCGAGCCCGGCATCCGCTGACCGTCGTCGCGACTATTTCGCCCGCCGCTCGGGCGAAGCCGTCGTCAACATGCTGCGCCTCGGCATCACCGCTCGCGACATTCTCACCCGCAAGGCGTTTGAGAACGCCATTGCCGTGGCCATGGCTTTCGGTGGCTCGACCAACGTCGTACTGCACCTGCTCGCCATCGCCCGTGAGGCCGAGGTCGAACTCACCCTCGACGACTTCAACCGCATTGGCGACCAGGTTCCGCACATTGGCGACCTCAAGCCCTTCGGCAAGTACGTCATGAACGATGTCGACCGTCAGGGCGGCGTTCCCGTCGTCATGCGCGCGCTGCTCGAAGCCGGCCTCATTCACGGCGACGCGCTCACCGTGACCGGCAAGACCGTGGCCGAGAACCTCGCCGAGATCGACCCGCCCGACCTCGACGGGGAGGTGCTGCGAACGCTCGACAACCCCATTCACAAGAGCGGTGGCATCACCATCCTCAAGGGCACCTTTGCGCCGGAGGGTGCCGTGGTCAAGACCGCCGGATTCGATGCCGCAGTCTTCGAGGGACCGGCACGGGTCTTCGAGCGGGAGCGCGCGGCGATGGATGCCCTGACTGAAGGCAAGATCTACAAGGGTGACGTTGTCATCATCCGCTATGAAGGCCCGAAGGGCGGGCCGGGAATGCGCGAGATGCTCTCGATTACCGCCGCCATCAAGGGCGCAGGGCTCGGCTCCGATGTACTACTATTAACGGACGGTCGATTCTCAGGCGGCACAACCGGACTGTGCATCGGCCACATAGCACCCGAAGCGGTGGACGCAGGTCCAATCGCCTTCGTGCGCGATGGGGATCTGATACGGGTCGATATCGCAGCTCGCACGCTTGACCTACTGGTCGCACCTGCTGAGTTGGCCGCCCGCCGAGAAGGCTGGGCGCCGCTTCCCCCGCGTTATACCCGTGGCGTCCTCGCCAAATACGCCAAGCTCGTGCACTCAGCCGCCGAAGGCGCCATCACTGGGTGATCTCGCGCACGGGTAAGCCCAAACCCATCGATTCGAAGTAGGGACTCAACGACCATGACCACGGAAACCACTCCCGTGCCTTCAGCTCCGGCGTCTGCCGAGCCGGAGATGCTCACCGGCTCGGGTGCAATCATTCGCACGCTCGAGCTACTCGGCGTCACCGACGTCTTCGGCATTCCCGGCGGCGCCGTCATTCCGCTGTACGACGAGCTCATGACGCAAACCAAGATTCGCCACATTCTGGTACGCCACGAACAGGGCGCCGGCCACGCGGCCGAGGGCTACGCCTCTGCCACCGGTCGCGTCGGCGTCGCAATTGCCACCAGCGGCCCGGGTGCCACCAACCTCGTCACCGCCATAGCGGACGCCTACATGGACTCGGTTCCGTTGCTCGCGATCACCGGCCAGGTATTCTCCACTTCGATGGGAACGGACGCCTTCCAGGAAGCCGACATCATCGGTATCACCATGCCGATCACCAAGCATTCCTTTCTCGCTCGCCGCGCCGAAGAGATTCCGGCTGCGATCGCGTCGGCCTACCACATCGCCTCCACCGGCCGTCCCGGCCCGGTGCTCGTGGACATCACCAAGGATGCCCAGCAGAACCTGGCGCCGTTCATCTGGCCGCCCAAGCTCGACCTGCCCGGCTACCGGCCGATCGTCAAGGCTCACGGCAAGCAGGTGCAGGCGGCAGCGCAGCTGCTGCTGGCCGCGAAGAAGCCCGTACTGTATGTGGGCGGCGGTGTTATTCGCGCCCACGCATCCGCTGAACTGCTTGCCCTGGCCGAGGCGACCGGTGCGCCCGTCGTGACCACGCTCATGGCCCGCGGAGCCTTTCCCGACTCGCACCCCCAGCACCTCGGTATGCCGGGCATGCACGGCACGGTTTCGGCCGTTCTCGCACTGCAGGAGAGCGACCTCATCATTTCGCTCGGGGCCCGCTTCGACGACCGGGTGACCGGGAAAATCAGCGAATTCGCCCCTAGTGCGAAGATCGTGCACGTTGACGTCGACCCCGCTGAGATTTCCAAGATTCGCTTCGCCGATATACCCATCGTCGGTGACGCCAAAGACGTCATTGCCGACCTGATCATCGCCTGGACGGAAGTCGCCCAGGCTGGCGGGTCCGACATAGCCGAGTGGTGGACCTACCTGCACGGACTGAAGGAGGAGTTTCCGCTCGGTTTCACCGAGCCGACCGATGGGCTGCTCGCTCCGCAGTATGTGATCCAGCGCATCGGTGAACTCACCGGACCCGAAGCGGTCTACGCGGCCGGCGTCGGCCAGCACCAGATGTGGGCGGCGCAGTTCATCAAGTACGAACGCCCCAACTCGTGGCTCAACTCCGGCGGCGCCGGCACCATGGGCTACTCCGTTCCGGCTGCCATGGGCGCCAAGGTCGCCGAACCCGACCGGGTCGTCTGGTCGATCGATGGCGACGGCTGCTTCCAGATGACCAATCAGGAACTCGCCACCTGCACGATCAACAAGATCCCGATCAAGGTCGCGATCATCAACAACTCCTCGCTCGGCATGGTGCGCCAGTGGCAGTCGCTGTTCTACGACGGACGCCACTCGTTCACAGACCTCAACACCGGTCACGGTACCGCCATGGTTCCCGACTTCGTCAAGATGGCGGACGCCTATGGCGCGCTCGGAATTCGGGTGACCAGCAAGGACCAGGTGGATGACGCCATCAAACTGGCCCTCGCCACCAACGACCGCCCGGTCGTGATCGACTTCATCGTGAGCCCCGGCGCCATGGTCTGGCCGATGGTTCCGCAGGGAGTCAGCAACAGTTTCGTTCAATACGCCAAAGACCACGCACCAACCTGGGGAGACGAATAACCGTGACGAGCCACGTTCTGAGTCTGCTCGTCGAGGACAAGCCCGGCCTGCTCACGCGCGTCGCCGGCCTGTTCGCGCGTCGCGGGTTCAACATTGAGAGCCTCGCCGTGGGCCACAGCGAGATCCCCGGCTTGTCCCGCATCACAATCCTGGTCGATGTCGACGACGTCCCGCTCGAGCAGGTGACCAAACAGCTCAACAAGCTCATCAACGTCATCAAGATCGTCGAGCTCGACGTGTCGCAGTCGGTGCAGCGCGAACACCTGCTGATCAAGGTCAAGGTCGACAGCACGACCCGATCGCAGGTGCTCGAAGCGGTCAACCTGTTCCGTGCCCGCGTCGTCGACGTGGCCACCGACGCCGTCGTGATCGAGGTCACCGGCGATAACGGCAAGACCCAGGCGCTGCTGCGGGTGCTCGAACCGTTCGGCATTCGGGAACTGGCCCAGTCGGGTCTGCTGGCCATCGGCCGCGGATCGAAGTCGATCACCGAGCGCGTCTTCAGAAACTAACGTTTTCAGTTTTCCAACCACCAATTCACGAGGAGAGAAACATATTGTCTGAGATTTTCTACGACAAAGACGCCGACCTGACGATCATCCAGGGCAAGAAGGTGGCCGTCATCGGCTACGGCTCGCAGGGTCACGCCCATGCGCAGAACCTGCGCGACTCCGGAGTTGAGGTCAAGATCGGCCTGAAAGCCGGCTCCAAGAGCACGGCCAAGGCCGAAGAAGCCGGCTTCACCGTACTGTCCACAGCGGATGCCGCGGCCTGGGCCGACGTCATCGTCATCCTCGCTCCCGACCAGGTGCAGCGTCACCTGTACAAGGACGACGTGCTGCCGAACCTCGCCGCCGGCAAGGTCCTCGTCTTTGGACACGGCTTCAACATCCGCTTCGGCTATATCACCGCTCCGGACGGCGTCGACGTCGTCATGGTCGCTCCCAAGGGACCCGGCCACACCGTGCGCCGCGAATTCGAAGCCGGCCGTGGCGTTCCCGTGATCGTCGCCGTTGAGAAGGACGCCTCGGGTAACGCGTGGCCGATCACCCTCAGCTACGCCAAGGCGATCGGTGGCCTGCGCGCCGCCGGCATCAAGACCACCTTCACCGAAGAGACCGAAACCGACCTGTTCGGTGAGCAGGCCGTGCTCTGCGGTGGTACCTCACAGCTCATCCAGTACGGCTTCGAGGTTCTCACCGAGGCCGGCTACCAGCCGCAGGTTGCCTACTTCGAGGTGCTGCACGAGCTCAAGCTCATCGTCGACCTCATGTGGGAGGGCGGCATCGCGAAGCAGCGTTGGAGCGTCTCCGACACCGCGGAATACGGCGACTACGTCTCGGGTCCGCGCGTCATCGACCCGAGCGTCAAGGAGAACATGAAAGCCGTTCTGGCCGACATCCAGAGCGGCGCGTTCGCCGAGCGCTTCATCGCCGATCAGGACAACGGCGGAGTCGAGTTCCTCGCCCTGCGCAAGAAGGGCGAAGAGCACCCGATCGAAGCAACCGGCCGCAGCCTGCGCAAGCTCTTCGCGTGGAACGCGTCGACCGACGACGACTACGTCGACGGCGAAGCCGCCCGCTAGATCCCCGCTCGCCCCACCCACCCCGCCCTTCCCCTCCGCGAAACTGCAATTGCGGGGCTGCAGAACGCGGTTCAAACCTGACAACTGCCGTTTCGTGGGGGGTGGGGGAGGGGGCGTGACCGGAAGGGGGACCGTGGGCCTTCGACGCGTGAGCGCGTCCGCGGCGATGCTCGGCGTGCTCGGCTATGTCGCCGTCGACGTCGTGCTGCAGCTGCTGCCGCCGCACTACAGCCCGATCAGCGAGGCCGAAAGCAACCTCGCCGTCGGTCCCTTCGGCTGGGTCATGAGCGTCAACTTCCTTGGCCGGGCTGCCACCACACTGTGTGCGCTGGTCGCGATCGGGCAGCTGGGCACGGTCTCTGCGCTGCACCGAATCGGCCTGCTCCTGCTCGGGGTCGCCGGGCTCTGCTCGGGGGTGCTCGCGTTCTTTCCGACCGATATCCCCGCGGCGGGAGCCGGGCTCGTTGCCGAAACTGCCGCGGGACTCGTGCACCTGGTCTTCGCAACCCTTGGCTTTCTGACGGCCTTCGCCGCGATCGTGCTCCTGACCCGTAGCTTGCACCGAAACGCGCTACTACCGGAAAGCCACCGGGCAGCCCTGATTTTCACCGCCATCGCCATGGCGGGGTTGCTGTTCCTGCTGCTCACCGTGACCGTGGCCCCCGGCCTGCTGGGCCTTGCCGAGCGGATATGCCTGCTCGGCATCCTCGGCTGGGTCTTCTTCGTCTGTGCCGGCATGCTCCGGCTGAACGCGCGCGTCCCCGCCCCGAGCCCGCCGTGAACAGTGCGTGAACATCCCGCTCTCGGTTGTGGCGTCAGCTCGCCCGCGCCGCAAGCTGGAGGGATGACATCCCTTTCTCGACGTGAATTGTTCTCCGCCGGCGTCTTCGTGGTCGCCGGTGCCGCCGCCGCGACCGTCGGCGGCGAACCTGCCCAGGCAGCCGCCCCCAAGGGCGCCCTCCCGGGCACGACCTTCGCACACGGCGTGGCCTCGGGAGACCCGCTGCCCGACGGCATCCTGCTCTGGACCCGGGTCACCCCCGTGAAAACCGCCGTGCCCGGCTCCGGCCTCGGCGCAGACGTCTCCGTGACCTGGGAGCTCGCCGAAGACTCCGGCTTTCGGCGGGTGGCCGCGAAGGGTACCGTCGTCACCGGGGCCGCCCGCGACCACACGGTCAAGGTCGCACCCAGCGGGCTGCGCGCGGGCACGGCCTATTGGTACCGCTTCAGTTCCGGCGGCGTCACCTCGCCTGTCGGGCGCACGAAAACGGCCCCGGCGGCCGGAGAGGCCCTCGACCGGCTGCGCCTCGGGGTGGTGTCCTGCGCGAACCTGCAGGCCGGCTACTTCACCGCCTATCGCCACCTCGCCGACCGCGGTGATCTCGACGTCGTGCTGCACCTCGGTGACTACCTCTACGAATACGGTGTCGGCGAGTACCAGGCCCGCGATGTGGTCGTGCGTCCGCACGACCCAACCACGGAAATGACCACCCTCGAGCACTACCGCCGCCGGCACGCCCAATACAAGACCGATGTCGACCTGCAGGCTCTGCACGCGGTCGTGCCCTTTATCGTCACCTGGGATGACCATGAATCCGCCAACGATGCCTGGTCCGGCGGCGCCGAGAACCACACCGAGGGTTCCGAGGGCACGTGGAACGTGCGCAAGGCCGCCTCCAAGCAGGCGTACGCCGAGTGGATGCCGGTGCGGTACGACGCGGGCGGTCAGCTGTACCGCCGCTTCAGCTTCGGCGACCTCGCGAGCGTGTCGATGCTCGACCTGCGCAGCTACCGCAGCCAGCAGGCGTCCACCATCGTCAGCCCGGAGATCTCCAGCCCCGAGCGCACCCTCACCGGCGCCGCGCAAATGAACTGGCTGCTCGACGGCTTGACGCAGGCCAGCACCCAGTGGAAACTCATCGGCAACCCGGTGATGATCGCCCCGGTACGGTTCCCCTCCACCCTCTCCACCGCCGAGATCGGGGGAGTGCAGACCCTGCTCGGGTCCACGACGATCGACGGCGTGCCCTACAACGTCGACCAGTGGGACGGCTACACCGCCGATCGCAGCCGCGTGATCAGTCATCTGCGCGACAATGCGATCACGGATGCCGTCTTCCTCACCGGCGACATCCACTCCGGTTGGGCCTGCGACGTGCCCGCCGACCCGCTCACCTACCCAAGCACCGGGACATCCGTTGCCGCGGAACTCGTCTGCACCTCGGTCACGAGCGACAACCTCGACGACATTCTCGGGGTGCCGCCGCGCAGCGGTTCGATCGCCGTCGAAGACGCCTTCAAGGCGGCGAACCCGCACGTGAAATACCTCGACTTCGACTCGCACGGCTTCTCGGTGCTCGAGGTGACTCCCGCGGCGGTGCGGATGGACTGGTACGTGCTCTCCGACCGCACCAGCCCCACGTCCACGAGCTCACGGTCGGTGTCCTACCAAGTCGCCGCCGGCACCCATAAGGTCACGGCCCTCGCATGAACGGCCCCGCCTCGATCGCCGCAGACCGCCGCCAGTTCCTGAAGATCGCCGTCGGCGCCAGCGCCACCGTCGTGCTCTCGACCGCTCCCGGAACCGCGTGGGCCAAGCCCCCGAGCATCGCGGTGCCGCCCGCCGCCCGCACCCGCGTCTACGTGCTCGTGGTCGACGGATGCCGTCCCGACGAGATCACCGCGCAGCTCACCCCCCGGCTGCACGCCCTGCGCAGCCAGGGCGTCAACTTTCCGACGGCCCGGTCGCTTCCGGTCATGGAAACCATCCCCAACCACGTGATGATGATGACCGGCGTGCGGCCCGACCGCTCCGGCGTTCCCGCGAATTCGATCTACGACCGGGCCGAAGCCGTGGTCCGCGACCTCGACCGACCGAGCGACCTGCGCTTTCCGACCCTGCTCGAGCGGCTGCAGGAGAAAAATCTGACCACCGGCTCGGTGCTGAGCAAGGAGTACCTGTTCGGAATCTTCGGTGAGCGGGCGACCTACCGGTGGGAGCCGGCGCCGCTGGTACCCCTCACTAACCACGCGCCGGACCGGTTCACCATGGACGCGCTCATCGCCATGGTCACGACATCCGACCCTGACCTGATCTTCGCCAATTTCGGTGACATTGACCGGGTTGGGCACTCCGACGAGACCGGTACCTCGATCAAAGCTGCTCGCACGGCAGCGCTCACCTCGAGCGACTTCCAGATCGGCCGTTTCGTCGACCACCTCGTCTCGGCCGGACTCTGGGAGAACAGCGTGCTCGTGGTGCTGGCCGACCACTCGATGGACTGGTCGATCCCCTCCAACGTCATCTCGGTGGACCTGATCCTCCGGGACCACCCGGCGCTGCGCGAGCAGATCGTCATCGGCCAAAACGGCGGCGCCGACCTGCTCTACTGGGTGGGCAGCGTCGCCGGTCGCACCGCCGGACTCGCCGAGATACGCGCGCTCGTGACCGCCCATGAGGGCGTGCTCTCGGTGTCCGAACCGGCCGCACTCCGCCTCGGCGCCGAGGCCGGCGACCTCGTCGCCTTCTGCCGGGCCGGCTGGCGCTTCTCCGACCCGACGATCGCGTCCAATCCGATTCCCGGCAACCACGGGCATCCGACGACCGAACCGATTCCCTTCTTCATTTCCGGCGGCAGCCCGCGCGTTCGCCGGGAAATCACCCTGTCGGACCCCGCCCGAACCGTGGACGTCGCGCCCACGATCGGCGCCCTGTTGGGCCTGCCGGCGCCAGCCGGCGGCTACGACGGCACGGCGAGAAGCGCGGCGTTCACCGCGTAGCCCGCGACCGGCCCGATGCCCTCACCTTGATCATCTCCTTCTTCGTGCCCTGACCCGTC
Organism: Cryobacterium sp. M15; assembly: GCF_002929675.1. NCBI lineage: Bacteria > Bacillati > Actinomycetota > Actinomycetes > Micrococcales > Microbacteriaceae > Cryobacterium > Cryobacterium sp. M15. Next base: position 226,381 of record NZ_PJJW01000039.1, read on the forward strand.
AGCGCCCAAATGGAAAATCGTCGGCCCGGTCTCGCCGTCATTGCCGTCCCCAACGTTCCCGCCATAGTCGCGGCCTCGTACCGATTATTCCCGAGGGCGGAGTGCTACGCCCTCGCTCTAACCGGCATCGTCGGTGGCAACCGGATACTCTATAAAAATGAACGCGAGACGTGACGACGACGCACTGAACTGGGCCGGTGACGACGACCCAACCCTGCAAGAAGGGAGCACCGATCGGGCGAGGCCGGCGTCTGGTGGTGTGCCCGAAGGGTGGAGCATCCCTCGGGTTTCAGCGGACTCCGAGGTCGCGACCGACACTACGACGGAGGCTGATAACCCTGAACCGAGCGGTGCCCAGCCACCCGACAACACCCAGCCTTCCGCCTCAGCACCGAGCTCTGTTGCCCTGATCGGCATGGGCATCCTGGCCGGCATGTACCTGTTGTACACGATCGGCTGGTTCATCGGTGTCGCGCGGATCGAAAATTCCATCACCGACCCGGTCACCGAATTCATGTTCTCGCTCGGCGCCTGGCTGGCGGTAGCCGCGCCACTCGCGTGGTTCGGTGTGACCTACTGGCTCACCATGAGCCGACCGCGTGCGCGGCTGATCTGGCTGCTGATCGGCGTCGTCGTGCTCGCCCCCGTGCCCTTCATTATCGGTTCGGGAGCGGGCTCATGAGCGTTGCAGATGGCAATGTCTCGGACGACACCACCGCCAGCCGTCGACGTCCACCACGGTGGGCGTTGCTGAGCATTGCACTATTCTTCGGATTGTTCTATGCCTACGACGTGTGGGAAGCCGTCGGCAACCTGGTCGGGCTGAACCTTCAGGCGCAGTCACTCGCGACCCAGCTGAGCGGCTTCGGCTGGGCCGTGCTCATCTTCGCGGTGCTGCTGCCGGTGTTGGTCTACGCCCTGGCCTACTGGCTGGGACGCAACCGGGCTTTCGGAGTGCAGGCCCTGACCCTTCTCGTGGGGTTGTGTGCGGTGGCCGCCGTGTCGCTTGACATTGCCGCTGTGTTCAGCCTGGGTCGATTGATCGTCTAGCTAGAGCACCGCGACAATGATGAGGGCCATCAATATGAGCTGCGCGATGAGCCGGGGAACCAAGGGGATCGCCACCCGCCCAAACCGCTTCGGGTGCCGCGCAGCATAGGCATTGGCCGGAAATACCGCCGCCAGAAACACCGCGAGCGCGACGGCTGCGACCACCATGGTCGGTGGATAAAGCAATCCCAGCCCGCCAGCAATCTCGCACACCCCGGTGAACAACACCAGGTTCACCGGGTTGGCCCGACCGCTCCGCCGCAGCCGCGGCGGAATCATCGCCGCCATCGTGCGCTGCACCGCCGGCTGAAAATGAGTGATCCCGGCGCCAACGAAAACCAGAGCCAGAAGCACGCGCAGAACCAGTTGGAGACCGTCTATTACGTCGCTGCTCATTCGTCTATTGTGCAGCCGGTAGGGTTGGAATCCGAGTAGCGCCCCTTGTCGCGCCACCGACAAATGCAATCTAAGGATCCGATTTTAGTGTCGAAGCCCGTCGTCCTGATCGCCGAAGAACTTTCCCCCGCCACCGTCGATGCCCTCGGGCCCGACTTTGACATTCACCACGTCGACGGCACGGATCGCTCCGCCCTGTTCGCTGAGCTCGCCACGGCGCAGGCCGTCTTGGTGCGGTCCGCCACCAAAATGGATGCCGAAGCCATCAAGGCCGCGCCGCTGTTGAAGGTCATCGCCCGTGCAGGCGTCGGCCTCGACAACGTCGACATCAAGGCCGCTACCGCGGCCGGAGTCATGGTCGTCAACGCCCCCACTTCCAACATCATCTCCGCCGCCGAGCTGACCGTTGGGCACATCCTGAGCCTGGCCCGTCACATTCCGGCCGCCTCCGGCGCCCTCGCCGACGGGCAGTGGAAGCGCTCCAAGTACACCGGTGTCGAGCTCTACGAAAAGACCATCGGCATCATCGGCCTCGGCCGGATCGGCGCGCTCATCACGGCCCGCCTGCAGGCGTTCGGCACCAACGTCATCGCATACGACCCGTACATCACGTCGGCGCGCGCACAGCAGCTCGGCGTGACCCCGGTCACCCTCGACGAGCTGCTCGCGCAGTCCGACTTCGTCACTATTCACATGCCGAAGACCCCCGAGACCACCGGCATGATCGGTGCAGCCCAGCTCAAGCTGATGAAGCCGACCGCGTTCGTCGTGAACGTCGCCCGCGGCGGACTCATTGACGAAGAGGCGCTGCACGAGGCCCTCCTCGCCGGCACCATCGCCGGCGCCGGCCTCGACGTGTTCGTCAGCGAACCGCCCACCGGCTCTCCGTTGCTCGGACTCGACAACATCATCACCACCCCGCACCTCGGCGCCTCGACCGACGAAGCCCAGGAGAAGGCAGGCGTCTCCGTTGCCAAGTCCGTACGCCTCGCGCTTTCCGGCGAGCTCGTGCCCGACGCGGTCAACGTAGCCGGTGGCGTCATCGATCCCTACGTGCGCCCCGGCATCCCGCTGGTCGAAAAGCTCGGCCAAGTATTCTCCGGCCTGGCCGCGCACAGCCCGCTCACCAGCGTGGACATCGAGGTGCGTGGTGAACTCGTCGAATACGACGTCAGCGTACTCAAACTCGCCGCACTCAAGGGCATCTTCACCAACGTGGTCAGCGAAACCGTGTCCTACGTCAACGCGCCGCTGTTGGCCGAGCAGCGCGGTGTCAGCGCGCGCCTGCTCACCGACGCCGAATCGCCCGAGTACCGCAACGTCATCACCCTGCGCGGCGCCCTCGCCGACGGTTCGCAGGTCTCCGTTTCTGGCACCCTCACCGGCACCAAGCAGATCGAGAAGATCGTCGAAATCAACGGCTACGACGTTGAGGTTCCGTTCGCCAAGAACCTTATTGTGATGCTCTACGCCGACCGCCCCGGAATCGTCGCCGTTTACGGCCGCGAATTCGGCGAGGCCAACATCAACATCGCGGGCATGCAGATCGCCCGCCACGTGGCCGGCGGCAAGGCGCTGAGCGTACTGACCGTCGACTCCGAGGTTCCGGCCGGGCTGCTCACCGCGGTGCGAACGGCGATCGACGCCGAGATCATGGTGGAGATCGACCTCACCGAATAGCGCCCTTCGCCCGTGAATGGGGGCGGTAGAACGGATACGAGTGGGCGCCTGCCCGGTGGGCGCCCACTTTCTGTTCCGAGGTTCGGCTCGGAGGTATCCGGCCTGGATGACTACTTGGAGCGCGGCAGGAGCCGGCCGATGAGGGTGATCAGCCGCGTCATGGATTCGTCGGTGTGGCTCGGTGGTGTGAGTTCATACGTGGCAAGCGACGAGTTGACGTAGAGTCCGTCGCTGATCAGCATGATCGCCTGGGCTGTATCTGGGTCATGTACGGCGTCTTCAATGACCGAGAGCCAGCGTCGACGAATCTCGCTGAGCACCTGCATGGCCCGGGGATCCCGGCCTTGGGCGAGGCGGGAACCGGCGATGTAAGCGCGGTCAAGCGGACTGCCGGTGTGCACCGAGGTGCGAATAAGGTAGTCGACGGGTCCGGCCGGGGCGGTGCGGATGTTATCGGCGTCCTCGCGCGCGAGCGCGTCGAGGCGGGCCAGCAGGCCGTCGACGAGGGCGTCCTTCGAGGCGAAGTGATAGAGCAAGCCACCCTTGGACACCGCGGCTGCCGCCGCCACAGAGTCGAGTGTGGCGGACCGTTCGCCGCCCTCGACCAGTAGCTCCTCAAAGGCGTCGAGCAGTCGATCCCGCGTGGGAGCGGACGGCGCGGGGGCATTTTTCGACATAGGGGCCATGGTAACGAACACGCAGACTGTGGGTTGGACACAAGTAACGAACTAGACAACTATACCGTCTAGCCGGTACAGTCAAAGGTGATGTTCCGCCGATAACGGTCGAAAAAAGTACCCAGAAAGTGAACGAGATCGTGTCTGCCCCCGCTGGTCCCACCAATCCCACCGTGCTGCCCACCGAGGCCTGCGTCGCCGAGACTCGTGCTGCTGGGGGCAGTGCTGTTGAGGCCAGCGGTGTTGAGGGGAGCGCTGTTAAAGCCAGTGGTGTTGAGGGCAGCGCGTCCCGAACCCGTGACGCCGATGACACAGCTCTCACAGCCAGCGCCGGGGCCCCCGGGGGAGCGGCATCCGCTCTGCCCATACGGCACGACCGTCGCCGCTGGTGGGCGCTGGCCGTGCTGATGTTGCCGGTGCTGCTCGTGTCGATCGACAACACCGTGCTTAATTTTGCGTTGCCGGCGATCTCTACGGCCACGCTGCCGACCGGTGTGCAGCTGCTCTGGATGGTGGATATCTACCCGCTCGTGCTCGCCGGGCTGCTCGTGGCCATGGGGAGCCTGGGCGACCGCATCGGGCGGCGTCGCTTGCTGCTCATCGGCTCCGCCGGGTTTGGCGTGGTCTCGGTGTTCGCGGCGTTCGCCCCGAGCATCGAAGGCCTGATCATTGCCCGGGCAGCGCTCGGATTCTTCGGCGCGATGCTCATGCCCTCAACCCTGTCCCTGCTGCGAAGCACCTTTGTGGACCGTGACCAACGCCGCCTCGCCATCGCCATCTGGGCTACGGGCTTCGCGGCCGGCAGCGCGCTCGGTCCGGTCATCGGTGGCATCCTGCTCGAGCACTTCGCCTGGGGCTCAGTGTTCTTGATCGCCGTTCCCGTGCTGCTGCCGCTGTTCGTGCTAGCACCGATCCTGGTGACCGAATCGCGCGACCCACACCCCGGGCGCATCGATTTTCTCAGCATCACCCTGTCGCTTGGCACCATGCTGCCGATCGTTTATGGCATCAAAACCATCGCCGAGCACGGGGCGACCTGGTTCACGTTCGCTCCGATTGCGCTCGGACTATTGCTCGGCGTGTGGTTCGTGCGTCGCCAGTTGCGCCTGCCGAACCCCATGCTCGACATGGGCCTGTTTCGGCGCGGCGCGTTCAGCGGCGCCGTCGGCGTCAACCTGCTCAGCGTCACAGCGCTCGTCGGCTGTCTGTTCTTCATCTCGCAGCACCTGCAACTCGTGCTCGGACTCTCACCGCTCTCGGCCGGCCTTGTGCTGGTGCCCGGCCTGGCCGCGATGATCGTGGCTGGACTGCTGATCGTGCCGATCGCCCGCCGGGTACGCCCGTCGCGAGTGGTGCCGGTGGCACTGCTGGTGTCGGTCGCCGGGTTCGCGTCGATCGCGTTGCGTGGCGGGCAGATTGATGCTTTCTCCATCGGCGTGGCTTTCGTGCTGCTCGGCATCGGAATCGGAGCGGCCGAGACCGTGTCGAACGAGCTGATCGTGGCGACGGCGCCAGCCGATAAGGCGGGGGCGGCCTCCGCCGTGTCCGAAACCGCCTACGAGCTGGGAGCTGTGCTCGGCACAGCTGTGCTCGGCACCATTCTGACCGTGTCGTATCGCGCGGCAGTGCTGCTGCCCGAAGGCCTGAGTGCGGCTGAACGGGTTGCCGCCGGCGAAACGCTTGGTGGAGCCGTGGCCGTGGCCGGGCAGCTACCCGCCGGGGTGGCGCAGCAGCTGCTCGATTCAGCTCGGCACGCTTTCGACAGCGGTGTCGGCCTCACCGCCTGGATCGGTGTTGCGCTCGTGCTTGGTGCGGCCGTCGTCGCGCTTGTCGCGCTGCGCAGGGCGCGCTAGCTACAGGTCGTCGATCGAGTTCTCGCGGCGTGTGACCTGCTCGCCATTCGCCGGGTCGGCGATGGTTCGGGTGGTGCTCACGCTGTTGCGGCGACGCGTCATCAGCACGATGCCGAGGATCGTCACGAGCACGCCGGCCGCGAGCAAAATGTAGCCGACAAGCTGCAGGTCGATTCCGGTGACGGTCACGTCGAGGGCCCACACCAGTATGGCGCCGACGACCAGCAGAAAAATTCCGAGTCCGATACTCATGATTACCCACTTTCAATTGGTAGTGCGCTTCGCTCCAGCCTAGGCACTTCGGCGAGAAAGGTAAGGTTTGACTAGAAGCAATTCAGGTGAACGTTGACCGGTTCGGAGCCGCATGTCTCGTACTATCAAACTCGCTGTCATTCCTGGAGACGGGATTGGGCCGGAAGTTGTCGCCGAGGCCGTCAAGGTGCTCGGCGCTGTCACCGCCCGCGACGACGTCACGATTGACACGAGCATGTTCCACCTGGGCGCAGCGCGGTTCCTCGAAACCGGTGATGTGCTCACCGACGCCGACCTCGCGTCCATCCAGGAGCACGACGCCATTCTTCTCGGCGCGGTCGGCGGCGTTCCCGGTGACCCGCGCCTGAAAAACGCCAATATCGAGCGCGGACTGCTGCTCGGCCTGCGCTTTGCCCTCGACCACTATGTCAACCTGCGGCCCTGCACGATCTACCCCGGCGTCACAAGCCCGCTCGCCGCCCCCGGCGTGGTCGACTTCGTTGTTGTGCGCGAGGGCACGGAGGGCCCCTATGTCGGCAACGGCGGCGCGATCCGCCGCGGCACAGCCCAGGAGGTCGCCAACGAGGTCTCCGTGAACACCGCCTACGGGGTTGAACGCGTTGTGCGGTACGCCTTCGAAGTGGCCCAGAGCCGCGAGCGTAAACGCCTCACCCTCGTGCACAAGACCAACGTGCTCGTCTTCGCCGGCAGCTTATGGCAGCGCATCGTGAACGAAGTGGCCGTCGAGTACCCCCGCGTTGCGGTCGATTATCTGCACGTCGACGCGGCGACGATTTTCTTCGTCACGAATCCGAGTAGATTTGATGTACTCGTCACCGACAACCTCTTTGGCGACATTCTCACCGACCTGGCAGCGGCAATCAGCGGCGGCATCGGCCTGGCGGCCTCCGGCAATATCAACCCGACGGGCCATTTTCCCAGCATGTTCGAGCCGGTCCACGGCTCGGCTCCCGATATCGCCGGCCAACAACTCGCCGACCCGACCGCAGCCATCCTGTCGGTAGCGCTTCTGCTCGACCACCTCGGTCTACCGGATGCCGCGGCTCGCGTGAACGTAGCGGTGGCCGACGACCTACGGCGGCGCAACACCCTGGAGCGACGCAGCACCGCTGAGGTGGGAGATGCCATCGTGACCCTTTTGACAGACAAGGTACTTAAATGAGCAAGACCACAATCCTTCCCATGAGTTTCGCCCTCACGCCGTCGACGAACGCGCGCGCCGAGGCCGAACGCGAAGAGATACTTGCCGATCCGGGCTTCGGCAAACACTTCACCGACCACATGGTCACCATCGATTGGTCGATCGAGGCCGGTTGGCACGACGCCCGCGTCACGCCCTATGGTCCGTTGCTGCTCGATCCCGCCTCGTCGGTGCTGCACTACGGCCAGGAGATCTTCGAGGGCCTCAAGGCCTACCGGCACGCCGACAACTCGATCTGGACCTTCCGGCCCGAGAAGAACGCCGAGCGGCTGCAACGCTCGGCGCAGCGCCTCGCGCTGCCCGAACTCTCGACCCCGGACTTCATCGAGTCGGTCAGGCAGATGATCGCGATTGACGGCGACTGGGTGCCGTCCGCGCCCGAGACCAGCCTGTACCTGCGCCCGTTCATGATCGCCAACGAGAGCTTTCTCGGGGTGCGCGCCGCCCACAAGGTGAGTTTCTACGTGATCGCCAGCCCAGCCGGTGCCTACTTCGCCGACGGCGTGGCCCCGGTGAAGATCTGGCTGTCGACCGATTATTCCCGCGCCGGTCGCGGTGGTACCGGCGCAGCCAAGTGCGGCGGTAACTATGCCGCGTCGCTGCTGCCCCAGATGGAGGCGTACGAGAATGGTTGCGCCCAGGTGCTCTTTCTCGACGGGGAGACCGGAACGAACGTCGATGAACTCGGCGGCATGAACGTGTTTTTCGTGCACGGCACGGACACGATTATCACGCCTCGCCTGACCGGATCCATTCTCGAGGGCGTCACCCGCGACAGCATCATGCAGCTGGCCCGCGACCGCGGTATGACCGTGGAAGAGCGCGCGGTGACGCTGGCGGAGTGGCGCGACGGCGTCGCATCCGGTGCCATCACCGAGGTTTTCGCCTGTGGAACCGCCGCCGTCGTCACCCCGATCGGCCAGCTCAAAGCGAAGGACTTCACGATCGGCGAAGCGGATACCCCGGCTGGCGAGGTCACCCTGTCGCTGCGCCAGGAACTCACCGACATTCAGTATGGGCGCGTGCCTGACCGTCACGGTTGGCTCACCCGCCTCGACTAAACTGAACCTTTTGAGCGGAAACGAGACACGTGAAGATCGCACGCTACAGCTACCAGGGCGCCATCGCGTTCGGTATCGTTGACGACGACGAACTGGTCGTGCTCACGAGCGACCCGATGTTCGCCGGATTCGACACGACCGGCGACCGGGTGGCCCTGGCCGACGTGAAGCTGCTCGCGCCGGTGATTCCGCGCTCGAAGATCGTCGCGGTGGTGTCTTCTGAGGCATTCGTGCTGCGGCCGAACACAGCTGTCGTCGGCCCCGGCGACGCTATCGTGCTGCCCGCCGCCTCCGATCGGGTTGAGGTCGACGGCCAGCTCGCCATCATCATTGGCAAGATCGCCAAGAACGTCTCAGTGGCGGATGCCGCAGGTCGCGTTTTCGGCTATACCGTAGCGACGGTCGTCACCGCGGCCGACCTTACGGAGGTGTCGCCCACCCGCGCCGGGGCTTTCGACACGTTCCTCCCGCTCGGACCGATCATTGAGACGGAGTTCGACGAGGCAGCCACGCCGCTGCGCGGGTTGATCAACGATGAGGAGTTTCAGGCGGTCGACCTCGGCGACGACGATCGGACCACCGAGGAGACCGTATCTGCGCTCGTGGCATTCGCCTCGAGCGTGTTCACGCTGCTGCCCGGCGACGTGATTCTGGCCGGACCGCTCGACACGCCGGCAGCCGTCGTCGACGGCGACACGGTCACGGTGTCTATTGAGGGCATCGGAGCACTCGTGAACCCCGTGGTGCGCCCGGCCTGACGTTCTGCGCTCTGCTCCGGTGCAGCGGTTGACCTGCGCGCCCTCGCCAACGAGAACTGGGTGGCCGGCTGCCCGCGCTGCGCGCTCTCATTGCCATTGCATCGCCCTGGTTCACCCTCTGAACGCAGGCCCGGTTAAGAAACTGGGCCGATTTCTCGGGCCCGGGCTCGACGTGAGGCAGCAGGGCTCGCGCAACTAGAATCATGAGTAATGTCTGACACCACTGCACACCCGTTTTCTACCGCCACCGGAACCGACGTTCGCGTGCGGTTCTGCCCCTCGCCAACCGGAACGCCCCACGTGGGCCTGGTTCGCACCGCCATGTTCAACTGGGCCTACGCGCGGCACACCGGCGGAAAAATGATCTTCCGCATCGAAGACACCGACGCTGCCCGCGACAGTGAAGAGAGCTTTCTGCAGCTCGTCGAGGCCATGCGCTGGCTCAAGCTGGACTGGGACGAAGGCGTCGACATCGGTGGGCCCCAGGCGCCGTATCGTCAAAGCGAGCGCTACGACATCTACCGCGGAGTCATCGAGCAGCTCAAAACCAGCGGTCACATCTACGAGAGCTTCGTCACCGGCGAAGAAATCGAGGCGCGTAACCGCGACCTCGGCCGCGACCCGAAAATGGGCTACGACAACTTCGAGCGCGACCTCACCTCGGAGCAGAAGGCCGCCTATCGTGCCGAGGGCCGGTCCCCGGCGCTGCGCCTGCGCGTGCCAGACACCGAGCTCTCCTTCGACGACCTCGTGCGCGGCGAGATCACGTTCCCGGCCGGCTCGTTCAGCGACTTTGTCGTGGTGCGCCCCAACGGGCATCCGCTCTACCCCTTCGTGAACCCGGTCGATGACGCGCTCATGGGCGTCACCCATGTGCTGCGCGGCGAAGACCTGCTCTCGTCGACGCCCCGTCAGATCGCGCTGTACCACGCGCTCATCGACATTGGCGTGACCACCTTCGTGCCCCGTTTCGGTCACCTGCCCTACGTCATGGGAGACAAGAACAAGAAGCTCTCCAAACGCGACGCCGAAGCAAACCTGTTTCTGCACCGAGACCGCGGGTTCATTCCCGAAGGGCTGCTCAACTACCTCGCGCTGCTTGGCTGGTCACTCACCCACGACCGCGATGTGTTCTCGATCGACGAGTTCACGGCCGCGTTCGACGTCGTGAACGTCAACCCCAACCCGGCCCGCTTCGACTTGAAGAAAGCTGAGTCGATCAACGGCGACCACATTCGCCAGCTTGAGGCGTCAGACTTCGCCGCCCGGCTAGTGCCCTACCTGGTGACTGCCGGAGTGCTCGAGGAGACCCCGACCGAGGCAGATCTGGCCCTGCTTGCCCAGGGAGCGCCCCTCATTCAGGAGCGCATCGCACTCCTCGGCGAAGCGCCAGCCATGCTGGGTTTTCTGTTTGTTTCCGGCGCCGATCTGATTCTCGAAGCGGATGCCCTCGCCTCACTCCCGCAGAACGCCGCCGACATTCTCGGCGCGTCACGCACGGCCCTCGAAAGTATTCCTTCAGCGGAATGGAGCACCGAGCGAGTGCATGAACTGCTCGCCGAAACTCTTATCGAGGGGCTGGGCCTCAAGCCGCGCGTGGCCTTCGGACCGCTGCGCGTCGCGCTGTCGGGCCGCAAGATCTCGCCGCCGCTCTTTGAGTCGATGGAAATTCTTGGTCAGGCGGAAACCCTCGGCCGTCTTGATCGGGCCCTCACGGTGACGACGACGGCCTGACCCCGGGCTGGTGAGGCTTCGACTCGCCGGGAAACACCCCGGTTTGGCCTCTCCAGCCCGAGTGGGCTAGGCTACTACTCGGCCCGGTCTTCGGATTAGGCATTGGGGTATGGTGTAATTGGCAACACGGATGATTCTGGTTCATTTGTTCTTGGTTCGAGTCCAGGTACCCCAGCACTAACAGGCGCAGGATTCCGCGGCGAAATCACTTATCGCCCGCCCGTCTGGAGGCCGCAGTAGCCGGCTGAAAAACGCCCGTGCTTGATACTCCGGCTGTCTATGGGCTCCGCGACAGTTCCCCAGCCCGAAACCGGGCGCATCTGCAGGCCCAGCGAGCCGTGATCGGAGCCGGGGCAGTGCGCACGAATTCTGGCCCAGACGCACGACGAAGGTCGTGAACGACGCCTTCAGCTCCGTACGAATGACATCGGTGTCCCACGCTTCCGTCCGATGACGCGTTCGCACAACAGCGGGCGATGCGGCACCCCGTGGAATCTGTCCCACCTCTTGCTCGAGCGCGGTCGACGGTGCAGCGGCACGACGACCGACTCGACGGCGAGGCCAGCGTCTTGGCGGGTGACCAGTCAGCAGTGCGCGCGCAACGCTGAGGGCAAACAGGTCCGAGCCCGACGAATCGAGAACCGGCTACGGCTCGTCGGCGAGAGTGGGCGATATTGATGAAGCGGATGCGCCGGCCGAGCATCCGACATACCCCGTGACTGTCCGCTGCGGATATGCGTCGACCGTGCCCCGGCTATGGAAGACCACGAGCGCAGCAACGACGGGTGATTCGAATGGAGCCAAGCCTGATCTCCGGTTCGATCGGACCGTCTGGCATATCCCACGAGTAGGCGACCCGGTTCATTCTGCAACAATCGCGCCCGGAGTGCATCCGTAAAGTGGCTTTGCGCAAACTGGAGCACCGTGAAATGGTTGAAAGCACTGTGTTCATCATTGTGTCCGTGCCTGCGGAATGGGGGCGTTCGGTAAGATCGCGAACACAACGCTCGTTTATCTTCGTGCTGGGGCCGAGGCCGGACCGGTCGGTTCACAGCAGCTGGTATATTGACCAACCTTGAGGAGTCCACCATGAATGCAGCCATGCCGGTGATAGTTTTTGATGTCAATGAAACCCTCTCTGACATGTCTCCGATGGAGGATCGCTTCGTAGAAGTCGGTGCTCCGGGCTACCTGGCCCGCATTTGGTTTGCATCCGTGCTGCGGGACGGGTTCGCCCTTGCCGCGTCTGGGGGCAGCGTGAAATTTTCCGTGGCGGGCGCGGAGATCCTGCGAACTTTGTTCCGCGATGTGGCCCTGACCAGCACCATTGACGAGGCAATAAACCACGTCCTGGAAGGCCTCGGAGCATTGAAGCTGCACCCGGACGTCGCAGACGGAGTTCGAGCGCTCAAGGATGCCGGATGTCGCCTCGCAACCCTCTCCAATGGGTCCGCGCAGCTGGCCCAGAACATGCTGACCACGGCGGCGATTCGGACTGACTTCGAGGCCCTTCTCACAGTCGAGGATGCCCCGCACTGGAAACCAGTCGGTTCCGCCTACCGGTACGCGGCGGAGGTTCTCGGAGTTCGACCGGCCGACATGCTCCTGGTCGCCGTGCACCCCTGGGACATCCATGGGGCAGCCCAGGCGGGCCTGCGCACCGCCTGGCTGAACCGAACCGACGCACTGTATCCGAACTACTTTGCGATACCGGATTACACCGTTCCAAATCTCAGCGAGCTCGCCGAGCGCCTCCAGGCTTAGGACTCTGCGCTCGGTGGGTGAATTTGACTGTGTCTGGACACGACGACGCACATCCTCCACGCTCTCACCGAGCGGAAGAGCAGGGTATCGACGTGGATGAACACACGGCGTACATCGATCGAGAACGGGTGAGTCACGCCGCGATTTTTTTGACCTTCGGGGCGTGCCCAGCCCTGGTCGGGTAGAAAAAGCCGTCGTCGTACTCACCTCGACGTCGTCGTCGCGCTCAAGCCAGGGTGGAGATTCTGGTTATGTACAGCACGGAATGTAGGCACAATGAACTATGGACTCAAAGCAGGAAAAGAATGCGGTCGACGATATGGTTCGCCGGCTTGAGGTCAGGTACGCCGATTTACCACCGGATCGGGTGAAAGCGGTCGTGACGGCATGCCACGCTTCCCTCTCCGACAAACCCATCCGGGACTTCATCCCGGTGCTCGTTGAACACGCAGCCCGGTCGCAGCTGCGCGCGGAGCGAACCACACCTCCACGAGCGGCGTAGCGTCGATTCGCTCTAGCGCAACGTCTTACCCACGTCGCGCGCCTAACTTGACTTTCGACGAAGCACGAACGTGCCCCCAGAGTTGGGCGAATACCTGAGCGGCCTCAGTGTTCGGTGCGTAGGTTCCGATCGGGGCGCGTTCGGTGCCCATCCGTTCGATCACGACGGTCGCGGGAACGACGAGGTCGATCACCTCTGGGTGTTCGCGCGGCAACGCCTCTGCGGTAAAGCGGTGCACAAGTTTGCGGCGGTCCACCATCGAAAGAAATGCGAACACTTTGGGCGGCCGGTCCGATGCCGCGATGATCTCGTTGACTTGGGCCAGTGAACGTAGTGAAAGCGGTGACGGTCCAAGGGGGACCACGGCAAGGTCGGCCGCGTGGAGTGCGTTCTCCGCCACGAGGGACGCCCCGGGCGGGCAATCGAGAATCACGACATCGTATTGGTTCGAGACCGACTCCAGCACCTTGGCGATACGCTGCGTCGACTTTTTGGCTGAGTCAAGGAACAGGTCCAGATTTCGGTAGGTGTCATCCGCCGGGAGCACATCGAGGTTTTTGTACGCGGTCGGCCGGATGACAGCATCCACGTGGCTTTTGCCCCGAATGAGAGAATCCACGCCGCCTTTGACCTTTGCTTTGACGTTGAGGAGATACGTCGCAGCGCCCTGCGGGTCCAGGTCCCACAGCAGCACTCGGCACTCATGGGACGCCTCCCAGGCGAGATTGACCGCTGTCGTTGTCTTGCCGACCCCACCCTTGGTGCTGTATATCGCGACCGTCTTCATGACCCCATCATAGAAGTCAACCTCGCGGCGTCGTGGGCCGGCGCAGACTCGACACCGTGCCGCGTTGGAGGCGCTTATAGCGGCCAGGTACGTGTGGTGATTTCAGCAGTCTACGAATCCAAGACTCGTCGTGTTCCCGGTCTGGAGCTTCGACAGAGCCGGTGAGAGACATCTTTGCTGTGTAATAGGCTGATAATTGCCATCAATTTCTCATGAAATACACAGGTGATGTTCACCCTGTGTCGGCACACACATTAATCTTGGGGAGATAACGACTTTCATGTCGCTTGAAAACACGCCGCCGACCACGCCACCGAATCCATTTCAGGCGGGATCGATACCGACTGCACCAGACCAGCCCATAGTGAATTCAGCGTCTGCTCAGCCCGGAGACACGCGGGCCAACCCGTATGCTGATCCGGCCAGGCAGCCGCTCGCTCAGCGGCCGAGCGGGCCGAACGCGTTTTCCACGATCGCGCCGAGCGCGTGGCGGGGAGCCGTCGCATCCGCTGGAATCGGATACGGGGCAGCGTTTGTTGTCGCGCTCCTGACCGTTGTCTTGACTGGGCTTCTCAGCGGCTGGGAGATGTTCTCGGCTGGCTGGCTTGTCTCCGGTCCCGTGCAGTTGGTTGCAATGGCAACGTTCGGCCAGCTCGGCGCGTCGGCAGAAGTTGAGTACATGATCTCCTTCGCCGGAAATGTCGCTGTGGGAGTGCTGCCGCTGCTGGTACTTGCCGCTCTACTGGCCGGCAACTACCTTTCCAGTCGTTTCGTGGGGCGCGGCGTCTGGCAAGGCTCCTCGGCCCTCATTCTGTCGGCCGTGTCCGGGCTCACGCTCGCCATCGGGGTGACCGTGCTGGCCGCGGTGCTCCCAGTGCAGCTCCACGATCTGCAGTTGGACATTCCTGTCGGTTCAACTTCCGCGGCATCCGTCGGTTCGTTCTTCGGCGCGCTCATCCTTGGATTCACCGTCTCCTACGTGGCCCGGCTGCAGGCCACGGACGCATGGTCGCGTCTTCTCGTTCGCGCAACCTGGCTACCGGGGGGCACCGCGCGCATCGCGGGCCTGCACCTCGGCGCGTTCATCGCCGTGCTGGCGGTCGTGCTCGCTATTCTGACCCCGCTGTCCGCGGCCGACGAATATGTCGGAATGCTTCCCATATTTTTGCTTACCCTCGCCATCAACGCCGTTGTGATCGGCATGTTGGGCGCCTTCTCCGTCGATCTCGGCGACCTGGATCGGGTGCTGGCCAACCTGGGCGGCGCATCCAACGAGCAGGCACAGCAAAACCTCACCGTATTCAGCGACGGAATCACCGGCTATATCTGGCTTATCGTGCTGCTCGCCCTGATTCTGGCGGTCGTCGCCTCGCTATTGCTGGCCGTTCGTCGCAATCGAGTGCGCCCGGCGCCGTTGTCGTGGCTGGCCACCATCGCTACGTACATGGTCTTCGGTTTAGTGCTGCAGCTTCTTGGCAGCGCTCTGTTCACGGCGTCGATGACTGCACCCGAGAATGCCTCGACGTCGGGAATGTTCGGACCCGCTGCGTGGACCTTTCTGATCTTCGCCATCTGGGGTGCTGCTATCGAGGCACTGACGCGCTTTGTCGCACCGGTTATCTTGGCCTATGCGACGCCGGGGGTAATCGGCGCCCTCGTCAAGCTATCCGGTCAGGAACGCCTGTTGCCCGTTGTGCCGACGGCACCGCGCATGCCGGTCGGCACCGTCGCAGCCGGCCTGGCCGTTCCTGCGGCAGGGACGGCTTACACCGTCGAACCCGCCACTGGCTATCCCGTCACTGGCTATCCCGTCACTGCCGATATCACCGCGGCCGGCCAGCCAGGTGCGACACCCCTCCCGTTCGCAAGCAGTACCTTGACTCCGGCCACCGCGAAGCGAGTGAAGATCGGCGCCATCGTCGTCGGTGCCGCTGCGTTGCTCATTATCGCGGCAAGTGTGGCTGGCGGTATTGTGCGTTCCTCGGTCTTTGGCCCGCAGAATGTTGCGAACGCCTACCTCGACGCGTTGGAAAAAGGCAACGCCACGACGGCTCTGAAGATGCTCGGGTCCTCAGCGGATGCCGGTGACGGCATGCTCTCCAACGAAATCTTCGGGCTGGCGACGGATCGCATCGAAGACGCCGCTATTTCAGAGGTCACCATCACCGAGAATGTCGCCCAGATCGAGGTGCACTTTAAGCAGGGCGGCGTTTCTGATTCTTCCGTGCTGAAGCTCACCCGCACGAGCACCGACTGGCTGATTGCCGATAACTGGTCCATTCTGAACGCCGAGCCTGGCCAGATCGACGTCTACACACCAGCCAAACTGGATGATGTGTCGCTCGAGGCGAACGGTATGTCGGTCGGTACAACGAAGAACGACGGGCTGACCCTTCCGGCCTTTCCCGGCACCTACGAAGTGACCATTCCAGCCACGGACTACTTCGAAGAATCATCGGTGACCTATGTCGTGAGCGGGCTGCTCGGGGGGTATGGAGAGTTCGAATCGAGCGATGACGCGTTTACGGCCACCCCAACGGCGAAGTACGAAGCCGCTGCCCTGGCAGCCGTGAACACGCTCATCACGACCTGCCTCGCTGCGGGAAATGCAGCATCTGACGACTGCCCGAACATGGGGTACATCTCTTCGTACTACTCCAACGTGGTCTACACCCTCGTTACAGCGCCCGACCTCACCGTGGATCTGTCGTACGAGGATGGTGGCTTGACGGTCTCCACCGACACTTACGGTGTCGTGACTATGGAGTATGACGTGAACTACGGTTTTTCTACCGAGGCCCGCCATGAGACCACTGAGAATTACCTCACGATCACCGCTGAAGTCAACGTCGTCGACGGCAAGGTCGTGGTGACCTCGATCTACTAACCGGGTATCAGGGCATTCGCAGTTCGGGTTCGGCTTGCGCCGAACCCGAACTTTTTTGCCCGCGGCGGGTATTCACGACCACCCCCAATCAGGGGACATCTGAGGGTGTCTCATGATATAAATTGAAACCAAGCGAATTCCCGGTCGCCTCGCAGCAATAAAGCTCGGCGAACGAGCCGGCCCTGTGTCGTTGGACTGAACCGCAAGCTATTTTACTGCACTAATCGCATCTGGCGGAGCGATAGATCACGGAGGGTGTGACCGACATGACAAAACCCCGCGGTGAGGACGACTCCCAGACTGCAAGTCACGACGGAATGAGCGCTGAAGAACCGACTCTGACCAGCGACGAGTATTCGAGAGCGCAAAAGGATGTCGCCGACAAGAACCTGCTGGATCAGACGGTGAGCCTGCAGCATGCCATCTTCAACAGCGCTAATTTTGCGTGCGTCGCTACCGACGCCAAAGGGTTCATACAAATTTTTAGCGTGGGCGCGCAACGCATGATCGGCTACACGCCCGAAGACGTAATAAACAGGGGTGTGCCGGGAGACATGCACGACCCAGACGAAATCATCGCTCGTGCTGCGCAGTTGAGCGTCGAATTCGGTACCACAATTCAACCCGGCTTTGAAGCCTTGGTCTATAAGGCAAGTCGGCGAATCGAAGATATCTATGAGCTGACGACGATTCGGAAGGATGGCAGTCGCTTTCCGACCACGGTGTCGGTCACGGCGTTATGTGACGGCAACGCGGAGATTATCGGATATCTGTTGATCAGCACCGACAACACAGCGCGCAATCAGGCATCGATGGCCCAATCTCTCCTTGACCAACGACTGCGCGACCAGCAGTTCTACACCCGATCGCTCATCGAATCGAATATCGATGCGCTCATGATGACCGACACCAGGGGGGTTATCTCTGACGTGAACCAGCAGATGATCAAGCTCACTGGGCGCACCAGGGACGAGCTCATAGGCGCCCCGTGCCGCAATTTCTTCACCGATCCGGTCCGAGCGGACACGGCCATCAAACATGCTCTGAGCGAGAGCAAGGTGAGCGACTACGAACTGACGGTGTGCTCCATAGACGGCGACGAAACTGACGTGTCGTACAACGCCGCGACGTTTTACGATCGAGATCGAGTGGTGCAGGGTGTTTTTGCATCGGCCCGTGATGTGACCGAGCGCAAACGTTTCGAGCGAGCACTTCAGAAGACAAACATCGAGTTGGAACACGCCAGCCGCATGAAAACGGAGTTCCTGGCAACGATGTCTCACGAACTGCGAACACCCTTGAACGCCATCATCGGCTTTTCGGAGGCTCTCAAGGATGGACTCATCGGGGAGATCACCGCAACGCAGCGTGAGTATATCGAAGACATTTATTCCAGTGGGCACCACCTTCTGTCGCTGATCAATGACATTCTCGATTTGTCCAAAGTCGAGGCGGGCATGATGGACATCGAGGTGGAATCGGTTGATGTGCAGTCGCTGTTGGAGCAAAGCTTGTTGATCGTGCGAGAAGACGCTCTGGTCCATGGGCTGCACTTGGTATTCGACGGAGCAGAGGATCTAGGGACGCCCCTGCTTGACCGACGAAAAACCAAGCAAATCGTCTACAACCTGTTGTCCAATGCCGTCAAGTTCACACCTGATCTCGGTGCGGTCACGCTCACTGCAAGAAGGGTGCCGCGCAGTGCAGCGGGTAAAATTGCCGGCACCCGACCGGTGCATGATTTTCCACTTCCGAAGAGCGACGTCGATCATTTTTTGGAAATTCGCGTCGACGATACGGGTATGGGCATCTCACGTGAAAATCTGTCCAAGCTTTTTCTCGCTTTCAGTCAGATCGACGGCACTTTGGCGCGCAAGTTCGAAGGGACCGGACTTGGTCTCGCCACGGTCAAGCAGATGGTGGAGTTGCAGGGAGGTACCGTTGCTGTTGCCAGCGAGATTGGCGAGGGATCTAGTTTTGCCATTTGGCTTCCACTGGGCGCAACCGATGACCAGGCGCCAGCTTGGCCAGGCAGGGAGCAAAAAAAATCGAGTTCCAACGGAGTGATAGAAGTATCGGAAACGTTAGAACCGGCTCCCAGCCCGGACGCCCCGTCCATAGTTATAGCGCGCCGCGATCCCGGTAGCGCGTCGACCGCGGGGGGAAACGAAAGGCTGCCCACGGTCGGCGAATTGGTGAAAGCGGCGCCGGAAGAGGCCTTCAACGGTGAAAACGGTGAAAACGGCGAAAACGAGGGCGACGAGGTTGCGTCCACGGGGCGGCACACAAGCGACTCTGCGGTCGAATCCCCGGATACGCCGACAGAGATTCTTCCCGCTGTGGCCGAGAGCCTTCAGCAAGTGCCCGCGGGTGACGAGCACACCGACAAGCACGTTGTTCTCGTTATTGAGGACGACGCCAAAGGGGCCGAAGTTCTTCGGCTGTTGTTGGAGGCTGAAGGGTTTCGGGTCATCATCGCGCGGAGCGGTGAAGAGGGGTTGGACCTTGCCCCGAAACAGCGGCTGAGTCTCATAACCCTCGACATCCGGCTGCCGGGAATGGACGGCTGGGGTTTTTTGATTCGCCTGCACGAGTTCTCGGATCTTGCCGCCGTTCCGATTGTGATCATTGCGGGCGACACCGATGTGAGCCTGGCCTTGACGCACGGCGCGGCCGCCGTACTGGAGAAGCCGATCGACCGAAATGCGCTGCAGCAGTCGTTGAAAGCGCTCGGCCTCAGCCCTGACGCTCGGCGCACCCGATGCGTTCTGGTTGCCGACGACGACCCTGAAACTGTCGATGTGATTGCACGCTTTTTGACCCGCCCGGATTATGTGGTCGAGCGTGCGTTCACAAAAGACGCGGCCATCGAGATGGCGCAGCGTTTGCATCCTGACCTGGTGTTGCTCAATCTCATGATGGAAGGATTTAGCGGCTACGAGGTTGTGTTGGCGTTGCAGAACGATGAGAGAACCGAACATATCCCCGTGTTGATCGTGTCTGGCAAGCCACTCACGAAGCGGGAATCAGCGGCGGTCGACAGCGATCCGAGCCAGCCGGTGCGCGTGCTCGGCACGGAGAGCTTCAACCGAACGTCCTTCATTGCCGAGGTCAAGCGCGCTTTGCAGACCGGCGAACTTCGCGACGATCCGGCAGGTAGGTAGCGACGTGGCCAGAATTCTCATCATTGAAGACAACCACATCAATATGAAGCTCGCCGCGCTGCTGGTGCGCCGGGCGGGCCACTCGACGTTTGAGGCCGTCGACGCTGAGAGCGGTTTGTTGCTCGCTCGGGTTGAACTGCCAGATCTGATTCTGATGGATATCCAGCTGCCGGGAATGGACGGGTTCGCCGCTACCGCTTTGCTGAAGAGCGATCCCGCCACTGCCGAAATTCCGGTGATCGCCCTGACAGCGATGGCCATGTCTCGGGATCAGGACCGGGCGCGTCAGGTTGCTTGTGACGCTTACATCACCAAGCCGCTGCACTATCAGGAACTTCAGGACGCGATCAACTGGCTTCTGCCGCGGGCTGACGATGAGGACGCGTCTGAGGAAATACCTTCAATAATAGGCAACGTTTCGAGGCCGAAGGAGTCGTCTTCCGGCTTCTCGGCGCGAGACTGGTCAACACTTGAGGATTTTCCCGCAGGGACACGATTGACGACACTTCGCGCCCCGGATGCCACTCGTATTCTGGTGGCTGGAGGTAATCCGACCAATCAAAAGCTCATTTTGTGGCAGCTGAATCTACTCGGATACGAGGCCGACCTGAGGGACAACGGCGCTCTCGCCCTCGCACTGTGGACAACGGGGGATTACCACCTGGTGATCACTGACCTTCAAATGCCCCAGATGAACGGCTTCGAATTGGCCACGGCCATTCGAGCGGCAGAGGGGCCGGATGTACATGTGCCGATCCTGGCTATGACAGCCAGGGCGGTGCGCGGCGATGCCGACCACACCCGCGCGGTCGGAATGAACGACTACCTCATACGCCCGCTGCACCTAGCCAAGCTGCGGGCGGCTCTATTGAAGTGGTTGCCCCGGGAATCCGACCACGAGCAGTGACCCCTGCATCGGACCGCACCGCCAGGCTGGGCGAGACCAGCGTGCAGCGTGCAGCGTGCAGCGGAGCAGCTCGACGGTTCGCTTGAGCGACTCGGCCAAGGTACGAGCCACTTGTCGGTCAGCCGTGCTCGGGCTGGCCTCGGGTTCGAACCCAGGTTCAGCGTCGGTAACAGACGCGGCCCGGCAGGCCTGAGCGGGAATCGATTGCATGGCCATAAAACGTGCGACGCCCACCATGGCATGCGTGAGCAGTTCGGTCTGCCCGTGTCGAAAAGCCTGGGCAACATCATTCTTGGCTCATCGATGGTGGATGATTCGGTGCCGATGATGGCAGCGTTCTTAGTGTTGAAATAGTTGAAGAAGGTGCGCTGGGAAATGCCACTCCGGCTGCAGATCATATCCACGGTGACGTTGTCGAAACCGTGTTCCAGAACGAGGCTGACGGCACTTTGTTCCACTCGCAGCGTCGTCTCATGATGCTTGTCTTCACGAGTGTGCGGGCGCACGGGAACCTGGGTGCGTGGCGTCGGGGTGTCGGTCATGCCTCGTCCTGTTGCTCGGTACAGCGCTACTCGTACCGCAGCGACTCGATCGGGTTCTGCTTTGCCGCCCGCTGAGCCGGCAGGGTGCCGGAGAGGAAGGCGATCGCCATGACCAGCAAAATGACGAAGGCCACAGATGCCGGCTCAAACAAGAGGATGTTCAATCCCGGCAACCCGGAGAGCAACCCCTGCGACAGGACGGCGCTCAAGGCGGAGCCGAGCCCGATCGCCACACCGGCACCGATGGCGCTGCCGAGGAATCCGATGACGACCGCTTCGAGGCTGAACAGGGTGTAGACCTTGCCGCCGCTCATGCCCATGGCCTTCATCAGGCCGATCTCACGGGTGCGCTCCTGCACGCTCATCAGCAGGGTGTTGATAATGCCGAATGCCGCCGCGATCAGGGCAATGACGGCGAAAGCGTTGAGTACCCCTACGATGCCGTTGATCACCGTCTGCACGGCGCCCAGCTGATCTGCAATGGTGCGCGCGGTGTAGTTCTGGGTGGCGAGGTCGGCCTTGAGGGCGGTGACAGCATCCGCTGACAGGGTTGTGTCGAAGTGAGCCACGGCCACACCGTAACTCGTGACGGCGGTGGCGATGCCGCCGGCCTGCGCGTCGGCCAGCTCGGCTATCAGCGCGTCGTTGGCTCCGGCGCCCGCAGCAAGCAGGCTCTCGAGCGATACGCCGACGACGGTGGCCTGCACGGTGTGCTTTGCGCCGAGAATGTCGGTGATACCAATCGACACGGATGCCCCCACCGCGTCGTCCGCCGACGCGAACCCGAGCGGGGTCACGAAGGTGTCAGGCAGCACGAGTTGCGCGTCACTGGCGCCGCCGTCGAGTTGCGCACCAGCAGTGAGGTCGGCCGTGGTGACGGCGGAGGTGGCGTTGATGCTGAACTCGTACTGCGAACCGGTGCCGTACTCGATGTAGTCGGGCTGAACAGCGCGAATCGGATCGACCGACACAATGCCCGCGGTTTCGCCAATCTTGGTGAGGTCGGAGTCTGTCAGCGCCTTGGTTGTCGTGCCGGGCGGACCCTGTCGACTGGAGACAGACGCTGAACTCTTCGGGTCGTACTTGACTGGGCCGTCGCCGGCTGTCGTGGCGTCAGTCGCTTGCGTGATGATGAACACGTCGGGGGAGCCAAGGGCGCCCACCTGAGCGTCGACATACTGGCTGACGCCGGCGCCGACGGCGTTGGTGAGTGTGAGAGTGAAGGCTCCGACGAAGATGGCCAGAACGGTCAGCGTCGTGCGAAGCTTGCTGCGAAAAGTGTTGGAGATCGCGGTGGTGACGAGGTCTTTGGCTCTCATGCTGCGCCTCCGGTGGTGGTCGGTGCTTCGGGGGTGTGCAGCGCGTGCGCCCCGGTGTGCGTCGGACCGGCGTGAGACACGACCAGTCCGTCGCGAATATAGATCTGGCGGTCACAGCGGGCGGCGAGTTCCTCGTCGTGGGTGACGATGACGAGCGTGATGCCCTGGCTGCGATTGAGCTCGAACAGGATATCTTCGACCACGGCGCCGGTGGCGGTGTCAAGGTTTCCGGTGGGTTCGTCGGCGAAGATCACCCGTGGTGCATTCACCAGGGCGCGACCGATCACGACGCGCTGCTTTTGCCCGCCCGACAGGGTCGTGGCCTTGTTACCGGCTTTGTCGGCCAGTTCAAGCTGTTCGAGAACTTCCATGCCGCGGCGGCGACGTTCCTTGACGCCTATGCCGGCGATCTTGAGCGGCAGAATGACGTTGTCGAGCACGCTCACGTTGGGGGTGAGAAAGAACTGCTGAAAGACGAAGCCGAACTCCTTGTTGCGCAGCTCGTTGACCGCGCGCTTGGAGAGCGACTTGGCGTCTGTGCCGGCAACCTGCAGCGATCCTTTATCGGGCTCGTCGAGCAGGGCGAGCAGGTGCATGAGGGTCGACTTGCCGGACCCGCTCTTTCCGACGATCGCCACGGTCTCCCCGGGCGCGATCTGAACGGATACCCCTTTCAGTGCGTCGAACCGGCTCGTACCCGAGCCATAGGATTTTTCCAGGCCTTGTGCATCAATTACCCATTCGGAGCCCATCGCGCATCCCTCGCCCCTGGTGACCTCGCAGGCCACATGTGCAGTTACTGCACTCTAAATTGCTGTTACTGCACGTTTACTGTCAGCGGGCCGTTTCCACGAGGATGCTGCGCCCCTGGTCGGTCTACAGGTCAAGGCTGTCGCCCGGTTCGAGGGGAAAGAACTCACCGCCGCTGAGTTGGGTGACATTCTGGAATCTCGCATTGGACAGGTCTTTCCCGGCGCGAGAGAGCAGCATCTCATGGGTGGGAAAGCTGCGCTTGGGCTTGATCGCGAAAATGTAGTCCATCGCCTCGCTGATTTTCATCCATGGTGCCGCGGCCGGAACGGCGAGCGTGCCGACCTCGACCCCCTCGGGAATGGTGAAAGCGTCGCCGGCGTAGTACAGCTCGTCATTGACGAGAACTCCGACGTTGTCGATAACCGGGATCGATTCATGGATCACCGCGTGGGTGGCTCCGAAGAAGCGCAGGGTGAACGGGGCGACTTCGATCACGTCACCGGCCTGCACCGTCGTGACTTCGAGATCAGCGTTGAAGGCGGCAATGGCGCGCGTAACGCCGGCCGGCGCGAAGATGCGCAGATCGGAGTTCATTTCGATGATGCGGCCCAGTTGTTCCGGGGTCCAGTGGTCGGCGTGTTCGTGGGTGATGACTACGGCCACGGTGCCGGCCGTGTGCGAAAGTGCAGTGGTGAACGAACCTGGGTCGATATAGAGTTTTTTGCCGGTGAGTTCGATGATCAGGGCAGCATGCTCCAGCTTGGTCAGTTTCATGCCCTGAGCTAACCCCGATTCGAGTCGTGGCGCAACAGCATCCACTTTCTTGACTGATCGGCAGCCGTCACGGCGCGCCGCGTGCGCTCAGTTTGGAAGAGCACTCCTTCATGTGGCATACTCGGAAAGTTGCAAAAACGGCCCCATCGTTTAGCGGCCTAGGACATCGCCCTCTCACGGCGGTAACGCGGGTTCGAATCCCGCTGGGGTCACCATTGCCCGGTCGCCTACTCTTCACAGGTGCCGGGCCTTTCTGGTTCACGGCGTCAGTGCTCCTGTATAGGCTCGTAGGCATGGCCACAGTCATTCTTGTGCGGCACGGTCGCACCACAGCAAACGCCACCGGTATGTTAGCCGGACGAACTCCCGGGGTCGGGCTCGACCAAGTGGGGCGTGAGCAAGCCGCCCGCACCGGGGAGCGGCTTGCTGCGGTTCCACTGGTTGGTTTAGTCTCGAGCCCGCTGGAACGATGCCAGCAGACCTCGGCCCTGATCCTGCAGCATCAGACGGGCTCCCCGGCGACGACCGAGGATGCGGACATCACGGAGTGCGACTACGGGCAGTGGCAGGGCCGATCGCTCAGCGAGCTTGCCCTGGAGAAACTGTGGCCGGTCGTGCAGGCGCAACCGTCAGCCGTCGTCTTTCCCGGCGGAGAATCGATGGCGACCATGCAAGCCCGGTCGGTCGCCGCCATTCGGCGCCACGACGCACGGATCGAGGCGGAATTCGGGCCGGACGCCGTGTGGGTGGCGGTCAGCCACGGCGACATCATTAAATCGATCCTGGCCGACGCGCTCGGCATGCACCTGGACCTGTTTCAGCGCATTTCTGTCGGTCCGGCCTCGGTGTCGATCGTGCGCTACGGGCCCCACCGTCCGAACGTGTTTGCCACCAATACCGACTCCGGCGACCTGTCCTGGCTGCGCTCGAGTGCCCCGGGGGCCGACGCGCCGGTGGGCGGTGGGTCCGGCCACGATGCGCCACAAGCCGTGCGCTCATAAAATGTTCACATGCCCATAATCGTTCACGAATTTGACTGGCCAGATCGTGTTGTCATCGGCACCGTCGGTGTGCCCGGATCACGCACGTTTTACCTTCAGGTGCGTAGCGGCGCTCAAATCGTCAGCATTGCCCTGGAAAAACAACAATCCGCTCTGCTCGCGGAGAAGATCGACGAAATGCTCGAGCAGCTCATGACGCACGACGGCAACCCCTTCAGCGTGCCAACGGCAACGCCTATCGAACTGGTCGACAACGACCCCCTGGAGCAGCCCTTTGATGAGCAGTTCCGCACCGGCACGATGACCCTCGGCTGGGATCCGCGCACTGCGCAGGTCGTGATCGAGGCTTTTTCGCTGACGGACAGCGGGGTCACCGACGAGGACGACTTCGACGCGGCCAGCCTGGAGTCGACGGAAACGCTGCTTGTGCGTATCCCGGTGGGCACCGCCCAAGCGTTCGCGATGCGCACCCGCGAGATCGTGGGGGCCGGTCGACCCATTTGCGCCTTGTGCGGTATGCCCATCGATGCGGACGGACACGTCTGTACCCTGCCGGATGACCGCTGATTCCGATGGAGCTCGACCTCGATTGATGCCCAGTGCGAGCTCTCCGGCCGCTCTGGTCCTTTCGAGGTGGGGCTGCGGAGCGACAATCGCAGACCCGAGCGTTGAGCGCGGGGTTTAGCTGGCGCAGAGGCGCCAGAGCGAGGTGACCTCGTTCGCTCGCACCGCGTGCAGCGGGTCGTTCGTGTCACTCGCTCTCGAGTGTCTGGCAGGCGCTTCGAGCGCACCGATCACGCGCAGGCCGGCCGCATCGATCACGTTCAGAAGGTCGCCGCGGGAGCGCAGCCCCACCAGCTCAGCAAAATCGGAAAGTACCAACCAGACCTCACCGTTCGGCTCCAGATGGTCGAGCACGCCGGCCAGAAATCCCTTGAGCATGCGAGAACCAGGGTCGTAGACGGCCGCATCGAGCAGTGAGTGTGCGGTCGCCGGAATCCACGGTGGGTTGCAGACAATGAGATCGGCCTTCCCCTCAGGAAAGAGATCGGTGAGCTGAACCTCAACCTGCCCGTCGAGTTTGAGAAGCGATACCGTCTCTCGAGCGGATGCGACCGCACGCGGCTCGATATCTGTCGCGACCACATGCGGCACGCCCCGGGTTGCGAGTACCGCTGCGAGCACCCCGGTGCCGGTACCGATGTCGAAGGCAAGCTGTGGCGCGGCGAGGGGAGCGCTCGCCACGAGATCGACGTACTCGCTGCGCACCGGGAAGAATGTGCCGTAATGCGGATAGATGTTGGCGTTCAATGCGGCAACGGGAATGCCTTTGGTCCGCCACTGATGAGCGCCGATCGTACCGAGCACCTCGTGCAGCGACACAACGGATGCCTCGGTGATGCTGCCGTAGGCGGCGACCGTGGCAGCGTGAACGTCCGGCGCACGGCGCAGCCCGATTGTGTTGCCGACAGCAAGCGGAACGAGAAGCAGTCCGAGAATCCGGGCCCGGTGCGACCTGTTCTGCCGATAGCGGTAGAACAGGTCGGCGGTGCTGCGCTCGGTGTGATCCGGGCGAGGCCTGGTGCGGTGTTCCAGAGCCGTCAGAATTTGGCGGGCGTTCTGAAAGTCTCCGTTCCAGAGCATTGCGACGCCCTGCGAGGCCAGCCGGTAGGCCGCATCCGCTGTGATCGTGTCGTCGACCGGCTCGACTCGTTTCGGGGCCGGTGCGCCGTTAGCTGATCTCCACAGGGCGGTGACCGGTCGACCAAGGTCAGACCAGTTGATGTAGTCGGCGGCCGTCATCGAACCCGGTGCATAGTCATAGCCAGCAAGCATAGGCCGGGTTCGGGCCGGCGCTGGGCGAAGGTGCGAGCGGGGCCGCCACACTGATAGGATTTTGCGAGCGAAGGGGAGTATCCCTCTGGGCCCGATCGGGTTCTATGTCGCGATCGTCAATACGGGCCGCACTGGCGGGGCCCCGGTCGCGGTGGTATCGATTGGTTCCGTTTGGGCGCTATCGGTGCGGGAGAGACTTTCGGGTTCTGCCATCCCCGATTCCCGTTATTTTCTTGAAAGGCCCCCGTGGAACTCGCCCTCCCTCTCTGGTTCGAAGCTGGATCATTGGTCGTTTTGACCCTTATTCTGGTCGCTGACCTGCTCATCGTCTACAAGCGCCCGCATGTTCCGAGCATGCGCGAGGCTGGCCTCTGGGTTGCGTTCTACGTTGGGCTCGCGCTCATTTTCGCGCTCTTGATGCTGGTTCTCGGTGACGCTGAACATGCCGGTCAATTTCTTGCCGGCTGGCTGACCGAGTACAGCCTGTCGATCGATAACCTGTTTGTCTTCGTAATCATCATGGCCAGGTTCTCCGTGCCGCGAAAATACCAGCAGGAAGTGCTGATGGTGGGAATCATCATCGCTCTCGTGCTGCGCGGAATCTTCATTCTGCTCGGCGCTCAGCTGATCGAAAGCTATGCCTGGATCTTCTACATCTTCGGCGCGTTCCTGTTCTATACCGCCGTGAAGCAAGCGTTCTCCTCGGAAGCAGAAACGGAAGAAAAAGAGAACGGCGTCATTCGTCTGCTCCGCCGCCGCATTCGTATCTCATCAGAATTCGACGGCTCCAAGGTTCGCACGCTGGTCGACGGCAAGAAGATCTTCACGCCGATGCTGATCGTGTTTATCGCGATCGGCACCACCGACCTCATCTTCGCCCTCGATTCCATTCCAGCGATCTTCGGCATCACAACGAGCCCGTTCATCGTGTTCACGGCCAATATCTTTGCCCTCATGGGCTTGCGCCAGCTGTACTTTCTCCTCGGCGGCCTGCTCGAACGTCTCGAATACCTCAAGTACGGCATCGCGGTCATCCTCGGCTTCATCGGCGTCAAGCTCGTGCTGCACGCGATGCACACCAACGAGGTCTTCTTCATCAATGGTGGCGATCCCATGTTGTGGGCGCCCGAGATCGACACCTGGACCTCGCTCGGCGTGATCATCGGCAGCATGGCCGTGGCCACCGTGGCGAGCCTGATCAAGGCTGGTCACGATGCCAAAAAGCGTGGCATCACGCTGGTCGAGGAGATTTCGGTTAACGCCAACGAATGACTGATCGAGGCCGGGCGACGGCAAACGGGGGGCTTTCATGACTGTGCACCGGCAGAGCATGATGGAGCTTTCCAGTGCTGTCGCCCGTTTCTCTTTCAGCGAGCGCACCGATGTCGGCAGCGTGCGCAAGGTCAACGAGGATAGCGTGCTCGCGCAGTCCCCAGTGTTCCTCGTGGCCGACGGTATGGGCGGCCACGCCCGGGGTGAGGTCGCCAGCCAGACCGTACTTCGGGTGTTCGATGAGCACATCGCCCGCGATTCGCCCTCGACGCCGGAACGCATCCTCGACGCCATCCACTCTTCGAATGACGCCGTACGCGATCTGAGCACAGCCGATGACTACGGCACCGCAGTGTCGGGCACCACCCTCGCGGGCATCGCCTTCGTCGACGCCGGTGATGACGTCGGCTACCACTGGATGGCCTTCAACGTTGGCGATTCCCGCGTCTACACCTGGACCGACGGTGTTTTGGCCCAGTTGTCCATCGACCACTCCGCAGTGCAGGAGATGGTCGACGCTGGCCTGATTTCGGTCGACGACGCCGAGAAACACCCCGAGCGCAACGTCATCACCCGGGCGATCGGCGCCGACGAGTTTGTCGATGCCGACGTCTGGCTGTTGCCGGCCCTCGGACAGCAATCCTTTTTGATCTGCTCCGACGGGCTGACCAAAGAACTTGATGATGCGGCGATCGCGGAGGTCTTGGCCATGGACATCGGCCTGGATGCCGCGGGGCGCAGTGTCGCTGACATTCTCGTCGACGAAGCCATCGAGCACGGCGGACGCGATAACGTCAGCGTCGTCTACGTGGAATCAACGTTCGACTGACCGGTCGCGCAAGCGTTCGCGAGCCGAGCGGCTGGGCGAGGTGTTAGCCTGAACCCATGGTGCTGAGCCGACTTCTTCTGTGCCGCGACGAGTCCCTGTCCTGAGGCCTCCCTCGTCGCGGCGTTCAGCGTGGCTGCCATCGATTCGTGAGGAAGACGCTCAAAATGACCAACGTAATACCCACTTCGCAAAAACACTCCGGCACCGGCCTTCGTACCCTGGCCGAGAAGGTCTGGGACAAGCACCTCGTCACCAAGGGTGAGGATGGCACGCCAGACCTGATCTATATCGACCTGCACCTGCTGCACGAGGTCACCAGCCCGCAGGCCTTCGACGGCCTGCGCCTGTCCAATCGAATGCTGCGTCGGCCCGATCTGACCATCGCGACCGAGGACCACAACACGCCAACGCTCGCCATCGACAAGCCGATCGCAGACCTCACCAGCCGCACGCAGATCGAGACCCTGCGCCGCAACTGCGCCGAATACGGTGTGCGCCTGCACTCGCTCGGTGACATTGAACAGGGCATCGTGCACGTTGTCGGCCCGCAGCTCGGCCTGACCCAGCCGGGAATCACCGTGGTGTGCGGCGACTCGCACACCTCCACCCACGGTGCCTTCGGTGCTATGGCGCTTGGTATCGGCACGAGCGAGGTCGAGCACGTCATGGCCACCCAGACTCTGCCGTTGAACCCCTTCAAGACCATGGCCATCACCGTCAACGGCAGGTTGCGCACCGGGGTCACCGCGAAAGACATCATTCTGGCCGTGATTGCCCGGATCGGCACCGGCGGGGGGGCTGGTTACGTGCTCGAATACCGTGGTGAGGCCATTCGAGCCCTCTCCATGGAGGGGCGCATGACTATCTGCAACATGTCGATCGAGGCTGGCGCCCGCGCCGGTATGGTCGCCCCCGATCAGGTCACCTACGACTACCTTGACGGGCGTGCCCACGCGCCCCGCGGTGCCGACTGGGACGCTGCCGTGGCCTACTGGGAGACCCTGGCCACCGACGAGGGCGCGACCTATGACGCCGAGGTCATCATCGATGCGAACGCTCTCGAACCGTTCGTCACCTGGGGTACCAATCCCGGCCAGGGCGTGTCCCTGAGTGGAGCTGTGCCGAATCCCGCCGAAATCGTCGATGCCAACGAGCGCTCGGCGGCTGAGCGGGCTTTGGAATACATGGATCTCGCGGCGGGCACCCCGATGAAGGACATCCGGGTCGATACCGTTTTTCTCGGCTCCTGCACCAACAGCCGGGTCGAAGACCTGCGCGCCGCCGCTGAAATCATCAAGGGCAAGACCAAGGCCGAAGGGCTGCGCATGATGGTCGTTCCCGGTTCTGCCCGGGTACGCATCGAGGCTGAAGCCGAGGGGCTCGACCAGATCTTCCTCGACTTCGGTGCCGAATGGCGCTTCGCCGGGTGTTCGATGTGCCTCGGCATGAACCCAGACCAGCTTGAACCCGGCGAACGCTGCGCGTCGACCAGTAACCGCAACTTTGAAGGGCGACAGGGAAAGGGCGGGCGCACCCATCTGGTGTCGCCGCTCGTCGCTGCCGCCACGGCCATTCGCGGCACGCTCAGTAGCCCGTGGGATCTCGACCAAGCTGGAGACCAGTAACCATGCAGAAATTCACCACCGTCACCGGAATCGCGGTGCCGCTGCGCCGTTCCAATGTCGATACCGACCAGATCATTCCAGCCGTGTATCTCAAGCGCGTCACGCGCACCGGCTTTGAAGACGCATTGTTCGCGGCGTGGCGCCTCGACCCCGACTTCGTCATCAATAAAAAGGAGTACCAGGGCGGTCGCGTACTCATCGCCGGGGCCGACTTCGGCACCGGCTCCTCCCGCGAACACGCGGTGTGGGCCCTGCGGGACTATGGCTTCGACGTGGTGCTGAGCCCCCGGTTCGGCGACATCTTTCGCGGAAACGCCGGCAAGCAGGGACTGCTCGCCGGGCAGATCAGCGAAGCGGATGCCGAAACCCTGTGGAATTTGGTCGAGTGCGCCCCCGGGGTGGAGTTGACCGTGGATCTGGTGAGTAAAACAGTGCGTGTCGGGGACCTGACCGTGAATTTCGAAATCGACGATTACACTAGATGGCGGCTGCTCGAAGGTCTCGATGACATCGCGCTGACCCTGCGTGACGAAGCGCGGATCAAGGAATTTGAGGGGACGCGAGAGTCGTGGTTGCCCCGCACTCTTCCGGCGCTCTCCGCAGGTTCGGCCCGCGTCAATTTGCAGTAATTTGTATTGCACCAATTTGCACTAGGACAGGTATTTTGTGAGCACTCTCAGTGAAGCCCGGCGTGATCAAGAGGCGAAGAATCTAAACGAAGCCAGGCAGCACGATGACGCGAACGAGCGGGGGAGTGCTCAGAACCACGGGGCATCCGTTGGCCTCACCGCCGATAAAATCACCATCCGCGGTGGTATTCCGCTGGTCGGTCGCATCGAGGTGAAGGGGGCGAAGAACCTCGTCACCAAGGCCATGGTCGCCGCCCTGCTCGGTGAAACCCCCAGCGTTCTCAAGGACGTTCCGAACATCAGTGATGTTCGGATCGTTCGCGGCCTGCTCGAAGTGCACGGCGTCAATGTGACCGAGGGTGATGAGCCCGGAACCCTCGTGCTTGACCCGGCAAACGTGGAAAGCGCGCACTTCGCCGCGATCGACGCCCACGCGGGTTCCTCGCGTATCCCCATTCTGTTCTGCGGTCCGCTGTTGCACCGGCTCGGCGAGGCCTTCATCCCCGACCTCGGCGGCTGTCGCATCGGCGACCGGCCGATCGACTTTCACCTCGAGGTGCTGCGCAAGTTTGGTGCTGTCGTCGAAAAGCAGCCCAACGGCATCCGTATGTCGGCGCCGAACGGTCTCAAAGGCGCCAAGCTCGAACTGCCGTACCCGAGCGTGGGCGCCACCGAGCAGGTGCTGCTCACCGCGGTGAGGGCCGAAGGTCTCACCGAGCTCAAGGGCGCGGCAATCGAGCCTGAAATCATGGATCTCATCAATATTTTGCAGAAGATGGGCGCCATCATCACGGTCGATACTGACCGGGTGATCCGTATCGAGGGCGTCGAACGCCTGGTCGGATACAATCATCGCGCCCTGTTCGACCGCAACGAGGCTGCCAGCTGGGCTGCCGCAGCACTCGCTACCGACGGCGACATCTTCGTCGGTGGCGCCCGGCAGGCTGAGATGATCACGTTCCTCAACGTCTTCCGCAAGGTCGGTGGAGCTTTCGACATCTGCGACGACGGCATCCGCTTTTATCACCCCGGCGGTGACCTCAAGCCTGTCATCATCGAAACGGGCGTCCACCCCGGCTTCATGACGGACTGGCAGCAGCCGCTCGTCATCGCGCTGACCAAGGCACACGGAACGTCGATCGTGCACGAAACAGTGTACGAGCAGCGGTTCGGCTTCGTCGACGCGCTCGTCGAGATGGGCGCGACAATTCAAATTCACAAGGAATGCCTCGGTGGGCACACGTGTCGGTTTGGCCAGCGCAATTTCAATCACTCGGCCGTCATTACCGGCCCGACGAAGCTGCACGGCGCCGACATCGTCGTGCCCGACCTGCGCGGCGGTTTCAGTCACCTGATCGCGGCGCTTTCGGCCGAGGGCACATCAACGGTCAGCAACGTGGGAATCATCAGCCGCGGGTACGAGAACTTCATCGGCAAGTTGCGGCTTTTGGGGGCGGACTTCGATCTCGAAGGATAATAGGCGCGTGCCTGAAAATAACGACGTGTCCGTAGCTTCCGGCTCATCTTCACCGCGCACCCGAATTCGTTCGGAGAAGAGCAGGCCCAGCGCGTTCTGGATCCTCGCCGGGCTGATTCTGCCGGTCATGAACCTCGCCGCCCGGTACGAGATCATCGACGCTCACAAGTTTCCGCGCAGTGGCGCGTTCGTGCTGTCACCCAACCACTACAGTGAGATCGACCCCGTGGTCATGGGAGTCGTAGCGTGGAAGTTGGGGCGGCTGCCTCGATTCCTGGCGAAGGCATCTGTTTTTGAAATTCCCGTCTTCGGTGCGGTGCTGCGCAGGTCCGGGCAGATTCCGGTGCAGCGCGGCGGTTCGGTGCGCGGCAGCGAACCGGTCAAGGCCGCCCAGCGTCTGGCCGAGAAAGGTCAGATCGTCGTGGTGTACCCGGAGGGGTCACTGACCCGTGACCCTGACTTGTGGCCGATGCGCGGCAAGACCGGAGCCGTTCGCATCGCGCTGGAACAGGGCATTCCCATCGTGCCGGCCGCCCACTGGGGCGCCCAGCACCTGATGGAACGATATTCCAAGAAAATCAGCCTGTTTCCGCGTAAAACCATCACCGTGAAGATCGGCGACCCGATCGACCTCTCCCAGTTTCGCGGGCGGAGTCTCGACACGGCGACGCTCAACGAGGCGACCGCAGTCGTGATGCTGGCCATCACCGCGCTGCTGGAAGACCTGCGCGGCGAGAAGGCCCCGGCTAAGCGGTGGAACCCGGCGGAGCACAATCAGAGAGAGACCGGTCGTTTTGAAGCCTAGAACCGCCCAGTTGCCGAAGATTCAGCCAGGCACCCGGGTGGCCGTTCTCGGCGCGGGCAGTTGGGGAACGACCTTCGCCAAAATTCTCACGGATGGCGGTGCCGACGTCGTTCTGTGGGCTCGCCGCCCCGAACTGGCCCGGGAAATCTCTGAGGCTCGCCGTAACAGCGATTATTTGCCGGGGGTGAACCTGCCGGTGGGCCTGCGCGCCACGAGCCGTCTCGACCTGGCCCTGGCCGGCGCCGAAATGGTTTTCGTCTCGGTTCCGAGCCAGTCGCTGCGCGAAAATCTCAAGCAGGTCGAGCCGTATCTGGTTGCGAACCCGATAGTGATCTCGCTCATGAAGGGTGTCGAACGCTCCACCGGCATGCGCATGAGCACGGTGATCGAAGAAACGCTGCGCATTGACCCCGATCGCATTGCCGCGATCAGCGGTCCGAACCTCGCGCTCGAAATCGCCAAGGAACAGCCCACCGGCGCTGTCGTCTCCTCGGTGAGCCTCGAAACGGCGCAGGCCGTGGCCAAACTGGCCACCAATCGCTATTTTCGCTCCTACGTCAATACCGACGTCATCGGCACCGAGTTCGGTGGGGTGCTGAAGAACCTGATCGCGGTCGCCATCGGCATCGTCGACGGTGTCGGCTACGGCGAGAACACCAAAGCCTCGATCATCACCCGCGGCCTGGTCGAAATGACCGACTTCGCGGTCGCCTACGGCGCTCAACCCGAGACGTTGGCCGGCCTGGCCGGGCTCGGCGACCTCATCGCCACCTGCCAGTCGCCGCTGTCTCGCAACAACACGGCCGGGCGGTTGCTCGGCCAGGGTTACAGCATCAACGACGTCGTCAAACAAATGCAGCAGACTACCGAAGGCCTCGCTTCGGTGAAGCCGGTTCTCGAACTGGCCCGTGCCAAGGGCGTCGAGATGCCCATTGTCGAACAGGTTCGCCAGGTGCTCGACGGCACACTCAATCCCCGCGACATTGCGCCGCACCTCACGACTGACTCCGGCGAACCGCAGGGCGAAAGGACACTTGACGATGCACAAGCTCACGGTGGTGCTTCTCTTTGGAGGGCGTTCCAGCGAACACTCGATCAGCTGCGCCACGGCGGGGGGAGTGCTGGCAGCCCTCGACCCTGAGCGCTACACCGTCATCCCGGTCGGAATCACCCGGGACGGCGCGTACGTACTCGAAGACAACGACCCAGCCAAATTCGCCCTCAACGCGCAAGCATTGCCCGTTGTCGCCGACAATGGCACCCGGGTGCGCTGGCCGCAGAGCGCATCGAGCCGGGAAATGACCGTTGTCGATGCGTCCGGTGAGCGTTCGCTCGGCTCTGTCGACCTTATATTCCCAATTTTGCATGGACCTTTCGGCGAGGACGGCACCATTCAGGGCATGCTCGACCTGCTCGACCTTCCGTATGTCGGGTCAGGGGTTCTCGCATCTGCTCTGGGGATGGACAAGCACTTTGCCAAGACCGTCTTTCAGCAAGCCGCCCTGCCGGTGGCGCCGTGGCGTACCCTGATAGCGGATGACTGGGCGCGGGATCCCGCCCTGGGTAACGCGGCCCTCGAACAACTCGGCTTGCCCGTCTTCGTGAAGCCGGCCCGGGCCGGGTCGAGCGTCGGCGTCAGCCGGGTAGCGACACGAGACCAGCTGGCCGAGGCCATGACGGTCGGTCTCGCCGAAGACAGCAAGGTACTCATTGAATCCGGGCTCGTCGGACGTGAACTCGAGATCGCCGTGCTGCAAGGACGCCCGGGGGAACCGACCCGCGCCTCCGTGGCCGGCGAGGTCGTCGTGACGGGCCGTGACTTCTACGACTTTGCCGCGAAGTACCTGGATGCGCCGGGAGTCGAGCTGGTCTGCCCCGCGCCGCTATCAGCGGCAGAACTGGCTGAGGTACAGCGGCTGGCCATTGCCGCTTTCGAGGCGATCGGCGCCGCTGGCCTGGCTCGGGTTGACTTCTTCCTGACGGAGACCGGATGGGTGATCAACGAGATCAACACCATGCCCGGGTTCACAAGCATCTCGATGTTTCCCACCTGCTGGCTGGCCAGCGGCTACACCTACCCGGAGCTGGTCGACGAACTCATCTCTGTGGCCATCGCCCACGCCCACCACGGCTCCTGACCGGCCTGCCGAGGGATCTCGCGCACCACCGGCGGGTCACCGACGGGTCGTGAACCAGGGGATCACGGGGCGGTTGTGGCCCCTGGTGTGGGCAGCTGCACGTCTTCGGCGCCGACACAGGAACCGGTCGCCGGCACATACGCGACCGCATTGGCGACGTCGACGAGCGCCGTCGATCCGCTCACCGCTTCGGAGTCGACCACGATTTCGATGGCCGGGTCGCGCCCATAGGTCGTGTAGCGGTAGGTCGGGGCGGCGGCGTCATCTTCGATCCAGTCGATGCCGTTGATATTCAGGCATGGCAGAGTCGTAGGCGCCGGCACGGGAACACCACAGTGCAGCA
Source organism: Cryobacterium sp. M15 (assembly GCF_002929675.1). NCBI lineage: Bacteria > Bacillati > Actinomycetota > Actinomycetes > Micrococcales > Microbacteriaceae > Cryobacterium > Cryobacterium sp. M15. The sequence goes on from NZ_PJJW01000039.1 coordinate 262,418, forward strand.
ACACAGCGGCCGGGTCGCCCCAGGCTCCTGTTGACTGAGCGTTCGTCTCCCGGGACTCCTGATCGGCGACGGTGGATGGCAGGTGCACGATCACGTCGGCGCAGGCCACGTTGGTGGCGTCGGCGGCCGGGGTCAGGGGTACGGCAGTGGCGCAGCCGGCCAGCAACAGTGAGGTCGCCAGCACGGCGGCGGCGGCGACGAAACGACGGGGAGCGGTGCGCAGGAGCAGGAGTGGGTGAGACATCGTATTCAGGCTACCGTTTCTAACATGACCACTGCTGCGGATGCCCCGCTTTCACCTCCGCACTCCGCCGCCATCGAAACTCTCGCCGACCTCAGCGAGGGGGCCGTGCTGGCGCGGATCTTTCCCCGTCTACCGACGGCTTCGGCCCAACTTCTCGGCCCGGGCGACGATGCGGCGGTCATTTCGGCGCCTGATGGGCGGTTTGTGGTGACGACCGACATGATGATTCAGGGACCCGATTTTCGCCTCGCGTGGTCGTCACCGCACGATCTTGGCTGGAAGGCCGCCGCCACCAATCTTTCCGACGTGGCCGCGATGGGCGCTCGCCCGACAGCTTTGGTCGTGGCGATCGCCGCCCCGCCGTCGACGCCCGTTTCGGTGCTTGAGGGCCTTGCCGACGGGCTGCGCGACTGCTGTGAGGCTCTTGCCCCCGGCTGCGGGGTGGTCGGCGGTGACTTGTCAGCGTCAGACGCCCTCACCCTGGTTGTGACGGCCTTCGGCGACCTTGAGGGCCGCGCTCCCGTTCTTCGCTCGGGAGCGCGGCCAGGGGATACAGTGGCGCTGTCCGGCCGGCTTGGCGACGCTGGAATCGGCCTCGAACTATTGTTCCGTCTGGGCGTTGATTCCAACGGAGTACCCGACCTGGCCAGGGCCAACGCACTCAAACTCACGCATCCCACCGAAGTGGCCGCCCAGCTCACCCCCGTACCGCCGATTGCAAGTGGCCCGATTGCAGCGCTCGGCGGAGCCACGGCCATGCTTGACGTCTCCGACGGACTTGCCATCGATGCCGGACGCATCGCGCGGGCCAGCGGTGTGGGTATCGACTTCGACTCCAGCTGTCTGGGGGAGCGGATCGAGGTCGCCCTCGGAGGCGGGGAAGACCACGGACTTCTCGCCACCTTCGCACCCGACCGTGTTCTGCCGCCCGACTTTCGCCGCCTCGGAACGGTCGTCGCGGTATCCGCTTCGAATTGGGGCGCCATCACCGTCGACGGTGTTCCACACGACCAGGGCGGCTGGGACCCGTACCGAGGCTGGGACGGTGCGGCCGGCTAACTGAAACGGATGCTGCACGACCAGTGACGGCGCCGGTAGTACTACGGCGCCGGCTGCAGGGTGGAATCGGCATACCAGACGGTCGTGTCGCCGTAGTCCTTGCGACGGTCGAGTGCGAGCCCCGGGCCCCATTTTGGCTCGGGCGAGCGGGAGCTGCGCTCGAGCACCACGAGCGCGTCGGTGGCCAGCAGGGGAGCCAATGCACTCAAATTGTGCCCGAGTTCAATCTCGCTGAGGTCGTAGGGCGGGTCGATGAACACCACGTCGAAGCCCTCTTTGGTAGCGGCCAAGAACGACTGAACCGCCTGGGCGGAGACGGCAATCTTCAGGTCAGTGCCCTTCGGCGCTGACCGTTGCACGGCCTCGGCGTTCCTTCGACACATGGCCGCCGCGCCGTAGCTGTTCTCGACGAGCGTCACGACGCGGGCGCCGCGACTGGCGGCCTCAAGCCCCAAAGCTCCCGATCCCGCATACAGATCCAACACGCGCATGCCGTGCAGGGCATCCCGTGAGTCGAGCGCCGAAAAGATGGCCTCGCGTACCCGATCACTGGTTGGCCGTGTACCCGACTTCGGAACAGCCAGGGAGAGAGAGCCGGCAAACCCGGTAATAATTCGCGTCATAACCCTCCCGAGCCTAGCCGCCCCGCAAAGAACGCCCCGCAAAGAACGCCCCGCAAAGAACGCCCCGCAAAGAACGCCCCGCAAAGAACGCCCCGCAAAGAACGCCCCGCGCAGATAAACCTGCGGCGGAGGCGTGGGTTGTGGTGACTGGGTCACAACACCATGTCAGTGGCCCGGTTTACGATGAGTGCATGACCGGTTCGAGCGCTGCCAGTGGCCCCGGATTCGATGGTGTTGCGCTTCCGTCACCCCAGCTCGAACCGCTGACGCTCGACACCCCGTTGAAGAAGGCCCTCAGCCCAGCCCAGGCGACAGCGCTCGCGAAAGCCTTCGGATTTCAGACCGTCAACGATCTGCTCAGCCATTACCCGCGCGACTACGCCGACCGCGAAGTACTCCGGCCCCTGAACCAGCTCACTCCCGGCGCCAACATCACGGTCATCGCCGACATCATCTCTGCGCACGAAAAACGCATGTCATCCCGCCCGGGCACGATCGTAGAGGTGGTCATCTCCGACGGGGGAGGTCAGTTCACCCTCACATTCTTTGGCAAGAACAGCCAGCAGTGGCGTCTTGACCAGCTGCGACCCGGCCTGCGCGGCAGTTTCTCCGGCAAGGTGCGCATGTACCAGGGTCAGAGCCAACTGGCCAACCCGTCGTACAAGACCTTCGAAAGCGAAGAAGAAGAGGCGCGCGACGACCCGGCCCTGAAGTTGAAGCACAAGCCGCTCATCCCCATTTATGCCGCTACGGCCGCCGAGACCAGTTGGAACCTGCAGACGATGATCGACCAGGTTCTCCGGCGCCTCGGCACCCTGCCCGACCCTGTTCCCGACGACCTGCGGGTCGAACACAGCCTGCTCGACCACACCCAGGCCATCCGCTGGATTCATAGCCCTGACGATCCAGAACAGTGGATGGCCGCGCAAGACACGCTGCGGTTCACCGAGGCCTGGGTACTGCAGTGCGCCCTCATGCAGCGGCACAGTCTCGCGCGGGAACGCCGTACCCAACCCCGAGTGCCAACGCCCGGCGGCTACCTCGAACGCTTTGATGCAACGCTGCCCTTCGTGCTGACGATCGATCAAGAAATTTGCGCGGTCGAAATCGCCGCCGACATGGCCCGGTCCGGCCCGATGAATCGGCTGTTGCAGGGCGAGGTCGGCTCGGGCAAGACCGTGGTTGCCCTGCGGGCCATGCTCGCCGTAGCGGACAGCGGCGGCCAGGCCGCGTTGCTGGCACCGACTGAGGTGCTCGCCGGGCAACACCTGCGGTCGATCACGACCCTGCTCGGCCCGAATCTGGCGGCCGAACTGATGCCGACCTTGTTGACCGGAAAACTGCCGGTCGCGCAGAAACGCAAGGCACTGCTGCGCACGGTCTCTGGCCAATCGCGCATTGTGATCGGCACGCACGCCCTGCTCAGCGATACCGTGACCTTTTTCGACCTCGGTCTGATCGTGATCGATGAGCAGCACCGGTTTGGCGTCGACCAGCGCGAAACACTGCGGCTCAAGGGGGCGGAGCCTCCCCACGTTCTCGTCATGACGGCAACGCCGATTCCGCGCACCATTGCTATGACCGTGTTCGGCGACCTCGACGTGAGCACCATTCGCATGCTGCCGGCCGGGCGCCAGGGAATTCGCAGTGTTGTCGTTCCCATGGGTGAGAACGGGGCACTGTTCGGACGCGTCTGGGCGAGTTTGGCGCAGGAACTCGCCCTGGGGCGTCAAGGTTTTGTCGTCTGTCCGGCGATTTCTCCGGCAGAAATCGAAGACGAGGCCGATTTCGCGCCGCCGCCGGGAGACGATCCGCGCCCGCTGTTCAACGTTGAAGAAGTCCTCGAGGGAATGCGCGGAGTCGCGTCCCTGGCGCCGTACCGTCTCGAGGCACTGCACGGGCGCATGACGAGCGAGGAGAAAGACCGCATCATGCGCTCTTTTGCCGCCGGTGAGATCGATATTCTCATCGCCACCACCGTCATCGAGGTCGGTGTCGACGTTCCGAACGCCTCCGCCATGGTCGTGCTCGACGCAGACCGATTCGGTGTCTCCCAGCTGCACCAGTTGCGCGGCCGGGTCGGACGTGGTGGAGTGCCAGGGCTGTGCCTGCTGGTAACTAGCTCCCGCGCGGGGTCCCCGGCCCGCCAGCGCATCGGTGATGTCGCCGCAACGCTCGATGGCTTCGTACTCGCTGAACTCGACCTCGCCCTGCGCGGGGAGGGCAACGTGCTCGGTGACATGCAGTCCGGTGACGGCTCGAAACTGCGCTTTCTGCGGGTGGCGGTCGACGGCGACATGATCGCCGAAGCTCGACAAGCGGCCTACCACTTGGTCACGGGGGATCCGGGCATCCGCACCAACCCGGCGCTGCGTGATGCGATCGCGCGCCGCCTGAATGATTCCGAACGCACCTGGCTCAATAAAGGCTGATTATGTCGACGCAAAGCGGATACATCGGGCAGCGTTCCGTCAGTGTGTGGCAGTAGGGTGTGACCATGCGCAGGATCGCCGTTGTCCCTGGATCATTCGACCCCGTCACTCTGGGCCACCTGGACGTGATCGATCGCGCGGCCGGCCTGTTCGACGAGCTTCACGTTCTCGTGGTGCACAACCCTGACAAATCGGCGCTGTTGCCGATCAATCAGCGGGTATCACTGCTGGAGCAGGCCATAAGAGAGGCTGGGCTGCCGACCAACATCGTGGTCGCCAGCTGGAGCATGGGATTGCTCGTGGACTACTGCATGGATGTCGGTGCGAGCGTGCTGGTCAAGGGCATCCGCTCACAGGTCGATGTGGCCTACGAGACGCCGATGGCGATCGTCAATCGCAATCTGGCCGCCGTCGAGACAGTCTTTCTACTGCCCGATCCGGCCAATGCCCATGTCTCCAGCTCTCTGGTGCGCCAAGTGGCCGGCCTGGGCGGTGACGTCTCACCGTATGTGCCGCGAGCCGTTGCGCAGTATCTGGAGCGGTCGCGGGTATGAACCTCAAACCGACTCGCTCTGCCTCGCCGACACAGGGAGTGTCGGCCGGCAACCTGCGCGAGTTGCACGATGCGGGGCGCGCGATCATGCGCAACGTCGAGACGGTCATTGACGGCAAGCACGAGGCCGTGCAGATCGCGCTGACCGTTCTGCTGGCCGAGGGGCACCTGCTCATCGAGGACGTTCCCGGTGTGGGCAAGACCATGCTGGCCAAGGCGCTCGCCCGCTCCGTAGACTGCACGGTCGGGCGAATTCAGTTCACCCCCGACCTGCTGCCCTCCGACGTGACCGGGGTGTCCGTGTTCAATCAGGCCGAACGCCGGTTCGAGTTCAAACCGGGCCCGGTCTTCGCCAACATCGTCATCGGTGACGAGATCAACCGGGCGAGTCCGAAAACCCAGTCGGCACTGCTGGAATCAATGGAGGAACGCCAGGTCACCGTTGACGGCACAACCTACCCGCTGGCCCTGCCGTTCACCGTTATCGCGACTCAAAACCCGATCGAGATGGAGGGAACGTACGCCCTTCCGGAGGCGCAACGGGACCGGTTCATGGCCCGCATCTCCATGGGCTACCCCGACTCCGACTCGGAGCTCGCGATGCTCGATTCGCGCGACACCAGCAGCCCGCTCGCTCTGATCTCGGCCGTGGTGTCGGAGGAGACCCTGCGCGACATGATGCACACGGCACGAGCAGTTTTCGCCTCCGCGGCGGTCAAGGAGTACGCGGTTAATTTGGTGCGCGCCACCCGCGATGATCGCGACCTGCGTCTCGGTGCCAGCCCGAGAGCAACGCTCCAACTCATCCGTGCCGCGAAAGCCCAGGCGGCGTTGAACGGTCGCGACTACGTGCTGCCCGACGATATCGACGCGCTCGCCGTGGCTGTTCTCGGCCATCGGCTGGTTCCCACCAGCCGGGCGTTGGGTCACCATCACCAGGACAGCGGACCGGTGATCGACGACATCGTGCGTCGAATCCTTGCTGACACGCCGGTGCCGGTCGGTGTCGCGGCATCCGATCAGGTTCCAGCGCACCCGTTCAAAGCGGCGGCGTCCTCATCGTTGCCGCCCGTGCCCGCCGCTTCGATGCGGCCCCTTGGGTCTACCGGGCAGTCGTAGTCATGGCGCCTGGGGTGAGAGATACCGGGCCGGCGAATGCCGACTGGTACACGCGGCTGGCTGCCCGATTCGCCACGCGTCTCACCCGGCGAGGCTGGGTCATTCTGGCCGCCGGAGTTGTATTGTTCGCCAACGCTGTGCTGGTGAACAGCCGTGACATGGTGTTCGTGGCCAGCCTGTTGACCCTGGCGCCGCTCGTAGCAGCCGGTTACGTTTCGCTCCGCCCCGCCCGAGTCGAAGTCAGCAGGGTCTTTCGACCGCCGATCGTGTCGGTCGGCGGTGAGAGTGTGGTTTCACTACAGTTGCGCAACCTTTCGGCGACACCGCTCAGCGGTGCCTGGTGGGCCGATACCCCGTCAGCCGGCGTTGAGGCGCCGGCTGCGGCCATCCTTCCCCTCGTGAGCCGGAACGGCGCGACCGGTGACACAGTGCGCCTGGAGTACTCCGTCGTGCCACGCAACCGCGGCGTCTATGACGTCGGCCCGCTCCGGGTGTCACGTCAAGACCCGTTCGGCCTCGCGCACAGCGACCGACAGGCTGGTTCGCCCCACGACTTGACAGTGACACCACGCGTGACGCCGCTGCCAGGCAGCGGCGTCGCCCAGTCCAGCAACGACGGCTCGATTCGAGAGCTGTTGCGTCAGGCCACCCCTACCTCCGACGAACTCATCGCCCGCGAATACCGCCCCGGTGATGCCCTGCGCCGCGTGAACTGGCCAGCCACCGCCCGGCACGGGCAAATCATGGTGCGGCAGGAAGAGCAACGCAGCAATCCGGAGGCCCGCATCGTGCTCGACACGACCCTGGCCGGCGCGGCGGGGCTCGGCGCCGGGCACGTTCCACCGCATCTCGTGACCGGTTTTGAACTCGCGATCGAGCTGGCGGCATCCGTTGGTGTGCATTTGCTCGACGCCGGCTACCGTCTTGAGGTGATCGAGCTGGGCGCCAGCCAACTCCTGCCGGGCAACCAACAGACCCTGGGCGGGATGCACGGCGACGTGCCCGCCACTTTTCGTGCTCCCGGCGGCGACCGCGCACTGCTGGAAGCCCTTGCCGGTGTGGTTCCGGTACCGTGGCCTACCCGCAGCGCTCGACTGTCCGCCGAGCGCCGCGCACCGGTGCGTGCCGCCCTGCGTAACGCAGAGCTATCACTTCCGACATTCGCGATGCTCGTGAGTGTGTCCGATGCGGATGTCGAAGACCTCGTCGCCCTCGTACGTCACTGCGCGCCCGCTATAGCGTTGGTGCAGCGCACCGTGGGAGTGCAAGCTCGCGAACGCCTGCAGGCCGCTGGCTGGCGCTGTGTGGAGCTTTCTGGCGCCAATGACCTGGCGGACGCATGGAACGACGTGAGCGGGGAGTGAGGAGCCGACCATGACTAGTCTGTCCACCAAAGCGACGACGAATTCGGATCTCCTTCCCCAGGCGCGCCCGGGGCGCCCGCCTGGGAGGCTTCGCGGTCGCCGCGGCGGGAGCAGGGTCGCGCCCTGGCCGCTCGCACTCAGCCTGCTGCTGCTTCTGCTCGTCTCCTGTGCGGCGCTCGCACCTCTGCTGCGCGGCAACGCCTGGTGGTGGGTCTGTGCGGCAGTCGGGTGCGCCGTATTGCTCGGCGCGGCTGTGTTTCGCCGTCTTGGAGTGCCACGCCCGTTGGTTCCGGTGGCGAACAGCGCTGTGCTGATCGTCACGATGACACTAATGTTCGGCGGTGGGACTGGTCTGTTCTGGCTCATTCCGACACCGCAAACCGTCAGTACTTTTGCCGGGCTGATCGACGCTGGAGGGGCTTCGATCGCGCAGCAGAGCACGCCGGCCGAGGTGACCCTGGGCATCCTCTTTCTGCTGGCCGGCGGCACCGGACTGATCGCGATTCTCATGGATTTGCTGGCGGTGACCCTGCGCTGGCCCGCCATCGGTGCAGCGGGTGCACTCGTGCCATTGTCCGTGCCGGGCTTCATCATCGATGATGGGGCTGATATTGCCGCGCTTGTGGCGGCGGCAGTTGCATTTCTGCTGTTGCTGCGGGTCGACGTTTCTGGTCGTCGTGCCCAGGCGACGACGCATCGTGTGACTGGGCCGCGCGTGCCTCGAACGTACCGGTCGGAACGGTCGCGCGGCCGCGGGCCGCAGGGCGGCGCACTCCTGGTGGGATCCCTGACTATCGTGGGTGCCTTGATTTTGAGCACGGTCGCCCCGGCTTTCACTGCCGGCGGGCTCGTGACGGCCCGGACCGGTGGATTGTTGTTCGGCAGCGGGGTGAGCCCCATGATCAATCTCGGACAGGACCTGCGTCGCCCCAAGGCCGGGCCGGCATTTCACTACACCTCGACCGGCACGGAGCAGCCCTATTTCACCCTACTCACCCTTGACGAGGTCATCGGTTCGACCTGGACGGCACGCGTCGATGAGGCAGACGTGCGCAATACCGTCGACGCTATTCAGAAGCCATTCGGGCTCGATGCCAATGTGGAGACGGTGGAAGCGTCGACATCGGTCGTCATCGACGGCGTCAACAGTCATTGGCTGCCCGCGCCGGCACGTGCAAGCAGCATCGAGGGTCTGACCGGCCGCTGGTATTGGGACAGCCGTACCCGGGCGATCGCGAGCGTCTCGGCGAACACTCTCGGTCAGGAATACACGGTGTCGTCAGTGGAATTGAAACCCACCGCCGAACAACTGCGACAGTCGAGCAGCGACTATCCCACGAGCGTCGTGGGTAATCTACAACTCCCGGTCGAAGCGCCGCCGATCATCGGGGAGACAGCACGAGAGGTGACGGCGAACACGACGTCGAACTATGACGCTGCTGTCGCAATTCAGAACTATTTACGCAGCAGCGTTTTCAGCTACGACACCGACGCGCCCGTTGAAGCCGGTTACGACGGTGGCGGAGTGGGGGTGATTGGAATGTTCCTGCAGGAAAAACGCGGCTACTGTGTGCATTTCGCCTCCGCCATGGCCGCGATGGCACGCACCCTCGGTATTCCCTCGCGGGTCTCCCTCGGCTATCTGCCCGGCGTTAAATCGCAGGATCTCGAGCAGGGACTGGGGCAGTACAACGTGGATTCCCACGACCTGCACGCCTGGCCGGAGTTGTACTTCGTCGGCGTCGGCTGGGTGAAATTCGAGCCTACGCCCGGCCGCGGCACCGTACCCAACTACGAGCAGGCAGTCGTTGCCGGCACACCGATCACAACACCCGATGAGGCCCGCGCCACGAGCGGCCCCGCCCTCAGCCCGGACCGGTTAGCGAACGATTCCGCTCTGGAACGCGGAGCCACAGCGCAGAGTGTCGAGTCCAGCAAACTGCTCGGAATCCTCGGACTCAGCACGCTGGGACTGCTCGTGTTACTCCTTCCGGCGGCAGCCAGACGGATGCTGCGTGGTTCGCGGGTGCGCCGTATCCGCTCCGGACGAGCCGGTGCAGGCCTCGCCTGGACCGAGCTGCAGCACACCTGCCTCGATCACGGCATACCGGTGCCGGTCACCGAAACCCCCCGGGTCTTCGCGGGCCGCCTGGAACGCCTTCGAGCCGTCGATCCTGTGCAGAAGGAAGCACTCGCGCGGGTACTTCTGGTTCTTGAACGCTCGCGGTTCGACCGATCGCAGGGGTCGTCAGAAACCCTCGCCGACGACTTGACCCTGGCCCTCCGCGCGGTGCACGATGGTGCGAGTGTCGGCATCCGTTTTCGGGCAATATTCGCTCCTACCTCGCTGTTCGCCACTCTGGCTGCGGTGCTGCGCGGAGAGCGACGGGCCCGCACGATCGCCCCCTGAACACAGCGTCCACCCAGAGCGCGTAGAATTTATGACCGTGACTAAGTTCAAGAAGACTCCGTACACGGTCGACGTGCGTGACCTCATCAACCGCCCGGGTACCATGCACGAACGCCACCTCGACATTGAGGTTCCCGACGACCTGGGTGCTGGCCTCGTAGTGGTGAAAGCCGGTTCGATTCTGTCGACCGAGCTGCGGCTCGAGGCGATGCACGAGGGAATCCTGGTCAGCACCGAGGTGTACGCGCGGGCACTCGGCGAGTGCGGCCGGTGCCTGAAAGACATCGACCTGCCGGTTCGAGTTCAGTTTGCCGAGCTTTTCGGTTATCCTCAGGAGGAAGCCTTCGAGTTTGAGATTCTAGACGACCATGTCGATTTGGAATCTTTGATTCGGGACGCGGTAGTGTTAGCACTTCCGTTCCAGCCGGTATGTCGGCGGGATTGCCCAGGTCTTGACAGTGAGACCGGTCAGCCGCTTGACGAATTGCCCGAACTCGTTTCCGACGATGCGCTCGATCCCCGGTGGTCAGCGCTGGCGGGGTTCACGGCTTCCACAGACAAAGACATGGGTGCGACCATCCATGTTTCAGACAGCAGAGAAGAGAAGTAGTCATGGCAGTTCCGAAGCGCAAGATGTCGCGTTCCAACACCCACTCGCGTCGCGCGCAGTGGAAGGCCACGCCTCCCACCCTCGTGAAGTCCATGGAGGGTGGCAAGGTCGTCTACAGCCTGCCGCACCGCGCCAAGGTTGTCACCGACTCCACCGGCACCCCGTTGTTCATGGAATACAAGGGCCGTAAAGTCGCTGACATCTAAGTCACTCTTTCTGAAGAGGCCGGAACTCGGTCGATGAAGGTGTATAGATGAAAAGCGTGCGTACCGAGCGGTCGCCTCTGTTGGCGACCCTCGGAGTGCAGATTGAGCCGGTGATTCTGGAGCTCGCTCTGACTCACCGGTCATTTGCGTACGAGAACGGTGGTATCCCCACAAACGAGCGTCTTGAGTTTCTTGGCGACTCGATTCTGGGCCAGGCCGTCACGGTAATGCTGTACCGCACCTACCCCGACCTCGACGAGGGTCATCTGGCCAAACGCCGGGCCAGCCTGGTGTCCACGGCCGCCCTCGCCCGGATCGCCCGAGGTCTCGGACTGGGCGATTACATTCGCTTGGGTCGCGGTGAGATTCTCACCGGTGGGCGCGACAAAGCGTCGATTTTGGCCGACACCGTTGAGGCGCTCATTGGAGCCACTTTCTTGGATGCCGGTGGCGAAGTCGCCACTGCGTTCGTGCTGCGCCTGATCGAACCCCTGTTGGCTGAGCCTGGTCACTTCGGTGTATCGATGGACCCGAAAACGAGCCTGCAAGAGCTCGCCGCCAGCGCCGGCGTGGGCATTCCCGTCTACACGCTCGAATCCAGCGGTCCTGATCACTCGAAGATTTTTGTCGCGACCGTAGCGATCGGTTCCGCCGTGACTGCCCAGGGAGTAGGTCCGAGCAAGAAGTTCGCGGAAATGGCCGCGGCGCGGGACGCCATCGACCAACTGAACGCGCTCTAAAGCCTTACGAAATGCCGGAACTTCCCGAGGTCGAGGTCGTGCGTCGTGGTCTTCAGCCGGCGGTCACCAATGCTGTGGTCACCGGGGTCGAGGTCTTCGATGAACGTTCTCTGCGCCGGCACGCTCCCGCGGGCGGGGCGTTCGCCAAGCAGCTCGTTGGGCGGCGAATTCTCGCAGCGGTGCGTCGCGGCAAGTTTCTGTGGCTGCCGCTCGAGAGCGATCGGGCACTCGTCATTCACCTCGGTATGAGCGGCCAGGTGCTGCTGCGGAACCCGGGGGCGGCCGATGATCGCATGTTGCGCATCCGCTTGACGCTGGAGCACCCGAGCCGCGGAGAACTGTGGGTCAATTTCGTCGACCAGCGCATTTTCGGAAGCATGGCCGTCGACACCATGGTCGCCACCAGCGACGGGCTTCCCGGCGGCTATTCCGGTATGGCCACAGCGCATGCCGTCTGGCAGGACCACATTCCCGGACAGGTTGCGCACATCGCTCGCGACCCGATCGACCCATCGTTCTCGGCCCGTGCCTTCTTCACTGCGCTCGCCCAGAAGAAAACCGGCATTAAGCGGGCGCTGCTCGATCAGAACCTGATCAGCGGCATCGGCAATATTTACGCGGACGAAGCGCTGTTCGCCGCGCGGATCCACTATGAGCAGCCCGCTGCGTCGCTGTCGCGCGCCAAGGCGACGACGCTGCTGGCGGCCGTGCGCACCATTTTGCACCGCGCTCTGGCCGAGGGCGGCACCAGCTTCGACGCCCAGTATGTGAACGTGAACGGGCAGGCCGGCTACTTTGCACACAGCCTCGAAGCGTACGGACGGCAGGGCAACCCGTGTTCGCGCTGCGGCACGCTGATCGTGCGCGAACAGTTCATGAACCGCGGCTCGCACTTCTGCCCGCACTGCCAGCGGTTGACTCGGCCGCGCCCAGGCAGCGAAGGTCCGCCACGCTGAGCTGGGGCGACGCCAGCACGCGGGTTTGGAGTCGAGCCCGACGTTCGGATAGTGGGGCTCGATCGTAGCGAATTTCTTCGCATCGACGACGTCATGGAGCGCGGCCAGCGCGTCAGGGTCGAGCCAGCTGGGCGGTAGCCCTAAGCGAAATGACGAGTTCTACGATCGAGAAGTACCTCATTCTGCGCCGCAGTGATCCGAGCGACCGAAGTGTTCACGCCACACTGTGCGATCAGCGGATGTCCCGGCCAGTGTCGGCGGGTCACGGTAGCGTTGAATCAATGCCGAGACGAGTATTCGCGGCCGACAACCGAAAGGGTTTCTGTTGTATTTGAAGAGCCTCACCCTCAAGGGCTTCAAATCGTTCGCGCAGCCGACGACGTTCGCTTTCGAACCCGGCGTCACCTGCGTTGTGGGCCCGAACGGCTCGGGCAAGTCCAACGTCGTCGACGCGCTGGCCTGGGTAATGGGCGAGCAGGGCGTGAAAACCCTGCGCGGTGGAAAGATGGAGGACGTCATCTTCGCCGGTACGTCCACCCGCGGTCCGCTCGGCCGGGCCGCGGTCATCCTCACCATTGACAACACCGACGGCGCCTTGCCGATCGACTACTCCGAAGTCACTATTTCGCGCACACTGTTTCGCAACGGCGCGAGCGAGTACGCCATCAACGGGCGCAGCTGCCGGCTGCTCGACGTGCAAGAACTGCTCAGTGACTCTGGCCTGGGCCGGGAGATGCACGTCATCGTCGGGCAGGGTCAGCTCGACGCTGTGCTGCGTGCGAGCCCGGAGGAACGCCGAGGTTTCATTGAGGAGGCCGCTGGCATTCTCAAGCACCGGCGTCGCAAAGAGAAGACCGTGCGCAAGCTTGATGCGATGCAGACCAACCTCACGAGGCTGAGCGATCTTGCCGGGGAGATTCGGCGCCAGCTCAAGCCGCTCGGACACCAGGCCGAAATCGCCCGGGAAGCGCAGACCATCGCTGCCATCGTCCGGGACGCGCGCGCCCGCCTGCTCGCCGACGACGTCGTGGCGCTGCGCACCGCACTCGACATTCATGACCGCACCGAGAGTGAACGGCACACCGAGCGGATCGTGCTCCAGGAACAGCTCTCGCAGAAACAGGACCGAGCGCAGCGGCTTGAGCTCACGCAAATCGGTGATGCCGTCGACCGGGCTCGCCGTACCAGTCACGGACTCGAGTCGGTGCAAGAACGCCTGCGTGGACTGTTCACCCTCGCCAATCAGCGACTGGCCCTGCTGGGATCGCAGGCGGAGTCGACCGGACTCGTATCGAGTGTCACCCCGACCATGCTGGCCGAGGCTGCCGATGAGGTTGAGCAGTTGCGTGCGGGCATTGGGACAGCCCAAATCGCCTCAGACACCGCGCGCGAGCAGAGTGCGGCGGCCCGGTCGCGGCTCGACGCGGTCGACGAAGACATCGCGGCGCAGGCAGCACTCGTCTCTCGCCACGACCTCGAAATCTCGCACCTGACCGGCCAATCGGAGGCCGCGGCGTCGCGGCTCACTGCCGTGCGCGGTGAGCAGTTGCGGCAGCAGAATGCGCAGGGCGACGCGATGGACCGCAGCCGAAAAGCACAGCAGCAGCTCGACGAACTGCCAGCGGACGTGCCCGCCGGAGAACCCGACTCGGGCGATCTGTCCGAGGCTTTTGAACTGGCGCAAACCGCGGTGCAGCACGTTGAGGCCGAGGTGGAGCGCCTTCGCGATGACCTCCACCGGCACGAGCGGGAACGCGACGCCCAGGCAGCCCGACAGGGTGCGTTTTCCCTCGCGCTCGATCAGAAAGATGGCTCATCGGCGGTGCTCGCCGCGCAGCTAGCAGGTATTCGCGGCCTCGTGGCCGACCACGTGCGGGTGCAGCCGGGGTTCGAGGCGGCGATCGCTGCCGCGCTCGGTTCCCTCGCCGACGCCGTGCTTGCCGATAACCGCGACGCCGCACTCGCCGCGATCATGCAAGCCGAACGCGACGACTACGGGCGGGTCGAACTGATCGTGGCCGATGCAGATGCAGATGCAGATGCAGATGACCCTGCCGATGCCGATGCCGATGACCCTTCAGTGCCAGTTGACGAACTGCGCGCGCGGGTGGGCATCCGCTGGGCGAACTCGGTCATCGACGGCCCGGCCGGCGTACGGGGGCTGCTCGCCCAGACCGTCATCGCCGACGATCTCGCCGTCGCCAGCGCCGCACAGCTGCCGAACGGTATCACCCTCATCACCCTCTCTGGAGAGGTGCTGAGCCCGTGGGTCGTACGCGGAGGGTCCGGCGCCAGGCAGAGCAGGCTCGAACTCGTCGCCGAACGCGATACCGCCGCCGAGAAACTCGCGGCCGTCACCTCGCAGATCGAACGCGTGCGGTTCGACTTCACCGAACAGCGCACACTGTTGCAGGCGCACAAAGAGCAGTCCGTCAGTGCACGGGCGGCCTTGCGCGCCTGTGAAACGCGGCTCGCCACCGTGACCGAACGACGTGGGCGACTCCTGGTGCACGCAGACGCCACCACCGCCGACGTCGATCGGGTCTCTGCCGCGTTGCAGCTCGCAAGCAGCGCCGTCACCGAAGCGGAGGCCGTCGCCGCACGGGCAGCAGCTGCCCTCGACACCGCCCGGTCACGGCCACGGCCCATCCTTGACGTGACCCTGCGCGACGCGTTGCACACCGAACTTGAAACCGCCCGCGAGACCGAGATCGAGACTCGGCTGCAGGGGGAAACCGCCCGCGAGCGGGTGCGCGCTGGCGAAGCGCACGTCACCACTCTCACCCATCGTCTCGAGGCCGACCGCACCGCCGCTGCCGTCGCGGCTCGCCGCGCCGTCGTTCGTCGTCGCCAAGTGGATGCCGCGTCCCGGGTCGCCACGGCACTTCCGGCTGTGCTCGCCGCGGCGGATCGCTCCGTCGCTGAGGCGAGGCTTCAACTGGCGAGCGCCGAAACCGAACGGGCCAGCCAGAACACTGAACTTCAGCAGCTGCGTCGTGACGAGAACGCCCTGCGCGAGCGGCTCGCGTCGATCACCGAGAAGGTGCACGGCCTCGAACTCGAGATCTACGAGAAGAAACTGCAACTCTCGGCCCTGCTCGAACGTGCCGGAAGCGAACTGGGGCTCACCGAAGACGTGCTCGTCACCGAATATGGGCCGGACCAGGTCATTCCGCCTGATGGTATGGGTATCGGTGCAAGCATCCGGGACAGTATTCGGGACGAAAGCCACACCAGCGGTGACGGCGCCAGCGACGGTATGCGCTTCGATCGCGCCGAACAACTGAAACGGTTCGCGGCTGCTGAACGCAAGCTCGGTCAGCTCGGCCGGGTCAACCCGCTCGCCCTTGAAGAATTCGCGGCACTCGAGCAACGGCATCGGTTTCTCACGGAGCAACTCACCGACCTCACCGAGACCCGCAGCGACCTGCTGACCATCATCGCCGACATCGATGAAAAGATGCAGACCATCTTCTCCTCCGCATTCGATGACACCCAGGCGGCCTTTGCCGAGGTATTCCCGGTGCTGTTTCCCGGCGGCAGCGGCAGCATCTGGCTCACCAACCCCGATGACGTGCTCACGACCGGCATCGAGGTGTCGGTGAAGCCGGCCGGTAAAAAGATCGAACGACTCTCCCTGCTCTCGGGTGGCGAACGCTCGCTCGCCGCTGTGGCGCTCCTGATCGCCATTTTCAAGGCCCGCCCGAGCCCTTTCTACATCATGGACGAGGTCGAAGCGGCCCTTGATGATGCCAACCTCGGCCGGCTGTTGACCATCTTTGAAGACCTGCGCGAAACCAGCCAGCTCATCGTGATCACGCACCAGAAACGCACCATGGAGATAGCGGATGCCCTCTACGGTGTCAGCATGCGGCAAGACGGGGTGAGCGCCGTCGTGGGCCAACGCGTCGGCGCCCGTGCCGATCAGCGGGAGCGTGCCGCGGCGTCCTGACCGCTCGGGGTGTGCTGGGAGTTCGGTGTTCGTGGACTGATCGGTGTTCCCGAACTTCTCAATGCTGGACCAGCCGCGGCCGCCAGAGCGCATCGCTTGGGTGTGAACTGGTTTCGTGTTGTCTGCTGACCTAAACTCGAAATCATGCGCATTATTCGATATGACGCTCTTCGGCCCGTACCCTGGCAAAACGGCGGCGGCACCAGCCGCGAGGTGGCATCTTTCCCCGACGGCGCGGTGGACTTCGACTGGCGCATCAGCATCGCCGACGTGACCGCGGCCGGCGACTTTTCTACTTTTGCAGGGGTGGACCGCATCCTCACGGTGATCGAAGGCGAGCTCATGGTTGTGACGGTCGATGGTGAAGAGCATGCCATGGAACAGTACCGGCCATTCCGGTTTTCCGGTGACAGCGTTACCAGCTCCGCCTTGCCGGTCGGCGATATAAAAGATTTGAACGTGATGGCGCGACGGGGAGCGTTCAAGGGCTTTCTGTCGATCGTCGAGCTGTCGAAGAAACGTCCCACCCGGTGTTCAGCGATCAATTCGCCCTGCTGCTGAAGGGCAATGCCGTCGCGACCGCCAATGGTGAGGAGGCCAAATTGAGTATCCTCGACACCGTACGCGGCGACGATCCGGCCCCGGAGGTGCTCGGCCGGGGATTCCTCGCCGTCATCACGCTGGAAGCGGTTCCGGCCTGACAGGCTATTCGGTATCCGTGATGTGAAGATCAGCAGTTGCGAGGCGACAGCGTTTCCCGATATCGATGATTCTGGTGCCACGGACAGCAACGGTGTCGACTAGATCTCAACCGGCCCGTGCCAGGAGGTTCTTGCGACCGGCGTGTGGGTCGTCACGATGAGCGGCACATTCGACGGATCGATACGTCGTAGTGAAGAACCCGGTGCAAGGTGATCATCGCCGGGAGAACATGACCGCGCGCGCTCGCACGGTCATGTCCGGCATGTAGTCGATTTCGCGTGTTGACCGGCACGCGTAAGTACCCAGTCCGACCTACTCGGCCCCCTGTGGTGGCAGTGCGGAGATGACGGGGTGGTCCTTGGCGAGGACGCCGATTTTGGCGGCTCCGCCGGGGGAGCCGATGTCATCGAAGAATTCGACGTTGGCTTTGTAGTAGTCGGACCACTGTTCGGGCAGGTCATCTTCGTAGTAGATGGCTTCGACCGGGCAGACCGGTTCGCAGGCGCCGCAGTCGACGCACTCGTCCGGATGGATATAGAGGGAGCGTTCGCCCTCATAAATGCAGTCCACCGGGCATTCATCGATGCAGGCACGATCTTTGACATCGACGCACGGAAGAGCGATCACATACGTCATAGGGCCGACAACGCTTCCACACGAGAAATGGCGACCTGTTCGGCCCGGGAAATGACCTTGATCCGCTCCCGGCCGGGGGTGACCAGATCCTGGCTGCCGAGCAACTGCTCGTGCACGTCGAGGGCGCGCCATCCAGCCCAGGTGGTGTACTCCACGCCGCGGTCCGTGAGCAGCGCCAGAATCATATCTGCGCCCTGATCGACCGTTGCACGGGATACGAGCACGGGCAGGTCGGCCACAAGCCGGGTCACGGTCTCGAGGGCATCGCCCTTGGTATGACCGATGAGGCCGACCGGACCGCGCTTGATCCACCCGGTGGCGTACAGTCCCGCGATCGCGTCGCCGGCTGCGTCGAGCACCCGCCCGCCGTCGTTGGGAATGACACCGCGAACGGCGTCGAACGGTACCTCGGTGAGCGCGCTGCCCCGGTAGCCGACCGCGCGATAGACGGCCTGTACCGGGTAGTCGACGACCTGCCCGGTCGCCCGCACCCCGCCGTCTCCGGTGTGTTCGGTGCGTTCAAAACGGATTCCTTCTACCCGACCGTCTCCGTACACTTCGACCGGCGCGTGCAGAAAGTGCAGGTGCAGGCGACGCGAGGCGCCGAGGGGAGCCTTGGTGAGCCATCCGTTCAGCGTGCGGGTCATGATCTTGACCTGGTTGTTGCTGGCGACGAGCTGTTCACTGTATGAGTCGGGCGTGAAATCTTCGGCATAGACGACGAGGTCGACATCGGGAATGTCGGCGAGTTCACGCAGTTCGATCGGGGTGAATTTGACCTGTGATGGTCCGCGACGACCGAATACGTGCACGTCGGTGACCGGAGACCCGGCGAGGCCGGCGTAGACCGACGCGGGAATGTCGGTGGTGAGCAGGTCGTCGGCGTGCTTGGCGAGAATGCGGGCCACATCCAGGGCGACGTTGCCGTTGCCGATGACCGCCACGTCGGTTGCGTCGAGTGGCCATTCCAGCGGTACGTCGGGGTGCCCGTCGTACCAGGAGACGAAGTCGGCGGCGCCGAACGAGCCGGGCAGGTCGATGCCGGGAATGACGAGTGGGGCATCGAGAATGGCGCCGGTCGCGAAGATGACCGCATGGTACTGCTCGCGCAGATCGGCGAGGTTCAGGTCGGTGCCGTACGTGACGTTACCGATGAAGCGGATCGTGCCTGCGTCGAGCATCTCCTGCAACGACTTGACGATGCCCTTGATGCGCGGGTGGTCGGGGGCGACGCCGTAGCGAATCAGCCCGTACGGTGCGGGCAACGAATCGAACAGGTCGATGGCCACGGTGTGGCCCGCCTCGACCACGAGCCGATTGAGAATGTTGCCGGCGTAGATGCCGGCTGGGCCGGCGCCGATGATGGCAACACGCAGGGCAGAAGAAGCGGGGGTCATAACGGGCCTTTCACAAGAGAACAGGGGAGAAAAGTGGATGCGCGCGGTTCAACGCAAGCCGGCGGCCATGAGCCCGCGGCGGCGCAACAGGCGACGCTCGATCGGAGCGAAAAACACCAGTTCTACCAGTATCCCGACGAACAGAATCACCAGGATCGTTGCGAGCACGCCCGCGAGATCGGCCAGTTCGCGGCTCTGGTTAAGCATTGTACCGAGGCCGAATCCGATCGTACCGCCGGTCGTGATGATCTCCGCGGCCATCAACGAACGCCACGCGAAAGCCCAGCCCTGCTTGAGGCCGGAGAAATAGCCGGGCAGCGCGGCCGGAAGCACCACGAGGGTCGCCATCTCGAACCGGGAGGCGCCGAGTACCGTTCCGACGCGGCGAAGCTGCGGCGGAATCTGGTCGACACCGGACACGAGTCCGTTGGCGATCGAGGGAACGGCGCCCATCAGGATGACGAAGTACACCGTGGCATCGGTCAGGCCGAACCAGATGATCGCGGCCGGCACCCACGCGACCGAGGGCAGCACCTGCAGACCAGACAACAGTGGGCCGAC
Organism: Cryobacterium sp. M15; assembly: GCF_002929675.1. NCBI lineage: Bacteria > Bacillati > Actinomycetota > Actinomycetes > Micrococcales > Microbacteriaceae > Cryobacterium > Cryobacterium sp. M15. Next base: position 281,982 of record NZ_PJJW01000039.1, read on the forward strand.
GGCCCGTCGTACCGGGCGGCATTCAGCGAGCAGCAGCCCGATCGGGGTGCCGATGGCGACGGCGATCAGAAAGCCGAGGCCGCCGCGTTCGAGGCTCGTCGCGACTGCGAGCTGCAGGCGCTCACTCGACCATGCGCCGGCCAGGGCACCGAACACGTCGAACGGCCCGGGGATCAGGTCCGGCCGCGGTTTGGCGATAAGGATATAGACCTGCCAGGCCGCGACGAGGGCGATGAGCAGCAGAATCGGTGGCAGGACACCGTCGACGGTGCGGCGGAAAGCTCCGCGGGGCGTTTCGGGGACGGCCTGCAACGAATCCAGGCCAGCTTCAAGGCGACGAAATTCGTCGTGGCCGGGGTCGGGTGTGTGCGGTGCGGCAGGGGTGGTGTCAATTCGAGCATCAAGCGGCATTGCGGCGGATCTCCTCTCGCAGCTGGCCGGTGATCTCGTCGCCCAGACGAGCTACCTCGGGGGATTCGATTCGGCGGGAGCCGGTATCGGTGATGGTCCACTCGTTGACGATGCGGCCGGGGCGCGACGACATCAGCAGAATTCGTTCGCCCAACCGGGCCGCTTCCCGCACGTTGTGGGTGACGAAGACGATGGTGCGGCCGGTCTGGCGCCACACCCGTTCGAGCTCTTCGTGCAGCAGGTCCCGGGTGATGGCGTCGAGGGCAGCGAACGGTTCGTCCATGAGCAGCACCTTGCGGTCCTGCGCCAGCGAACGAGCTAGGGCGACCCGCTGCCGCATGCCGCCGGAGAGCTCGTGCGGGCGCTTGTCGGCGGCATCGGCCAGGTTGACCAGATCAAGCAGTTCGAGTGCCGCTGCGACCCGCGCTTTGCGCGGCACCCCGCGCAGTTTCAGGGCGAGCTCCACGTTGCGGCCGGCGGTCAGCCAGGGAAACAGAGCGGCGTCCTGGAACATGACGGCGGCTTTACCGCTCGCCACGGTCACGGCGCCCTCCGTCGGCTTCTCGAGGCCGGCGATGATGTTGAGCAGGGTGGACTTGCCGCATCCGCTCGCACCGAGCAGGCAGACGAACTGGCCGGCCTCGATCGAGAGATTGATATCGTCGAGCACGAGTGGGCCGGTGCCGTAGCGCTTACCGAGGGACTCGATCGTGATTGCGGCTAGCCCCGGGGCGACGGCCGGTTCAGTGGTCTGCACGGGTGCTGTCACGACTGACGTGCGTGCGGGGGAGGTCACGGCGACACGTCCGACCCGGCGCCCGACCCATCGCCGGCCCGGGTGGGCTCGCCCGGTGCGGTGACGATGCCGGCGGCGAGGGTTGCGCCGTCCTGCGGGTGAATCACGAGAAAAGCGCCCGAGCGGCGGTTCTGCACGTAGCGTTCCACGGGCAGATCGCGCGATAAGCGGATGCTGGCCTGCCCGATATCGTTCACGGCCAGGTTTGTCGCCGGTTCAACGCCGAGCGTCGTCAGGTCGAGCCGACCGGTGACCTCACTGACCAGGGCCTGCACCACGGTCGTGCCGAACTTCACCAGAACTCGGGCGCCCGGAGCGAGCGGGCGCGGGTCGAGCCAGAACAGGTCGGCTTCGAGCGTGCGGGTAAGAGGCGGCAGGGTGTCCAGCGCTGCGATGATGGCGCCGCGGGCAATGTCGAGATTGTCGGCCAGCTGCAGGGCGACCGACTGCGGCGCGAAGGCTTCGTCAAGAAATACCCCGGCGAAGTCGATGCTGGTGACGGTGCTGGTGCCGCCGCCGGGTTCAACGCTGACGGTGTCACCCACCTTGATGCTGCCGCTCGCGATCTGGCCAGCATAGGCCCGATAGTCGCGGTAGGAGTCGGCGAGCTCGGGGGCCACGACGACAGCGCCCTGCGGGCGCAGTACGAGCTGCACGGGCAGCCGGAATGCCTCGGAGGCCCGCCCAGATGCGTCGAGGTCATCGATCACGCTGAGCGTCTCCAGCAGTTCAAGCAGGCTCGGCCCGGCGTACCAGGGCGTGCGCTCTGAGCGGTCGACGACGTTGTCGCCGACCAGTGCCGACACTGGAATCACGAGAACCTCAGCGATTCCGAGTTCGGCGGTGACGAGACGAACGGATGCCTCCACCTCTCGGTACGCGGCTTCGTCGTAGTCCAGCAGATCGATCTTGTTGACCGCGACGATCACGTGCGGTACCCGCAGCAGCGCGACGACGCTGAGATGACGGCGCGTCTGCTCGAGCACCCCTTTGCGGGCGTCGATGAGCATGATGACAGCATCCGCTGTGGTGGCGCCGGTGACCATGTTGCGGGTGTACTGCACGTGGCCGGGGCAGTCCGCGAGAATGAAGGACCGCGCGGGCGTTGCGAAGTAGCGGTAGGCCACGTCGATGGTGATGCCCTGTTCACGTTCGGCGCGTAAGCCGTCGGTCAGGAGGGCGAAGTCGATGCCGCCACTCTCGCCGCCGAAGCCGCGTTCGGTGGAGGTTCGGGTGACCGCTTCGAGCTGGTCGGCCAGGATCGCCTTCGAGTCGTGCAGCAGTCGGCCCACCAGGGTGGACTTGCCGTCGTCGACGGAACCGGCCGTTGCGAAGCGAAAGAGGGTGCCTTCGGGAGCGGCGACGAAGTCGTTTTCGGTGCTGGCCTGGGGGTCAATGGTGAGGGTCATCTGTTATTCCGTTCCCAATCCGCCGGCCGAGACCGGTCCTTCAGAGCGTTCGGCTAGTACGGCGTTGAGCAGTGTCACGTTGAACAGGCCGTTCAGGTCGCCGTCCTTGGCGGTGCCGACCTTGACCGCCTCGCCCAGTAACGCCGGAAAGGTCGTGGCGAGCGGGTCGACAGTGAATTTCACTTCGGTCAGGGCGCGAGCCAGAACATCGTCGGCGAGAGCCTTGCCGGTGTCGGCCGTGAGCTGAGCGTTGATGACGGCCGGGGCGTCGGCCGGGTTCTGGGTGAGCCAGTCCACGGCGGTGGCGTGCCCGTCGAGCAGGGCCCCCACCGTGTCCGGGTGCTCCTCGAGAAAGGCTTTGCGCACGAGCAGTACGGTGGTGGGAAAATCGCCGTTGTCCCAGAGGTCGGCTTCATTGACCAGCACGTGGCCGCCGCCTTCGAGTACAATCCGGGAGACCCAGGGTTCAGGCAGCCAGGCGCCGTCGATCTTGCCACTCTGGAACAGGGTGAAAGTCTGCGCGTTATCGGTGGGGGACACCGTGACGTCGCCGCCTCCGGTCGTGCTGGTTTTGTAACCCTCGTCGCCGAGCCAGGATCGCAGGGCGACATCCTGGGTGTTACCCAACTGCGGAGTGGCGAGAATCGTGCCGGCCAGGTCGGCCGGGCTGTCGATGCCGTCTCGCACCACGAGCGCAGCCCCGCCGCTCGTGGCTCCGGCCACGATAACGGCCGACTGGCCGGCGCTTTGAATGAACGTGTTCACGGCTGGGCTCGGGCCGATGTACGCGGCGTCGATGGCCCCGGCGCTGAGTGCCTCAACGGCCGCCGGGCCAGCGCTGAAAATCTGGGTGCTCAGTTTCGTGTCGCCGAGGGTATCCGCGAAGTAGCCGTTCTGCAGCCCGACGAGCGCCGCGGCGTGGGTGACGTTGTCGAAGTAGCCCAGGCGAAGTTCGGCGGCGGGACCCTGGTCGGTTGCGGGCTCGGTGCTGGCCGTGGCGGCGCATCCACTGAGCAGAAGGGACGTTCCCAGCATGAGGGCGCCCAAACGGAGCGAATTCTTCATTAGAAATATCCTTCCTTTTTGCGGTCTTCCATGGCGGCCTCGGAGATGCGGTCGTCGGCGCGGGTCGCGCCGCGTTCGGTGATGGTGCTCACTCCCACCTCGCGCACGACGTCGGAGACGGATACCGCTGCCGAGTCGACCGCGCCGGTGCAGCTCATATCGCCCACCGTGCGGTAGCGCACGGTGCGAACTTCGACGGTCTCGTCGGCTCGTGCCGGGCTGACCGGACCGACGGCACGCCACATGTCGTCGCGGCGATACACCTCACGCTCGTGGGCGTAGTAGAGCGGGGGCAGTGCGATGTTCTCGCGTTCGATGTAGCGCCAGACGTTGAGTTCGGTCCAGTTGCTGATCGGAAAGGCGCGAACGTGCTGGCCGACGGTGTGGCGGCCGTTGTAGAGGTTCCACAGTTCGGGGCGTTGGTTGCGCGGGTCCCACTGCCCGAACTCATCGCGTAGCGAGAGGATGCGCTCCTTCGCGCGCGCTTTATCTTCGTCGCGACGAGCGCCTCCGAAGACCGCATCGTGCCGACCGGCTGCAATGGCGTCGAGCAATGGGAGGGTCTGCAGCGGGTTGCGGGTGCCATCGGCGCGTTCCGCCAGGCGGCCGTCGGCGATGTAATCCTCGACCTTGGCGACGGTCAGACGTACGCCGTGCGCGGCGACGGTCTTGTCGCGAAACTCGAGCACTTCGGGAAAGTTGTGGCCGGTGTCCACATGCAGCAGCGAGAACGGAATCTTGCCAGGCCAGAACGCCTTCGCGGCGAGGTGCAGTACGACGACGGAGTCCTTGCCGCCGCTGAACAGCAGTACGGGGCGTTCGAACTCGGCGACGACCTCGCGAATAATGTGGATCGCTTCGCTCTCGAGCACGTCAAGTTCGGAGAGGCGGTGTGAAGTTGCGATCGTCATAGGTGGAGCCCGCATTCTGTCTTCTCGAGGGTGGCCCAGCGGCCGGAACGGGGGTCAGCACCAGCCGCGACGGGCTGGGTGCACGGGGCGCAACCAATGGAGGGATAGCCCTGGGAGAGCAATATGTTCACGGGAACTTGGTGTTCGGTGGCGTAGTCCATGAGCTCGTCATAGCTCCAGGCGGCAACCGGGTTCACCTTCACCAAGCCGTTGCGTTCGTCCCAGGTCACCAGCGGCGTGTTGGCGCGGGTGGGTGCTTCGTCCCGGCGCACACCGGTGAACCACAGCTCGTAGCCGCTGAGCGACCGCTGTAGCGGTTCGACCTTGCGCATCGCGCAGCAGGCGTTGGCGTCGCGGGCAAAGAGTTCGGCGCCGTGCAGGGCATCCTGCTCCGGCACCGTCGTCAGCGGCAACACGTCGACAATCGTTACCGGCAGGGCGGCAGCTACCGCGTCGCGGGTTGCATAGGTCTCGGCGAAGTGATACCCGGTGTCGAGAAAGAGCACGTCGACGCCGGGCAGCTGCTGCGACACGATCTCGGGCAGCACCGCGTCGGCCATGGAGCAGGCGACGGCAACAGAGCCAACGCCGAAATTGCGGGCGACCCAGGCCACGACCTCGGCGGCGGTGGCCTCACGGTTGTTGGCGGCCGCGGCCGCTGCGAGCTCAATGGAGCCGGCTTCGGCGAGGGCCTGAAGCTCGACGTCCGATCGACGCGGCGGCAGGTCGCGGGCGGGGGACGTGGCAGCGCGGGTCTGGCGTATTTTGGCGTTCAGATTGACAGCGCTCATTTGAGGTCCTCTTCATCGGCGCGGTGTGCCCACTGCGCAAAAGTTTCGTCGGCGCTGCGGGCGGCTAGAAAGCGCAGCACGAGGCGTTCGACGTAGTCGGTGAGGTTCTCGGCGGTGACCTTGAGGCCACGCACGGTGCGGCCGAGGCCGGCTTCTTCGCGATCGACCGAGGCGAGACCGCCGCCCAGGTGCACCTGGAAACCAGGGGTGGAACCGCCGTTGCCATCCGGCAGCAGCTGGCCTTTCAGCCCGATATCCGCCGCCTGAATGCGGGCGCAGGAGTTGGGGCAGCCGTTGACGTGCAGGGTGATGGGGTGCGGGGCCTCGATGGTGGCGAGGCGTTGTTCGAGCTCGAGGATGGCATCCGTTGCCGTCTGCTTGGTTTCGACAATGGCGAGCTTGCAGAATTCGATGCCGGTGCAGGCGACGGTGGAGCGGCGGAACAGGCTGGGGCGGGCCGATAGCCCGATCTCGTCGAGGGCCGCGATGAGCGGCTCCACGTGTTCTTCAGCTACGTCGAGCACCACGATCTTCTGATGTGGGGTCGTGCGCAGCCTGCTCGAGCCGTAGGATTCGAGCAGGTCGGCGAGGCGGATGAGGGTTTGGCCGGAGACTCGGCCGACGAAGGGGGCCACGCCGATGTAGAAGCGGCCGTCCTTCTGTTTGTGCACACCGATGTGGTCACCCTGCGTCTTCGGGCGCGGCGCAGCGGGCCCGTCTGGCAGGGGGTAGCCGAGGTATTCGTCTTCGAGAATGCGACGGAATTTCTCGGTGCCCCATTCGGCGAGTAGAAACTTCAGGCGTGCTTTGCCGCGGAGGCGACGGTAGCCGTAGTCCCGAAAGATCGAGGTGACGCCGCGCCACACCTCGGATACTCGGTCTTCGGCCACGAAGGCACCCAGCCGTTCGGCGAGGCGCGGGGTGGTGCTGAGGGCGCCGCCTACCCACAGGTCATAGCCGATGCCGAGCTCGGGGTGGTCGACGGCTACGAGACCGATGTCATTGATCTCGTGCACGACATCCTGGCTCGGGTGGCCGGTGATGGCCGTCTTGAATTTGCGGGGCAGGTTGGCGAATTCGTCGGTGCCGAGGTACTTACGGGCGATTTCGGCGATGGCTTCGGTGGGGTCGATGAGTTCATCGGCAGCGATTCCGGCCACGGGGGAGCCGAGGAAGACGCGGGGTACGTCGCCGCAGGCCTGGGTGGTTTCCAGGCCAACGGCTTCGAGACGGCGCCAGATTTCGGGCATGTCCTCGATCTGGATCCAGTGCAGCTGAATATTCTGGCGGTCGGTGATGTCGGCGGTGTCGCGGCCGAAGTCGCGGGAGACCTCACCGATCACGCGGGTCTGTTCGGTGGTGAGCTGGCCGCCGTCGATGCGCACCCGCAGCATGAAGTAGCGGTCTTCGAGTTCTTCCGGCTCGAGGGTGGCGGTCCTGCCGCCGTCGATGCCGGGCTTACGCTGCGTGTAGAGGCCCCACCAGCGAAAACGGCCGTGCAGGTCGGTGCCGTCAATGGAATCGAACCCCTGCTTGGAATAGATTTCTTCGATACGGCCACGTACAGCGAGGCCGTTGTCGATCTGCTTCCAGACCTCGTTGCCGTTGAGCGGTTCGGTGCCGTCTATCTTCCACTGGCCGTTCGGGCGGGTTGAAGGCCGCGGCGGACGGGCTGCGGGCAACTTGGTCGCGGCCGGTGCGTTCGCGGCCACGGCCGTTTCGCTGTGCACCGTCTCGGATTCGTTCGGCACGTGGGCTCCCTCGGTTTGCGGCGCTGCCCCGGGGTTTACGAACCGGACCAACGACTCTCACGCTACTGCGCCGCACGAACGGGGGCGCGGTGAGCGGGTCATGCGCTGTCACACACTGTCACGCGGCGTCACACAGGTTGCGCGGAACCGCTTGCGTGTTCAATCGGCAGCTGGCATGCTGCGGCCTGACCGCGTCCCTCACCGCGCGGAAGGCGGCGGCGTCCCCGTAGGCTAGGCACATGGCTGAACGAACCCCCTGGTCCCTCTCTGGCGCACTGCGCGGAATGTTCGCGAAGAAGACCATCGACGCGGACACCTGGGATGACCTCGAGGACGCCCTGCTGAAAGCCGATTTCGGCCCGAATGTCACCGAAGCCGTCATCGCCGACCTGCGTGCCAAGGTCGCCAAATACAACACGACCGACCCGACCGACCTTCAGCGGATGCTGCGTGAAGGCATCGAAGAGCGCCTCTCGGTTCTCGACTCCACCCTCACGCTCTCCGATCGGCCGGCCGTCGTGCTCGTCGTCGGCGTCAACGGCGTCGGCAAGACCACGACGATCGGCAAGTTCGCAAAGTTTCTCAATACCTACGGTCGCAGCGTCGTGATCGGGGCTGCTGACACATTCCGGGCCGGCGCTGTCGAACAGCTGGCCACCTGGGCCGAGCGCGCCGAGGCGCAGATCGTGAAACCGCAGATGACCGGCCAGGATCCGGCATCCGTCGCTTTTCAGACCGTGGAGAAGGCGAAGAACGAGGGCATTGAAATCGTGCTCATCGACACCGCCGGGCGCCTGCAGACCAAGGGAGGCCTGATGGACGAGCTCACCAAGATTCGGCGGGTGGTGGAGAAGCAGGGGCCGATCGCCGAGGTGCTGCTCGTACTCGACGCGACGACCGGCCAGAACGGACTCGCCCAGGCCGAAGCGTTCATCGAGCACGCCGGGGTGACCGGGCTCGTGCTGACCAAGCTTGACGGCTCAGCCCGTGGTGGCTTCGTGCTGGCGGTACAGGAGAAGACCGGTATTCCCATCAAACTGGTTGGACAGGGTGAAGGTATCAACGACCTCACCGGTTTCACCCCGCACGTGTTCGCCCAGAAACTCGTCGGCTGATCGACTATTACATTCAAGAGACAGTGAGACCAGCATGAGCATTGAACACGATTTCTTCGGAATTCTCGGCGACGAAGACGAAGGAGAGGTGTACTGGTCGGACTCCGTCGAGCTCGGCGACCAGAGCATCGAAATCGATCTCAGTTCGCCCGATGAAGATTCGGTGGTCACCGAGGCGCTCGACATTGCTGCTGCGATGATCAGCTCGATGGAGGACCTCGACTCCCAGGTGCGCGAATCCCTCGTGGCTGACCTGTCGGCCGAGGTATCAGTGACGAGCCAGTACATCGGTGAGCAGCTCGACGAGATGGACCAGGAGGCGATCGAAAACGCCATCATCTGGGATTCCGGCGACCAGCAGATTGACTTTCTGCGCTCGCTGCGCCTGCAGCGCATCAGTTTTCACCCGCATCACGCCGGCAGCGAGGCGCACTTCGCGGTGCTCGAATATGCCATCAGTCCCGACGATTCCGACGGACTGCTCGTCGTGACGATCGACGTGCACGGCGACACCGTCCTGGTTGCCCTGGACAGCTGATTGAACGGGGCCCGGGCCCCGTCCGCGGGCCCAGTTTATAAACTGGGCCCGCGTTCATAAGGTGGGCCGCGAGCGTGCGCGGGCCGCCTATCCTGCTACCCCAGGTGCACAGCGGGCTCCGGTGCGAGCAGATCGTCCCTGCGCGGGCGTACGAGGAAGAATGCAATGGGCGCCGCCGCGAAGATGATGATGGCCGCCCACAGAAATGCGGACTGGTAGCCGCTCACGAGCGCGCCGAACTGTGCGGCCGGTGAGGGTACCTTGCCGACCAGATAGGAACTCACTGCGGCCGTGTAGAGCGCGGTGAACAGCGCGGTTCCGAGCGAGCCGCCGATCTGCTGCATGGCCGTCACGGCCGCGCTTGCCGCGCCGGCGTCGTGTTCGGCAATTCCTGACAGGGCCACGTTTTGAAGAGGCACGAAGATCAAGGCGAGGCCGGTTCCGAGCAGAATGAGCCCGGGCAGCACCTCCAGCGCATAGTTTCCGCCCACCGTGATGCCGGTCAGCCAGAGCAGGCCGGCTGCGCCGACGATCGGGCCGACAGTCATCGGAATGCGTACGCCGGTGCTGGCGAGAAACTTCGACAGCACCCCCGCACCGATCATAATCGTCGCCGTCATCGGTAGGGAAGCGAGACCGGACTGGATCGGGGTGTATCCCAGCACGATCTGAAAATAGAGCGTGAGAAAAAGCAGTCCGCCAAGAAGCGCAGCGCCGGAAAGCAAAGCGGTGAGGAAGGCTCCGCCGCGCACCTTGTCGACGATGATGCGCAACGGCAGAAGCGGATGATTGGACCGGCTCTCCACAAACACGAACAGTGCCAGCAGCACCAGCCCGAGCGGGAGGCAGACGAGCACGGGCCAGCTGCCCCAGCCATTCTCGGCCTGGGCGAAGCCGAAGACGAGGGATCCGAGACCGAACGCCACGAGAATGGCCCCCGGCACGTCATACCGGGTGTTGCCGTGTGCCTTACTTTCCCGGATCACCGGAAGGGCGGCCGCAATAGCTACGATCGCGATCGGCACGTTCACGAACAGGCACCAGCGCCAGCTCGCGTACTCGGTGAGCACGCCGCCGAGAATCAGGCCAACGGCCGCGCCACCGCCGGCGATTGCGCCGTAGAGGGCAAAGGCCTTGATGCGGTCCTTGCCGCCGGGAAAATTCACGGTGAGTAGGGCGAGCGAGGCGGGAGCGAGTAAGGCTGCGAACAGCCCCTGCAGGCCACGAGCAGCCAGTAGCTCCCCGGTGTTCTGCGCAGCACCGCCGATGGCCGAAGCGATGGCGAACCCGGCCATGCCCACGATGAAGGAGCGTTTGCGGCCCCAGAAGTCGGCGATGCGCCCGCCGAGGAGCAGCAGCGCGCCGAACACCAGCGAGTAGAGAGTGACGACCCAGGTACGGTTGCCGTCACTCATGCCGAGCGCGATCTGCGCCTGGGGAAGCGCGATGTTCACAATGGTGCCGTCCAGCACGACGGTGAGCTGGGCGAGCGCCACAATGGCGAGTAGCCACCACCGGCGGGAGTTGGCCGCTCGGTGATCAACAGAAGTGGATGCCGCACTCGCTGATGACGGCGCTGCGGTATCGGGTTCCACCGTGACCGGTCGGGCCGTGCTCGTTGAGGGTGTTTCAAACGGGTCGGTGTGGTTCGAATCGATTGGCGGTGCATCAGTACTGCGGCGTGGAGTCGACATATTGGCAACCTTATCGCCAAAACCAAACGAACTAGTTCGTTTTTAGTGCACTAATGGTTATAATCGGGTATGGCACGCGATGGAGCAGACACTCAGACCCGCATTCTCAATGCAGCGCGCACGGAGTTCGCGGCCTACGGCCTGGCCGGGGCGCGCATCGACCGCATTGCCAGGAGTGCTACCGCGAGCAAGGAGCGCCTCTACGCCTATTACTCCGACAAGAAACAGCTGTTCCTCGAGGTGCTGGAAGTAAATCTCCGCGAATTCGCGAGCGACGCCGTGCTCACCGACCACGATGTGCCAGCTTTTGCTGGCGCGCTGTTCGACCATGCTGTGCTGCACGGTGACCACCTGCGCATGATCGACTGGGCGCGCCTCGAAACCGATGGCACCAAGCTGCCGGCGCTCGAGGTCATGATCGGCTATCGCGACGAACAGGTGCGGCGCATCCGCTTAGCGCAGGCCGCCGGCCGGGTTGATGCCACGTGGGATGCGGCGCAGCTCTTGACTCTCGTCTTCGGAGTGGCCTCCGCGTGGATGCACGAACCCGGCACGGTACTGACCTATGCCGGAGCTCTCAACCCGATAGCGATCGCGGCCCGGCGCGCCAGCGTCGTCCGTGCGGTCGAACGTCTTGTCGCGCCTGTCCTGAATGGCGCCTCGGCGGGAACATAGGGACCCCCGTCACGCGGATCAGAGCCCTCGGGCCCATTGTTGACGTTTTCCTGACCCCAGTTTGGGTGGCACTTACCGCGCGGGGCGCTCGTTAGGGGGTTCTAGGCCGCGTCTTTCCGCGGAAATAGGGTAAATGGGGAAAGTACGCCGTTCGTGCCCCGATTGGGTGGCCTGTATTGGTATACGTAGAATCTGACAGGTCGAGATTCTTGACCCTCTGACCGACATTGGGGCTTCATGCTTAACGTCGATCGGTTCACCTCCACTGAAAGGCTTCACCATGCGTAAGTCCAGTTTCGCTGCCCTTGCCCTACTGGGCTCGGTCGCCCTCGTTGGTGCCACCGTCACACCCGCCATGGCCGTCGATGAAACAAACCCCAAGACCGCCACGATCGCCATTGCCGCGGGCGCGCTTTCGATCACGTCCGGCGGGTCGTTTAGCCTTCTTGGCACGTCGGGAGCGCCTGCGAAACCCGGCACTACCGTTACGGGAGTGGCAAGCGGAATCGTGGTGACGGACGAGCGTGCAGGAACGACCGGGTGGGTAGCGTCCGTTTCAATGGCTAATTTCACAATCAACGGTGGGGTCACGACTCCAATCCCCGTCGATGCTGTAGGGACATATATTCCGCGAACTGCATCAAAGACGGACGGAATGGGTAGCAGCACTTTGGCGGTGGGGACTGTGAAATTCGGAACGACTCCTGCGCTGGTGCAGCAGACGGCCACTCAAGTTGCCGGAAATAATCAGGCGACCTGGAGTGCAGATTTGCGCGTCGCTATACCTGGCAACACGCAGACCGGCAGCTACACATCCGTGATCACCCACTCCGTTCTCACAAGCTAGGTACGAGTTCACAGCGGGTGAGGCGCAGGGAGACCGGATGCCTCACCCGCTGCACACCCGGATCAACACATTCCCAACCTTGAGGCTGACCATCGTGCGAAACTTGGTAACCGTCGGACTTGCCCTCGTTTTCTTCACCGGCTGGGCATCGCCCGCGTTTGCGCAGACGCTAAACGATTCCGAGTCTTCCGGAGTCGGAATTCGGCTGGTCGACGTTCCGGAGGCAACCAAGGATGATCCCCGGACCTTCACGAGCATCATCGACCGCTTAGCGCCCGGCGCGACCATTGATCGGCGAGTCGAGGTCGCGAACAACTCCAGTTTTGAACGCACGGTCCGAATCTACAGTGAAGCGGCCACCGTTCATGGTGGCCGCTTTGACGCCGCGAGTGGGTCGTCCACTAACGAACTCACGGCCTGGACGTCGTTCGACCACGAAAGTCTGCTGCTCGGTCCGCAGGAGACTGCGATGGTCACCGTAACGGTGGACATCCCGGTCGACGCCTCCGAGAGCGAATATTATTCTGTGGTGTGGGCGGAGGTTCGCAGCGCCGACATCGGTGGAACTTCCGTCGTTCAGGCCACCCGTGCAGGAATTCGAATGCTCCTCTCTGTCGGACCAGGAAATGGCTCCCCAGTTGATTTTGACATCGGTGCTCTCACCCCTGCTCGTGATACCGACGGGGCTCCCACAGTGTCCGCTGTTGTGCGTAATGCCGGAGGTCGGGCTGTGGACATCGCCGGTGACCTCACCCTCACCAACGGACCGGCTGGCCTGTCCGCTGGTCCCTTCACGCTGCAGCAAGCCACCACCCTCGCCTCCGGTGACTCCGGCGAGGTGGTCTTCACCCTCTCCGACGAACTCCCGAACGGCCCGTGGGACGCCACCCTTTCCCTTGAGAGCGGCCTGCTCGAGCGCGAAGCCTCGGCCACCATCACCTTCCCCGATGCGGGAGTCGGCGAAACCGTCGCCCCCAACAGATCCCCGGTACTGCTCATCACCCTGGTGTCCTCCGGCGCAGTGCTCCTGCTCCTGTCAGCCGGAACCCTCTGGTGGCTGCGCCGCCGCAGGGCCGCCGCTTCGGCAGCCATGGCCATCGAAGCGGCAAGCGCCGCAACATCCGTTTAGAAGTACCCCGGCCACCGGTTAAACTAAACGCATCATGGCAACTTTTGGAAACCTCTCAGATCGTCTTGCCGAGACGTTCAAAAACCTCCGCACCAAGGGCAAGCTCAGCGCAGCGGATGTCGACGGCACCGTTCGGGAGATTCGCCGCGCGCTGCTCGACGCCGACGTCGCCCTTGAGGTCGTCAAGGACTTCACCGGTAAGGTTCGAGAGCGCGCATTAGGCGACGAGGTCAGCAAGGCGCTGAACCCGGCCCAGCAGGTCGTGCAGATCGTCAACGACGAACTCATCACGATTCTCGGCGGCCAGCAGCGTCGGTTGGAATTCGCCAAGAAACCGCCGACCATCATCATGCTCGCCGGCCTGCAGGGTGCCGGTAAGACCACCCTCGCCGGCAAGCTCGCCAAGTGGCTCGCCAAAGACGGCCACACCCCTCTGCTGGTGGCCGCCGACCTGCAGCGCCCCAACGCGGTCACTCAGCTCGAGGTCGTCGCCCGGCAAGCCGGCGTCGCCGTGTACGCGCCTGAGCCCGGTAACGGCGTCGGAGACCCGGTCAAGGTTGCCCGCGACGGCGTGAAGTACGCCCTGCAGAAGGTGCACGACGTCGTCATCGTCGACACCGCTGGCCGGCTCGGCGTCGATGCCGAGCTCATGAAGCAAGCTGCCAACATCCGCAAGGCGATCGATCCCGACGAGGTGCTCTTCGTCATCGATGCGATGATCGGCCAGGACGCCGTCGCAACGGCGAAGGCGTTCCAGGATGGCGTCGACTTCACCGGCGTCGTGCTCACCAAACTCGACGGCGACGCCCGCGGTGGCGCGGCCCTCTCGGTCGCGAGCCTCACCGGTCGCCCGATCATGTTCGCTTCCACCGGTGAAGGACTCGACGACTTCGAGCCGTTCCACCCCGACCGTATGGCCGGCCGCATCCTCGACCTCGGTGACATCCTCACCCTGATCGAGCAGGCGCAGGGCGCGTTCGACGAAGATGAGGCCCGCAAGGTCGCCGAGAAGTTCGCGACCGACACCTTCACCCTCGACGACTTCCTCGGCCAGATGCAGCAACTGCGCAACATGGGCTCGATCAAGAAGATGATGAGCATGTTGCCCGGCGCCGGCGCCATGAAGGCCCAGCTCGAGAACTTCGACGAGCGCGAGATCGTGCGCACCGAGGCCATCATCCAGTCGATGACCAAGCTCGAACGCACCACTCCGAAACTGCTCAACGGCTCCCGCCGCCTGCGCATCGCCAAGGGCTCGGGCTCGAGTGTCACCGAGGTCAACCAGCTCGTGCAGCGCTTCGAGCAGGCCGCCAAGATGATGAAGACCGTCGCCAAGGGCGGAATGCCCAACATTCCCGGCATGGGACCGATCCCCGGCGCCGGCTACGGCGGTAAGCCCAAGGTGGCGCAGAAGAAGAAGGGGTCAAAGTCGGGCAACCCCGCTAAGCGTGCCGCCGAGAATGCAGCGATTGCCTCGGGAATCAAGCCCGTCGGTGACACTGCTTCAGCGGATGCCGCCGGCTCAGGTTTCGGCCTCGGCTCCGGCGCCCAGCCCGGCAAGGGCAAGGCCGGCGGCCCTACCGAAGAAGAAATGGCCGCGCTGCAGAAAATGCTCGGCCGGTAGTCCGCGCGACCCGTGCACGCGCCTCTCTCTGGACGGGGCCCGGGCCCCAACCCTGGGCCCAGTTTATAAACTGGGCCCAGGTTTATAAGGTGGGCCCGAACCCAGTTCGAGTGCCGGACCGCCGCATGAGCCGCGGCGTGGGTGTCCGGCCGCGACCTGTGGACGGGGCCCGGGCCCCGTCCACGGGCCCAGTTTGTAAACGGGGCCCAGGTGCACACGGTGGGCCCGAAGCGCATGCTGCGCGATCTGGATGCGTCCAGCCCCGGGTCACGGCTCGGCCCGGGCGCGGCCTAGGCTGGACACGTGACTTCAACGACGAACCACCAGGTGCGCATCGGCGTGCAGATTGCCCCTCAGCACGCCGAGTACTCAAAGATTCGGG
Organism: Cryobacterium sp. M15; assembly: GCF_002929675.1. Taxonomy (NCBI): domain Bacteria; kingdom Bacillati; phylum Actinomycetota; class Actinomycetes; order Micrococcales; family Microbacteriaceae; genus Cryobacterium; species Cryobacterium sp. M15. Next base: position 297,120 of record NZ_PJJW01000039.1, read on the forward strand.
ACACGCTCACGGATGTCGAGACGCGCGGGTTCGATATCGCTTTCAACTGGGACCACTTCTTTCCGCTCAGCGGTGAGCCAGGCGGCCTGCACTTCGAGTCCTGGACCATCCTTGCCGCCTGGGCCGAGCAGACCACGACCCTTGAATTCGGCGCCCTGGTGAACTGCAACAGCTACCGCAACGCTGATCTGCAGGCCGACATGGCGCGCACGATCGACCACATCAGCGGCGGACGCTTCATCTTCGGCACCGGTGCCGGTTGGTTCGAGCGCGACTATCAGGAGTACGGCTATGAATTCGGCACGCCCGGTACCCGGTTGAACGCACTCGACGACAGTCTCAATCGCATCGAGGCCCGCTGGGCCAAAATCAACCCGCCGCCGACCCGCGACATCCCCGTGCTCATCGGCGGCGGCGGCGAGAAGAAAACCCTGCGCATCGTCGCCCAGCACGCCGACATCTGGCATTCGTTCTCCAACCCCGAGGTCCTCGAACACAAGCTCGGCGTGCTCAGCGCCTGGTGCGACGAAGTCGGCCGAGATATCGCCGAGATCGAAATCTCCACCGAGCTACGCGGGCGCACCATCGCTGACGCGGACGCACTTTTCGACCTCGGCACGCGCTTGTTCACGGTGGGAATCTCCGGCCCCGTCTACGACCTGGCGCCCGCCACCGACTGGCTGGCCTGGCGCGACTCCAAGAACGCCTGAGCACGCACGCCCTGACCGATCCAGCACGTGGATGCCGCCATTGTCAACGGACGCCTGTACGCCCACCGCGTGTTTTCCTGAGGGCTGCTGAACTCGCTGCAGCGCTCGGCGGGGAGGACCGTCATTGACACTGTCACGCGGGGCGCCGAGCTGCTCGAGACCATGCTTGGAGGCCACGTCACGCACAGGTGGAGTGTTGCTTGCCGATATGACGCGGCCGGTGCTCCGAACCGGCCGTCGCGCAATGGCTGCTTAGCGTTCACCTGAATGGCCTGCGGTGCAGACCCGCTACCCGAGAGTATTAAGGCAATCCGATGAATCGATGTCTCCTGATTCACGGTCGATCCGAGGAGTCTCGATGACACGTTTGCCCACCGCCCTGCTCCTGATCGGTGCACTTGTCGTTGCGGCGACTCATCTGACGGCCACTCCGGCGTTCGCCTCCCCGCCGGACCCGCCGGCGCTCAGCACCATCAACAGCGAGCTGGCCACGATCGACACTAAGGCCGAGACGGGTTCGGTCGGGTACTCCCGAGATTTATTCCCGCACTGGACCACGCAGTCCGGTAGCTGCGACACACGAGAGATAGTGCTCCAGCGCGATGGCGTCGACGTCGTGACCAGCTCGACCTGTTCAGCGACCTCGGGAAGCTGGTACTCCGTCTATGACGGTGCCTGGAACTATGCGTCATCGGATGTCGACATCGACCACGTCGTGGCATTGTCTGAGGCTTGGGGGTCCGGAGCGTCGACCTGGACAACGAGCAAGCGTCAGCAGTTCGCCAACAGCCTGAGCGACGGTCAGCTCATCGCCGTCACCGACAACGTCAACGCGTCTAAGTCCGATAGGGACGCGGCGGAGTGGCAGCCGCCGCTGGCCTCGTACCACTGCACCTACGCCAAGCATGTTGTGCACGTAAAGTACGGGTGGGGGCTGTCCATGGACTCCGCTGAAAAGGCGGCGATCAAGTCCATGCTGGCAACCTGCTGACGGCCCAGACGATTTCAACGAATACGACGGTGGCAACGGCGAGGGCGTAGAGCGCGACGACACCATGGCGCTGGACCGAGGATCTCGATCAGGCGACGCACGTCATCCGTCACGAGACATTCGGCGCCGGCCGCATCCAGGATGATCAACGCCCGAGTACATCCGGCTCCGAAGCCGAATCGACGCTGAGGATGATGGCGACCGGTCGCGTAGTAGGTTCGCCACCGGTAGAACGGTCAGGGCGCGAGAGTGACACCGGACGCCCGTGCGGGTGGGAAGTGTTTGCCCTCGTCGAACGTTACCGTCTAGGTCATCCATTGAAAGGAACATACCCATGAGCAAGACTTGGTTTATTACGGGCGCGTCCAAGGGCTTCGGCCGCGAGTGGACGGAAGCTGCGCTCGAGCGTGGCGACAGCGTCGCAGGCACCGCACGAATAGTGGAAACTCTGGATGCTCTCGTTGAGAAGTACCCGGATACTTTTTTGCCGATCCGGCTCGACGTCACGGACCGGGATGCGGATTTCGCGGCCGTGCAGAAGGCAGCCGAGCACTTCGGCCAGCTCGATATCGTCATCAACAACGCTGGCTACGGGCATTTCGGCATGGTCGAGGAGTTGACCGAAGACGAGGCCCGAGCACAAATCGAGACAAACCTGTTCGGCGCGCTCTGGATCACACAGGCAGCGGTTCCGGTCATGCGCAAGCAGGGTTCGGGTCACATCATCCAGGTGTCAAGCATCGGCGGTATCAGCGCGTTTCCCACTGTTGGTATCTACCATGCGTCGAAGTGGGCACTCGAAGGCTTTTCGCAGTCACTCTCCCAGGAGGTCGCGGGTTTCGGTATCAACGTGACTCTGGTGGAACCTGGCGGTTTCTCAACCGACTGGTCGGGCCCATCCGCCTCGCGTAGCGATGAGATGGCGGAGTACGCCGATGTGCGACAGGCGGCGGCGAGTCGTCCCTCTGCGAACGATCCCGGTGACCCGAAGGCCACCCGCGGCGCGATCCTCAAGGTCGTCGATGCCCAGAAGCCGCCACTGCGCATCTTCTTCGGCAAGGCACCCTTGGGCATCGCGACCAAGGACTACGAGTCCCGATTGGCGACGTGGAACGAATGGCAGCCGGTTTCGATCGAGGCACACGGCAACTGAGTCGTCAGGCCAGCCCCCGCGATAAACGGTGAACGGCGCCTGCCCGTTGAAACTGCACTAGCTCCCGAGCCCCTGCGCGAGTTCGTGGCTGAGCGCCGCAACGACAGCGGGCAGGCTGCCCTCGTTGGCGGCAGCCACAGCGAGCTGTCGTTGATAGCTGCCGCCGTCGTCGATAATGCGGTGGAGACCCTGCAGCTCCGGCAGGCAGTCGAGCCGCTCGGCCACGGGGGAGAGAATCTCGATGAGGTGACGTACGTCATCCGTTACAAGTCGCTCGGTGCCGGCCGCATCGAGGATGATCTCAGCGTCGAGTCCATAGCGGGCCGCACGCCACTTGTTCTCGCGCACGAACCACGGTTGCATGCGCGGTACGTCTTCTCCCGCGTCGAGGCGGGTGGACATCCATTCGACCAGGCACTGGATGAACGCGGCGATTGCGCCGAGCTCCTCGGTGGTGGAGACGCCGTCGCAGACGCGAATCTCGATCGTGCCCCAGCGCGGTGACGGGCGAATGTCCCAGCGCACCTCGGTCACGTCGTCGATAGTACCGGTCACCGCCATGTCGTCGACATAGCGTTCCCAAGCCTCCCAGTCGGGCAGGTCCCAGGGCAGGCCGGCCGTCGGTAGTTGCTGGAACATGAGCGAACGGTTGCTGGCATAGCCCGTGTCGACGCCAGCCCAAAACGGGCTCGACGCGCTCAGCGCCTGCAGGTGCGGAACATACGTCAGCAGGCCGTTCATGATCGGAATGACCTTGGCCTTGTCGTCGATGCCCACGTGCACGTGGATGCCCCAGATCATCATGTTGCGCCCCCACCACTGGGTGCGGTCGATGAGCTTGTGGTAGCGCGCCTTGTCGGTGATGGTCTGATCGAACCACTGCGCAAACGGATGCGATCCGCTACAGATCACGTCAACCTCGCGGCCGTCGAGAGCGCGACGCACTTCGCGGAGCTGGCCGGCGACATCCGCTACGGCGTGGCGGACGGTGTCGTGTACGCCGGAAACCAGCTCGACCGTATTGAGCAGGAGCTCGCCGGTGATCGTCGGGTGCGCCGAGCCGTCCGGGCCGCAGAGGGCGTCGAGTACCTCATCGGCGATCGGCACCAGATCGCCGGTGTTGCGGTCGACGAGGGCGACCTCCCACTCGATGCCCACGGTGGAGCGGGCGGAGCGGGCGAATTCAAGTGGCACGGGTGCTCCTTGGGTGGGCTGGTGAAAGCCGTTGAGGTTCGATTATCACAATGTGAGCAATCTCTGACAGAATGATTAGTCGCGATCCGTTGTGCCCGACCCTCTATCTCGGTGCAACGTGATCCTATAGAGCTTATGCCGAGTGTGCCCCCACGCTCACGGCCCAAGGTTCGCCAAACATCGAATCAACACTGGAGAATTGTGGCTGTCAAAATCCGTCTGAAGCGCATGGGCAAGATCCGTGCACCGTACTACCGCATCGTCGTTGCCGACGCGCGCACCAAGCGCGACGGTCGTGTCATCGAAGAAATCGGCATCTACCACCCCACGGAGGAGCCCTCGGTCATCGAGGTCAAGTCTGAGCGTGCGCAGTACTGGCTCAGCGTCGGCGCTCAGCCGACCGAGCAGGTTGCTGCACTCCTCAAGCTCACCGGCGACTGGGGAATCTTCAAGGGCGACAAGAACGCCAAGAGCACCGTCAAGGTGAAGGAACCGAAGGCTGCTTTCGTCGCTGACGAGAAGAAGAAGCCGGTTCTCAAGCCCAAGGCCGACAAGCCGGTCGCCAAGGTAGAAGAGGTTGCTGTCGAAGCAACCGAAGAGGCGTAACTGTTGCTTGCTCCCGCGCTCGAACACCTCGTCAAGGGGATCGTTGATCACCCGGACGATGTGCACGTTGCAGAAAAGAACTCTGCAAGAGGCGATGTGCTCGAGGTTCGGGTGAACCCCGAGGATCTCGGCCGGGTCATTGGCCGTGCTGGTCGCACCGCGAAAGCACTGCGCACCCTCGTTGCAGCTCTGGCCGATGGTCGACGCGTTCGCGTCGACGTCGTCGACACTGATTTCTAGTTCAGTGAACGACGCGACAGTGGACGATAGTGAGAAGGACCGCACCCAGCAATTACGGGTGGGGCGCCTGACCAAGGCTCACGGCCTCAAGGGAGCAATCAAGCTCGAACTGTTCACGGATGACCCGGGACGACGTTTCGTCCCGGGTGCCGTGTTCACGCTGCAGGTTCCGACCGGTTCGGCTTGGCACGGCAAGACGATCGAACTCGTCGAGCTGCGCTGGTACAACCAGCACGCTGTCGGTTTTTTCAAGGATGTTGTCGACCGCAGCGCGGCAGAAACGCTCGCGAAGGCGATCCTCTGGATCGACGCGGACGTCGCGGAACAATCAGATGAAGAAGACGCCTGGTACGACCACCAGCTGGTCGGTCTCGCCGTCATGCGCGATGGGGTACGCATCGGCACCATCGGTCGCCTCGAGCACATGCCGGCCCAAGACCTGTTGATCGTGAAGACGCCCACCGGCGACGTCATGATCCCGTTCGTCAAGGCCATCGTGCCGACCGTCGACGTGAAAAACGGCCTGGTCACGATCACGCCGCCGCCCGGCCTTCTCGAAGAGTTGCCAGAGGACGCGGCCGATGGTGCCGCCGCTGGCGCTGTACCGGAAACGGATTCAGAAGGCGACTCTGAACCGGATGCTGCGGCATCCGCTCATACAAGCGACGAACCGTAACGCTCAACCGTACCGTTGCCGGTGCGCACCCAACTGGCCGAACAACGACCGGAGGGTGCGCACCGGCATTTGTGTGCCGAACAATGGCCGGAGGGTGCGCACCGGCATGTGTGTACCGGGCGGCTACACGTTGAGGCGATAGCCGCGCTTGACCACGGTCGCGACCAACCCGGGAATGCCGAGCGTCTGCCGGAGTCGGCTGAGCGAAACCTCCATAGCGTGATCGTCGGAGTCGCCGGCCAGGGAGAGCGTGAGGTCTTCGCGGGAGACAACCGCACCGCGTGCCCGAACGAGCGCCCGCAGGATAGCGAGGGCTGTCGGCGGCAGCTGGATGCGGTCCGCGCCGACCTGCACGATCGAACCGCGCAGCTGCACGAGTCCGTTCTGCGTCTCGACCCGTTCGATCATGTTCTGTTCCAGATGCTCGCAGACCAGCCGTATCAGCGCGCCCATCCGAAACCGAGACGGCTGGATCGGGGCGATCCCGGCCGCGATCAGCGGGGCACTCGTCACCGGCCCGACAGCGGCGGCGCACACCTGCGTCTGCAGCGCCGCGATGAGTTCCGGGTAGACCTCCATGCCTTCCGCCGCGGTGAAGAGGGCGTGCACGGCCGGGGCGCTCGTGAAGGTCACGCAGTCCAGCTGACGGGAACAAATCGCTTCGACGAGCTTGTAGACCCGTTCGTCGCTGTCATCGACGGCGATCCAGCGGTAGGGCGCAACGACGAGCACTTGCTGGTGCACCGCGCGCAACCGGTCGAGTTGCACCTCGTCGGTGGCGCCATGAACCTGAATACCGACAACGAGTCCCGGCGGATACTCGGCCAATACCTTGTCGACGAGCGAGGCGGTCGTCTCTGATTCGCTCATGCCCGAGTCGTTCAGCCCGGTGGCGCGAATGCCGCCGCGTGCTTTCGGTCCGCGTACCAGAATCGTGGTGTCGGCGAATGCATCGGTGAGGTCGGACCCGATGCCGTCGGCCTCTGCCACTTCAAACCAGCGTCGCACGCCGTAGCCGGTGGTCGCGAGCAGAATATCGGGTCGCGCGATGATCAGGGTTCTGGTGTCATCGAGCAGTGGGCCGTCCTGCTGGGAGTGGGCGATGCGCAGCGTCGGCGCGTGCATGACTTTGGCACCGCGCCGTTCGAAGGCGTCGATCAGGTCGCTCGAGCGGCGATCGCTGGTCACGCCGATGCGAAACCCGTCCAGTTGGTTCGGCCTCAAAACAGGGGCCGCCACCTCGATCGGCTCGGTCGCGCCCGGCATCGGCGCGTGCTGCCCGGGCAGCTGCGCAGCGGATGCTCCCCGCTCGCCGTTCGAAACCGGTTCGCTCCCGCTGTTCATCAGGCGGTCACCGTGAACTCGGCGGCCCGGGCCACGAGGTCGTTCGCGGCCGTGTCGCCACTGAAAGCGAGGCGTACAACCTCACCGATGACGAGCACGGCGGGGCTGCGCACGCCGGCGGCTGCGGCATCCGATAGCACGGCGGCCAGCGTGCTCACCGTGGTGCGCTGGGTGGCGCTGAAGCCGCGCTCGATAATGGCCACTGGCAGGTTGGCTGGCATGCCGTGGCGCAACAGGCCCTGGCTCAGGGTCGGCAACGTGCCAACGCCCATCAGCACGACAATGGTACTTCCGAGCAGCGTGAGGCCCTCGAGTTCGTTGTCGGTGAGCGGTGCGTGGCCGCTGATCACGGTGAATGCGTGGCTGATCCCGCGGTGCGTCAGCGGGATTCCCGCCGCCGCCGGCACGGCGATCGCACTCGTGACACCGGAAATAACCGTGACGGCAATGCCGTTGCGGTGGCAGGCGAGCACTTCTTCGCTTCCGCGCCCGAACACATAGGGGTCGCCGCCCTTCAGCCGCACCACGCGTTTGCCCGCGAGGGCATGCTCGACCATCAGGTCTTCGATCCCCGCCTGTGAGACCGGATGGCTGCCGGCGCGTTTGCCGACGTCGACGAGGGTCGCGCGGGGTGCGAGCAGGGCTAGTTCGTCGTTGGGGGCGAGACGGTCGAACAACACGACATCCGCTTGGGCCAGAGCCGTCACTGCGGCGACGGTCAGCAACCCCGCGGCGCCGGGTCCGCCGCCGACCAGGGTGACTTGCCCTGCCGTGACCTGCTCGGCGCTGACCGACCCAGTCGTACCGAAATTCCGGGCTGTCATCTTCTTACTCTTTTCGAACGGGAATGCGGCTTCCACTTACTAGAACAGTACTCGACGAGGCTCGCTCGGCCGGGGTAGCGGGTCGGATTTGGTCACGCTCCGTAACGAGAGCGATGCTCGGGTCTGGCTCGGTGGGCGCGTTCACGAAGGATCGGAATCGGCGTAGGCGCTCGGGGTCGGCGAGCGTGGCTGCCCACTCGTCTTCATAGTTGTCGACGTGGGCGAGCATGGCCTGCTCGAGTTCCTCGGCCAGTCCGAGTGAGTCGTTGATGACGACGTCGCGCACATGCTCGAGTCCGCCGCCCAGGTCTTCCATCCAGCGCGCCGTGCGCTGCATGCGATCGGCCGTTCGAATGTAGTACATCATGTAGCGGTCGATGTACTTGATCAGGGTTTCCTCGTCGAGGTCGGTTGCCAGCAGCTGCCCGTGCGCGGGCTGAAAACCACCGTTGCCGCCAACGTACATGTTCCAGCCGTTATCGCTGGCGATGATGCCCACGTCTTTGGCGCGTGCTTCGGCGCACTCGCGCGCGCAGCCTGACACCCCGAACTTGAATTTATGCGGGGCGCGCAGGCCGCGGTAGCGCAATTCCAGCCGAATCGCGAGCCCCACGGCATCCTGCACCCCGAACCGGCACCAGGTGGACCCGACACAGGACTTCACGTTGCGCAGCGACTTGCCGTAGGCCTGGCCGGACTCGAAGCCGGCGTCGACCAGGATGCGCCAGATGTCGGGCAGCTGCTCCAGCCGGGCTCCGAACAGGTCGATCCGTTGCCCGCCGGTGATCTTGGTATACAGGTCGAAGTCCAGCGCGACCTGCGCGATGACGGCGAGTTTGGTGGGCGTGATCTCACCGCCCGGAATGCGCGGAACGACCGAATAGGTGCCGTCCTTTTGCATGTTGGCCATGGCCCGGTCGTTGGTGTCCTGGAGAGTGCCGCGGCCGGCATCCAGAATGTAGGAGGTGTTCTGGCTGGCCAGGATCGAGCCGACAGCGGGCTTGCAGACATCGCAGCCGCGGCCGGTGCCGAAACGGGAAAAGATCTCGTCGCTCGATACGAGCCCGAGCACCCGCACCGAATCGAACAGTTCCTGCCGGCTCAGCTCGAAGTGCTCGCACAGGGCGTGAGAGATCGTTTGACCTGATGCCGTCAACTCGGCCTCAAGGATCTTCTTGACCAGTGGCACGCACGAACCGCACTGGGTTCCGGCCCGCGTGCAGACCTTGAGAGAGCCGAGTTCGGTGCAGGCATCGGTGTGCTCGTCGCCGAGCACGGCGCTTCGCACAGCACCGGCCGAGACCATGTTGCACGAGCAGACCAGGGCGTCGTCGGGTAGTTCGTCGCCACCGGGAACCTCGGCACTGGCTGCGGAGAGGTACGCGGCGGGCTCGCTGCTGAGTTCGCGGCCGACCATCGGTCGCAGGGCCGAGTAAGGCGTGGCGTCGCCGACGAAGATGCCGCCGAGCAGGGTTTTGGCGTCGTCGGTCATGACGAGCTTCTGGTACAGCCCGCGGGCCGGGTCGGCGTAGACGATTTCGAGCGAGCCCGGCGTGCTGGCGAGGGCGTCACCGAAGCTGGCTACGTCGACACCGGAGAGTTTGAGCTTGGTGGCGTCGTCGACGGTCGTGAACTCGGCGCTGCCGCCGAGCAGACGGTCGGCGACGACCTCGGCCATAGCGTTGGCCGGTGCGACGAGGCCGACACAGCGGTCATTCCAGCTGGCAACCTCGCCGATCGCCCAGATGCTGGGGTCGCTCGTTCGGCAGTCGTTTCCGATCGTGATGCCGCCGCGCGCACCAACGGTCAGTCCGGCGGCGCGCGCCAGCTCGTCACGCGGCGAGATGCCGATTGCGTAGACGACCATGTCGGCGGCAATGTCGCGGCCGTTGCCGAGCTGCAGGCCGGTCACCGCGTTGTCGTCGTCGCAGAGGATGGTTCGGGCCCTGGTGCCGAGGTGGAGCTCGATGCCTTGAGCGACGATGAGCCGACCGAGTGCCTGTCCACCACCCTCGTCGAGCTGGGCCGACATGAGCCAGCCGCCGGAATGCACGATGGCGGATTCTGCGCCGAGCTTGTGCAGTCCGCCGGCCGCTTCGAGGCCGAGCAGACCGCCGCCGGCCACGACGACCTTGGGGGTGCGGCCGAGGGAGACGGTGAGGGCGGCGAGTTCAGCGACGAGGGCGTCGACATCGTCGAGGGTGCGGTAGACCCGAATGTGTTCGCGACCCGGCATCTCGGGTACAGGAGCACTGGATCCGGTGGCGAGCACGAGGTCGTCGTAGTCGAGCACGGCCCCGGTCGACGTAGTGACGGTGTGTGCAACCCGATCGATGCTGGTGGCCCGTTCGTTGATGCGCAGCGCGATGCGCTCACTATCCCACGGTGCTGTGGGCGCAAGGGTGAGGTCGGTCATTCCGGTGAGTCGCTGGCTCAGCGCGACCCGGTCGTATGGCCGGTGGTTCTCCTCGGCCAGCACGACGATCGAGAGGGCGTGCTCAGTATCGCGGGAGTGCAGGGCATCGGTGAGGCGGTGTGCGGCGGGACCGCCACCGATCACGATGACGCGGCGCATAGTCTCCGATTCGACAATGGCGGCATCCGCCGGGCTCACTGTTGTGACGGCGTGTGTCGCGTCCCTAGCGGATGCGGAGGTGTCTGGGACAGAATACGCGGAGGCGGTTTCACGAGAAGCTGGCATCAGCATCCTTTCAAAGCGGGGCAATTGTGAGCGTAGTTCGGGGCAGTTTCCCCCTCGTGTCGCTCGTGTGTCCCGGACTGGTCGAAAGCCCCACAGCGAAGCGCACCTCGTGTGAGGCGGGTTTCACCCGGGGGAAACATGGCGGGCGATCGGTTGAAATATGGCTCGCCTACCGTGGGATCGACGCACAAACGCGACAACCCCAAAAACCAAACCCCTGGGAGCGCACGATGACGATGACACTGGCCGACACCCGCCGTACCGCTGCAGTGACCCGCCCCGCCCTGGTCTGGGAGCGTGCCTGTGCCGTAGCCGATCTGGAACCCAGCTGGGGTGAAGCCGCGCTCATTCGCATGAAACAGATCGCATTGTTCCTGCTCTCACCCACCGAGATCTACGCCGTCGATCACCGTGACCCGCACACCGAGGCCAACGTCATGGCCCGCGGCATCGTCGGTTCCAAGGGCGACCGCCCGACCATCGCCTCGCCACTGCACAAAGAGGTCTACGACCTCGGTACCGGGGAATGCTTCACCAACCCGACACTCGTGCTGAACACCTACGAAACCCGCGTTGTCGGCGGCTATATCGAGGTCGCGGTCGAGTCTGGACTGCGCGAGGCGGCATGACCTTACTCGGCGAACGGGCTCGTGCAGCACAGCACAGCATCGAGTGGCACCGCGCCTCTGGGAGGGGTGCCGAGCGGAGCCGTACCGAGCGGAGCGGTGACGAGCGCGCAACGCCGGCACCTGCCGCGCTCGTCGCCATCTCGCACGGCACCAACTCGGCTGACGGCCAGGCCGCCATCGCTGCCCTCGTCGACGCCGTTGCCCTCGCTCATCCCGAACTTGCCGTCAGCGGCGGTTTCGTCGACGTGCAACAGCCGGATGTCGCGGCGAGCCTCGGTGCGGTGCCCCCTGATTCCGCCGCGGTCGTGGTGCCCCTGTTGCTCTCTGCCGGTTACCACGTGCACGTCGACCTGCAACGAGAGACCAGCGCGCATGACCGCGTGACGACCGTGTCACGGGCGCTCGGGCCGGACGACCGACTCATCGACGTTCTCGAACATCGTCTGCGTGCAGACGGGTTCGACACACGGGTCCCCGGGCAGGAGATCGTGCTCGCCGCCGCCGGCTCGAGCGACGCCCGCGCGGTGCACGACTGCCGCACGGTCGGCGCCCTTCTGGAAGAGCGCCTCGGTGTTCGCGTCACCGTCGGCTTTCTCTCTGCGGCCACGCCCCGGCTGGCCTGTGCCGTCACCGGTGCCAGACTGCGCAGCGAACACGTGACCGTGAGTACCTATCTCATGGCGCCCGGATTCTTCTTCGACTTGACGCGCGTCCAGAGCGTGGGCGCCGAACTGGTGACGGCTCCGCTGCTGCTGCCGGGCGAAACGGCCCCCGCTGCTCTGGTTGACGTGGTCGTCGACCGGTACCGCGAGGCGAAAGAGCAGGCCCAGATCTTCTAGAATTTGACCATGCGCATCGATATCGTCACCATTTTTCCCGAATTCTTCGATGTGCTCGATCTGTCGCTACTCGGCAAGGCCCGCCAAAGCGGCTTGATCGAGTTGGGCGTGCACAACCTGCGCGACCACACCCACGACCGGCACCATTCCGTCGACGACACCCCGTATGGTGGCGGTGCCGGCATGGTCATGAAGCCGGAGCCCTGGGGCGACGCCCTCGATGCCATCCTCGGCACTGACCCGGCACCGGTCGACGACGGCCCCATCGTCATCTTTCCCTCGCCGGCGGGGGATCAATTCACCCAGCGGATGGCCCGTGAGCTCTCGCTCGAGCAACACCTCGTGTTCGGATGCGGTCGCTACGAGGGCATCGACCAGCGTGTCGTCGATCACTACTCGCAGCGCGGCCGGGTACGGCTTGTGAGTCTCGGCGACTATGTGCTCAACGGGGGAGAGGTCGCCGTCATGGCCATGATCGAAGCGATCGGCCGGCTCATTCCCGGCGTTGTCGGCAACCCGGAAAGCCTCGTCGAAGAATCCCACGAAGACGGCCTGCTCGAATACCCCAGCTACACCAAGCCCGCCAGCTGGCGCGGCCTCGACGTTCCGCCGGTGTTACGAAGCGGCAACCATGGCGCCATCAGTACCTGGCGCCACCAGCAGCAAATCGAACGCACCGAACGGGTACGGCCCGACCTTCTGCCGCGCACACTCTCGTAACTTCAGCCTCCAGCGAACGCCAAGGCCAGTGTCAGCCCCCATCGCTAGGCTGATCCTGTGATCATCCGCCGCGCCTTCTACCACTGGCAATTCATTGCCGCCGGAGCCCTGCCGCTCTGGCTTCTCGTCGGGTCTGCGATTTTTGGATCGGGCGCGTGGGCGGTGCTGGGCATCTTCTTCGGAGCTGTTCTTATCGGCCTCGGGCTGTTGCTCGTCGCTCTCGTCATCTACGCGCGTAAAGACGTGCGCGAAACCCGGGCGCTCTCCTACGCCGACGTCGGCGTGCTGACCCTCTGGCACGCGCTCATCATCGCCATTCCTTTTTCAACGGATGCCGCCGGCTGGCTGAGCGTACTCGTCATCATCGGGGGCCTCGGCGTATTCTGGTTTGTTGTCTGGGAGCTGTTCGACGCAGCCCGACGCCGGGTCCTGGCGATGGTCGACCTGGTGGAGCAGCAGGCGAACGGGCAATCTGCCCCGTCCTCGTCCTCGTCCACGGCCCCGCACCCGCTGCCGAACAGGCCACGCCCCCACGAGACCAAAACAGCACCGATCTTTGGCCGAAGCGCCAAGCCAGAGGTCATCGTCATCGAAGAAAAGCGCGATCGAACTTGACCCGTCGGGGCCCGCTTTGCAACGGGTGCCACTTCATGGCAGAATAAGCCCTTGTGCCGCTGCAGGACTCTGCCACAGGGGAACCTGCTCGTTGCGGCGCACATCCTCATACTGATTGCTTCGATTGAAGCACCTAGCGTAGTCGACCTGTGGCGGGTACAGAGAGCGAAACAACATGCATATTCTCGACGCGGTAGACGCCCCATCGCTGAAGAAGGATCTTCCTGACTTCCGTGCCGGCGACACCGTCAAGGTTCACGTCAACATCATTGAGGGAACCCGCTCTCGTATCCAGGTCTTCCAGGGAGTCGTCATCGGCCGCTCCGGCGAAGGCGTGCGCGAAACGTTCTGCGTTCGCAAGGTCAGCTTTCAGATCGGTGTCGAGCGTACCTTCCCGGTGCACTCCCCGGTCATCGACCACATCGAGATCGTGACCCGCGGCGATGTCCGTCGCGCCAAGCTGTACTACCTGCGCGACCTGCGTGGCAAGAAGGCCAAGATCAAGGAAAAGCGCTAACTTTCGCGCTTCCCCACGATCCACGCGGATTCTTCTGAGCTCCCCATCACCTAAACTGATGGGGAGCTCAGGCGGTTAAATGACAGATGAAGTGCTCGCCTCCAGGTCCGATCGTCGGGTATCAGGGTCGAAGAAATCTCGAAGCACGACGGCGCCCAGCAAAAAGCGCAGCGTCTTGCTGTTCATCCGCGACCTCCTCATCATTTTCGTGGTGGCATTGCTCATCTCGTTTTTGATCAAGACATTTCTGATCCGGTCGTTCTACATCCCCTCCGGGTCGATGATGAACACGCTGCAGGTCGACGATCGCATCATCGTGAATCAGCTCGAACCCGAGTTGATCCCGATCTCCCACGGCGACGTCATCGTGTTCAAAGACCCGGGCGGATGGCTGCTCCCGCAGGCGGAGATCGTGCAAAATCCGATCGTCGCCGGCGCTGACTGGCTCCTGTCTGTCGTGGGCCTGTCCGCGCCCGACAGCAACGACCACCTGATCAAACGGGTGATCGGACTACCCGGCGACCACGTCGTCTGCTGCAACGCCCTCGGCCAGATGAGCATCAACGATGTTCCGCTGGACGAATCCGCCTATGTGCTGTTGCCGGCCGGTGAAACCAAGGTCTCCAAGGATGACTTCGATGTCACGATCCCGGGCGGCTCACTCTGGATGATGGGCGACAACCGTTACAACTCCAAAGACTCCCGCTACAACGGTGACACGGTCGGTAAGGGGTACGTCCCGGTCGACAACGTTGTCGGTCGCGCGCTCGTCGTGAGCTGGCCGTTGGCGCACTGGGCGTGGCTCGACGACTACCCCGACGTGTTCCGCGACGTGGAGCAAGCCGACAAAGGCTCCGAGTAGTGGCAGTGTCCGACCCCACCCTCGAGGTGGAGTTCGACCTGCTGCGCACCGGCGCACACTTTGTGATCGGCTGTGACGAAGTGGGTCGCGGCGCCCTCGCCGGACCGGTGGCTGTCGGATTCGCCGCGGTGAACGCATCCGTTTTGACCATGCCCGCGGGACTTCGCGACTCGAAGATGCTCAGTGAACCGCGCCGGGAACTGCTCGCACCGCTCGCCGTTGCCTGGGCGACATACTCGGCCGTGGGGCTCGCCTCGGCGGCCGAGGTCGATGAGTTGGGAATCATCGCTTGCCTCGGGCTGGCCGGTAAGCGTGCGTTGGCCGAGCTATATGCGCAGGGTGTCGATGTGGCCGGCAGTATCGTCTTGCTCGACGGCAGCGATGACTGGCTGAACAAGGCGCTGGCCACCCCGTTGAGCGTCGTGACGCGGATCAAAGCCGACCGGGACTGCGGGTCGGTGGCGGCGGCATCCGTTATCGCCAAGGTGCACCGCGACCGCCTCATGATCGCCGCGCATGACGACGCGCCCGGGTACGGCTGGGCCTCGAACAAAGGTTATGGCAGCGCCGCGCACATGAGCGCGATCGAGATGCTCGGGCCGAGCCCCTTACACCGCAAATCGTGGCTCAAAATCTCAGCGTAAGATGAGGTCACCATGGAAGAAGACGAAATCGAGGACTACGACCGCGAGGTCGAGTTGGCCCTGTACCGGGAATATCGCGACGTGGTTGGCCAATTCCAGTACGTCGTCGAAACCGAACGCCGCTTCTATCTCGCCAACGAGGTCGACTTGGTTCGCCGGGACACGGAACACGATTTCTACTTCGAACTGACCATGAAGGATGTCTGGGTCTGGGACGTCTACCGCTCGGACCGATTCGTGAAATCGGTGCGTGTGCTGACTTTCAAAGACGTCAACGTGGAAGAACTCGCGTCGAAAGACTTTGAACTTCCCAAGGAACTTGCACTCGACGAATAAGCAATGACTCCGGGGCCTCGGGTGGCCGGACTAACTAACCAACGATGGTTTAGGAAGGCAACCCTGTGATCCAGGACGCTGATCGTGCCCGTGCAACGTGGAGTAATCGCGAGGCTCTCGCTGAGGCGATGATCCCCCTGATCGGGCGCCTCTACCGGGACCACACCGTCGTGACGAGCGTCTACGGTCGCGGCCTGGTCAACAAGTCGGTCGTGGGCCTGCTCAAAGCACACCGGTTCGCCCGCCATATAGCGGATGTCGAGCTTCCGCTCGAAGAGACCCTGCCGATTCTGCAGACTATCGACGGCCTCAACCTCGGAGCAGCGTCGATCGACCTCGCCCGGCTCGCCCTCGGCTTTCGGCACCAAAATGGGCGCGTCACCCTGGAGGAATACCTGCGCGGTGAACTCGCCGACGTTGTCGGCCAGCACGGACTCGACGATCGCACCAGTACCGACGTCGTGCTTTACGGCTTCGGTCGCATCGGCCGGCTGCTGGCCCGCATCCTGATCGAACATGGCGGCGGCGGCCAGGGCTTGCGCCTGCGTGCGATCGTCGTGCGCCGTGGTTCCGCCAACGACCTGGTGAAACGTGCCAGTCTGCTGCGCCGCGACTCGGTGCACGGCCCGTTCGAGGGCACGATCACCATCGATGAGGAGAATGACACCATCCTCGCCAATGGCACGCTCATCCAGGTGATCTACTCCGCTGACCCGGCCAGTGTCGATTACACGCGGTACGGCATCCACGACGCCATCGTTGTCGACAACACGGGCAAATGGCGCGACGAAGAAGGCCTGTCGCAGCACCTCACGTGCCCCGGCATTGCCCGGGTTCTCTTGACCGCGCCGGGCAAGGGCGCGCTGAAGAACATCGTGCACGGCATCAACCACACAGACATTCTGGCCAGCGACCGAATTATCACCGCAGCGTCCTGCACCACGAACGCGATCACCCCGGTGCTCAAAGCCATCAACGACCGCTACGGCATCATCGACGGTCACGTCGAAACGGTGCACTCGTTCACCAACGATCAGAACCTCATCGATAATTTCCACTCCGGCGATCGCCGCGGCCGCTCCGCCGCGCTCAATATGGTCATCACCGAGACCGGAGCGGCCAAGGCCGTTGCCAAGGCCCTGCCCGAACTCGCCGGTAAACTCACCGGCAACGCTATCCGCGTACCCACCCCCGACGTGTCGATGGCCATCCTCAACCTCAACCTCACCCTCGCGACGGATAAGGACGAGCTCAACTCGTACCTCCGCACCATGTCGCTGCACTCCTCGCTGCACCGCCAGATTGACTACATCGACTCGCCCGAAGTGGTCTCGAGCGACTTCCTCGGCTCCCGTCGCGCCGGGATCGTCGACGGGCTGGCCACCATCGTCACCGACCAGAAGGCCGTGCTCTACGTCTGGTACGACAACGAATACGGCTACAGCTGCCAGGTCATCCGAGTGCTCGAAGAGATGTCCGGCGTGCACGCGCCCGCCTTCCCAGCCATCCTCGCCGCCGAAACCCTCGAGCCGGTCGCCGAACCAGTGTGATCTGGACGGGGCCCGGGCCCCGTCCACGGGCCCAGTCTATAAACTGGGCCCGCGTTCCGGGCCCGGGCCCCGTCCGCGATTAAACGCGCGGTTCGCAGATGACCACGGGGATATCACGGTCGGTTTTTCCTTGGTAGGCACCGTAACCGGGGTAGGCCGCCACGATGCGCGGCCACAGCTCGGCTTTCTCAGCGGATGACGCGGTGCGCGCCCGAAACGGGCGCGTCACGCCCCGAATGGTCAGGTCCACGGCGGGCTCGGCGACGAGGTTGAGGTACCAGAACGGATGCCGGTGGTCACCGCCCTTCGACGCGACGAGCACGTACTTTCCGTCCTCGTGCACGGGCGCCGTCAGCAGCGTCGACCGACGCTGCCCGCTACTTCGGCCGGTCGTGTGCAGTTCGACCGTCTGCATGGTGCCGATGGTCCAGCCGAGGCGTCCGCCCGACAGGCCCAGCACCATGCGGTGCACACCGTTCATCGTTCGCATGCCGAGGTCGGTCACCCGGTCGCGCATAGTCATACGCCCAGCGTATGCCTTGGTGGGCGTTAGGTTGGAAGAATGATTCCAGCAACGATGCTCAGCGCGATCCTTCGCGAATCCGGTTCTACGCGCCCCTACGCCGACAGCCGCCCGCTCACGCTCGAGCAGATTCCGGTGCCTGCTCCGCGCGCCGGTGAGGTGCTGGTGCGCATCGAGCGGGCCAGTCTTTGCCACTCCGACCTCTCGGTCATTGACGGCTCACGCATTCGGCCCCTGCCGATGGCGCTCGGACACGAGGCTGCCGGCACAGTGAGCGCCCTCGGTGACGGCGTCGACGATCTGGCCGTCGGCGACCGGGTCGTGCTCGTCTTCGTGCCGAGCTGCGGCAACTGCCGAGCCTGTCTGGCTGGACGTCCCGCACTCTGCCACCGCGGCGCCGAGGCCAACGGAAGCGGCGACCTGCTGCACGGCTCGGCCGTGCTGGCGAGCGGCGACGGGGAACGGATCAACCACCACCTCGGCGTCTCCGCTTTCTCCCAGTACGCCGTCGTGGCCCGCGAATCCGTCGTCGCCATCGACTCGGATGTCCCCTTCGACATCGCCGCCATGTTCGGCTGCGCGGCCCTCACCGGCATCGGCGCCGTGCTCAACACCGGCGCCCTCGCTCCCGGCCAGTCGGTGATCGTGTTCGGACTCGGCGCGGTTGGCCTGATGGCCGTCATGGCCGCCGCCCAGATGGCTGGCACCACCGTCATTGCGATCGATCCGCTTCCCGATAAACGGGCGCTGGCCCTCCGCTGCGGTGCCCACCACGCCGGGTCGCCCGACCAGGCGGCCGAGCTCGTGCGCCAACACGCGGGCGACGGCGTCGACCTCGCCATCGAAGCGGTCGGCAGCGCCCGGGTGATGGAGGCAAGCCTCGCCCTGCTCACCCGGGGCGGCGCCCTCGTCTCGGTCGGTCTGCCACACCCCGAACAGACCCTCACCACGCCGGCGCTGCAGTTCGCTGGGATGGGCCGGCGGCTGCTCGGCTCCTACATGGGTGACTCGGTTCCAAGCCGCGATATTCCGGCCTACCTGCAGCTGTGGCGCGACGGCCGGCTGCCAGTCGAGCTGCTGCACACCGACACCCGACCGCTCAGCGACCTCAATGAGAGCCTCGACGCCCTCGTGGCGGGCGAGGTCGTGCGTCGCCTGTTCGTCATGCACGCCGAGTAGCGTCCTCCGCAGAGTTCCTTACAGCGTCCTCCACAGCCGCCGGGGGCGCGCCCTTGTCCACCAATGCGGCGACGGTCCGGCCGGGGCGTGGCCGACCGGCCACTCTGGTTCTCGGAGGCACTCGTGGCGCGCAAAGACGAACTCGGCAAACTCGGCGAAGATCAGGCCGCACGCTTTCTGCAGGGCGCCGGCTACACGATCCTGACCCGCAATTGGCGCTGCTCAGAGGGGGAGATCGACCTCGTCGTGCAACAGGGCGCTGCCGTTGTGTTCGTCGAGGTGAAGACGCGCAGCAGCGTGAGCTTCGGACATCCGTTTGAGGCCATCACTGTCAAAAAACTGGCCCGGATGCGCCGCCTTGCCGCCGCTTGGTGCGTACAGGCCGAGCGCTGGCCGCGCCAGATCCGGCTCGACGTCATCGCGGTGATCGCCCCGGTCGGCCGCGAACCGGTCATCGAACACCTCGAGGGCGTGTTCTGATGGGCATCGCCCGCACCCACGCCGTAGCGCTGCTTGGACTGACCGGGGCGCTCATCGAGGTCGAGGCCGACATCTCGGCGCAACTGCCCGGCATGATCTTGATCGGGCTGCCCGATGCGGCACTCGCACAGGCTACCCAGCGGGTGCGTGCTGCGGCCACCAACAGCGGATGCCCGCTCACCGTCCACCGCCTCACCATCAATCTGTCGCCTGCCGCGTTGCCCAAGCATGGCGCCGGCTTCGACCTCGCGATTGCCCTGGCTTGCCTCGCCGCCGACAGCACCGTTTCCGCAAAATCGGTCGGTCAGGTCGTGCACTTCGGCGAGCTCGCCCTCGACGGTAGGCTCCGGCCGACGCTGGGCATTCTTCCGGGTGTGATGACCGCGGCTCGCCTCGGTCACACAACGGTGATGGTGCCGATCGGCAACGAGGCTGAAGCACGACTCGTGCCCAATATTCACGTCATCGGTGTCGCATCATTGCGTGACGCGGCGATCTTCCACGGCGCCACACTGCCGCCCATACCGGTTGAGCCCATCCTGGCAGCGACCGTGCCGGCCAGCCTGGCCGCCGAACCCGATCTGGCAGACGTGATCGGCAACGACGACGCCATTCTGGCCCTGCAGATAGCCGCTGCGGGCGGGCACCACGTGTTTCTGCTCGGCCCGCCCGGAGCCGGAAAAACCATGCTCGCGGCCCGGCTACCCGGCCTGCTACCCGACCTCGACCCAGCAAGCTCCCTCGAGGTCAGTTCCCTCCGCTCGCTCAGCGGCCTCGGATTGGGCGGAGCCCTGATCACCCGACCGCCGTGGGAGGCGCCACATCACACGGCGACCGCTGCGGCCATGGTCGGCGGTGGCAATGGACAGATTCGGCCAGGTGCCGCGTCGCAGGCCTCGCACGGCGTTCTCTTTCTCGACGAGGCCCCCGAATTCGCTTCCCCGGTGCTCGACGCCCTGCGCCAGCCCCTCGAATCCGGCTGGATCAGCATTCACCGCGCCAACGCCGTCGCGCATTTTCCGGCCCGGTTTCAACTGGTGATGGCAGCAAACCCCTGCCCCTGCGGGCAGTACGGCGCGGGAGACCTCAGTTGCACGTGCCCGCCCAACACACGCCGCCGTTACCTTGCTCGCATCTCCGGGCCACTGCTGGACCGCATCGACATTCAGCTCAATGTCAAGCGCATCACCGCCGCACAGCTGCGCGTCGCCACCGGTACGCAGCGGATGACGAGCGTCACCGCCCGAAAGCGTGTGGTCGCCGCCCGTGCTGCGGCGGCCGAACGGCTCGGCAGCACCCCCTGGACCCTGAACTCCCAGGTTCCGGGCCCGTGGCTGCGCGGCGCATCGACTCGACTGGCTGCGAGCACCACCGCGGGCCTCGACCGGGCGCTCGAACGCGGCGGAATCACCATGCGCGGCTACGACCGGGTTCTGCGCGTCGCCTGGACCCTGGCCGACTATGACGGCCTCACCATTCCCGGCCCCGACCAAATTGGCCACGCCCTCTACCTACGCAAAGGAATGACATCATGACGCTGTTCGGCCTCGACGAGATCCGGGTAAGCGAGCTCACCGCAGGCGTGCGCGGTGGCATTTCGGTCGACACCGCAGCAACGCCCGGCGAGGTATTCGCCCGCGCTGCCTGGTCGGGCATCGCCGAACCTGGTGATGGCACGGCCGGCCTGCTCGTGGCCAGCCTCGGCGCGAGTGTGGCCTTGACAGCCATCCTCGAGGCCTGGAGCCCCGTGCGCATCGGTGCGCTCGTGCGCGACGTGCTGTCCGATGAGTCGGGCGCGCCTGATGTCGTCTTCGCCACCAGTCCCAGCTCCGATACCTCCGAAGTGGATGCCGACACGAGTGCCGAGCTGGAACAGGCCCTCGACGCCGGGCTCCAACGCTGGCGGCCGCGGCTCAACTCGGGGGATGTCATCCGTTCGCTGCAGCAGGCGGCCCGTATCGACGCCCGGCTACTGCTGGCCACGGACACCCTCTGGCCCGCGGCGATCGATGACCTGGAGCAGCATGCGCCACTGGCGCTGTGGTGGCGCGGGGTGCCCGGCGCGCTGGCCGCGCTGCCCAACTCGTATCGGGAAGTCACCATGTTTGTTTTGACGGAGTTCCAGTAGAAAATACGATTGCAGCCACATACAGTCGTGCTCTTCGCTTCGGATCACCTCAGGAACAGCCCGCTTGCCGCAAGCAGTAGTGAATTGAATATTTGTTTCCATGTGCGCCACGTGTGGCGCGCTTGAGTACCAACTCATGGCGGCGCGATTGGTGCGCTTGAGGACCACGGTCGGCGCGATTGGTGCGCTTGCGCACCACGGTCGGCGTGGTTGTGCTTGATCTCGAACGGACATCACCACTAATCGGCGGCCGCACGGTGAATTGAGAAGCGCTGCGACGGCTAGCGAGTAGGCCTTGTTGATAGCAGAGTTCCCTGAGACAGCCGCCTTACCTTGTCTCCAAGTTGTCGCAAATGAGCCACCTTTCCGAGCATTCTCACCGGGCGGGGTGCTCGGGCTTCGCGCTGACGGCATGTCTAAGCCGACCTGAGCAAGGGCAGAGGACCGTTGAGTGGAAGGCTTAGGGACCCTCCGAAAGGATTTGCCTAGAATTCCGACTCTCACTACCTTGAGCGGATCGTCGACGCGCACGAGACCGACCGCTGTGTCGAGGAGAATGAAGCCAGGCGCAGTTCACGGTTACCTGCGCCCCGTCGTTTCTCTTGTGAGAAACCTTCCATGGAGGACAGTTGACCTTTCCTAACGAATTGATCTTTCCCAACGGCTCGACGCCGATCGTGTTCCGGCCTGGGCTCTCCACGATCGTGGTTGGCGCCAACGGGTCTGGCAAGACTCGGCTCGCTATGAATTGTGAGGAGCAACTCGGGGCCGCCGCTCATCGCGTTTCTGCTCAGCGGATGCTGTCGATCGATCCGTCGATAGAGAAGATAACCGAGAAGTCGGCCCGCGATCAACTTCGTTACGGAGCAGCGGTGCCCAGCCAATACGGCGGATGGGCACCCGCTCGGGAAAATGCGCGATGGGGCGGCCGGAATCCCCGCTTCATCCTTGATGATGCCGGATCGCTAATCCAGGTGTTGTTTGGCGAGCAGGCGAATACCGCCGTGACTGCCTACAACGCTGCAGCCGATGGAGTTCCAGTAGCTAGCGGCGAAACCTTGATGAGAAGGCTGAGGGCGATCTTCCAGCGGGTGCTGCCAAATCGGGACCTAGTCATCACGGCAGACAATATCTCGGTTGTCCCGCTCGCGGATGATGGCGCGACCGGAGCGCCCTACAGCGCTACGGAGTTGAGCGATGGCGAGAAGGCTGTCATGTACATGATCGGGCAGGTACTGGTTGCCGATCCCGCCTCGGTTCTCATCATGGATGAACCCGAGATCCACATTCATCGGTCAATTCTCGGACGGTTGTGGGATGAGCTTGAATCTGCACGACCCGACTGCGCCTTTCTCTTGATTACGCATGATCTGGAGTTCGCCGCATCCCGCGCTGGGAAGAAGTACGTCGTTCGCAGCTATTCACCGAGCGGCGGCTGGGTCATCGATGATGTACCCGAAGCTGACGGATTCAGCGAGGATCTGGTCACGCTGATTCTCGGGAGCCGAAAGCCGATTCTCTTCGTTGAGGGCGAGCACGGCAGCCTCGATGTTGCTTTCTATCGCGCGTGTTACCCCGGCTGGACCGTCGTTCCTCGCGGAAGCTGCGAAGCAGTGATTCATTCCGTGGTGACCATGAGGCGAAACGCAGAACTCACACGCGTTCAATGCTCGGGACTGGTTGACGCGGATAGTCACAATGAGCAGGATCGCGAGGGCCTAGCCAGCAACGGAATTCGGACATTGCCTGTGTCGGAGATAGAGAATCTTCTGCTTCTCCCGACCATTTCGCGCGCGATCTTGAAGATGGATCACCTGGACGACCAAGAGACGGCGATTACGCTCGCGGCTCTTCAGGCCGCAATCTTGGCAGACGCATCCAACCCCTCACACGTCGAGGAAGTGGTCCTGCGCCACTGTCGACGACGGATTGATCGGATGCTTAAGCAAGTTGATCTCTCCGCTGATAAGACGGTTGCAGGCCTCGCGGCCAACTACGCCACGCGGACGTCCAGGATTGACGTGTCAGCGCTCGCGTCTGAAATTGAATCCAAGATCTCGGCCTCGGTTGACGCTGCCGATCTTCCCGCACTGCTTGCGGTGTGGGACCGCAAGAAATCGCTACTCGCCCTGGCAGCCTCTCACCTTCGTCACACTAAGGTCGACGTGTTCAGCGCCTGGACGACGCGAGCCATTCAAAGCAAGGAGGATACGCGGCTTCGAGACGCCGTTCACGCTGTGCTGCCCGTTATCGTTGCCGTCTGACGAAAGCACATACAACTACGGGATTAAGAGCTTGGGTTCTCACAAACGGCCAATCACCCGAACTCATCTTCGGCCACAACGGACGCCTGAGCCGAACGATAAGGTACACCGACCGACGAGTGAAACTGCCGAGCCTCGTAGCGTGCATCAACCGGCGGCGGCCCAGGCTCCCCGCCTAAGGATCTCCTACAGGAAATGACGCGGCTTCCTGGACCAGACCGAGGGGGATGTCCCAAGTTGCGCCCCTTCACGGCAGCGCTGCCCACAGACCTGTCCCAAGCGCCACTCAGTGCTTGACATGAAGCGGTTGTGTGATCCTGTAGCGACGAGCGAAACTCGCTGTAGCGGCGACGTTCTAGCCTGGTGCGTCGTAGGGATGGCAGTGGGGGGGGGTGCGCCGTGTATGGTGCGTCGACCGCGACAGTCCTAAGATCGGTCCATGGTCGACCTGGATACCCCGAACTCTCCAAAGTGCCTCCTCCAGTTGGAGCCAGTTGAACCGGGGACCGCGACGTTCTGGAAGTGCTCAGAGTGCGGCTTGGTCAGGCTTTCTTGATGGCCCCTCCGCGACCAGCCGACATGCTATTCATCGTCGACGTGTGACTCTTAGCTCTTCTTAGCTCTTCATAGCTCTTCTTGTGACCGGCTTGGTATGTGTGAATGAGATCCGTCAACCCGACAGTTCAGAGCACTCGGTACTTAACGGAACCGGCCCGCACTGGCCGTCCTGGCGCGTGAGTCCGCGCCAAGCGGATTTACGGCTTGCTTGTTTCACTCCCCGTCGCGGCTTTATTCAGCGTGGTGCTGAGGCGACTCCGATGTGAGTCTGAAAGCTTGGCGGCGTTCGTAAACTATGGGCTCGACTATTTTCAGGTCGCATAAACGATCCAATGCCAACCCGGTAGCTTCTTCAGTTGCTGCCGCTAGGTCGATCGTGGACAGAAGATCAACATAGGACGAACGTAGCGGGCCCCTGTATCCGTAAGCGGCATCGCGTAGCGCATATCGATACAGGCTTCGATTGACGATAATCCCACCACCGTCGTCAACAGCCCGATGAACTCTCCCGGGTTCGCCGTCCATCTCAACAGTTCTCTGGCTGTGGCTGCCGAAGTAGTCTGACGACTCTTCTGCGAGGCTGTTCAAAGCCTCTTCTTGGACATCGGGGTTGTAGAGCGCCCGCAGGACGCTGCCGGCCCGTCTCTGCGCCACCGCGGATGCCATATAGCCGAGCATGATGACAACTGCGGTTATCAAAAAAAACGGATAGAACAGTGCTGATGGCAGTTCCACGTTGCCAACGTTGAAAAAGGTTCTCAGCCCGTAGACCGAAAGTATTAGCGCACCAGCCCCCGCGAACGGTAGAGCGCGTGTTTTAGTGAAGTCGGCCGATGCTTGGGCGGCTGTGGCTTTGACGTTGGTTCTCATAATCGCGGTTGGATCTGGACGCGACGGCGTGACAATCGGCTCGTTGGTAATTTGCTTTTGGAAGACCTCCATCATCTGGCTCAGGAGCGACACGGGCACCAGATCTGTAGATGAGGACACCCCTCCCTGGCTAGTTCCAAGAAGTTCACCGCGAGCCTCAACGAGAGCAACTTGCCGCCTGTGCTGCGAAGGGCTCGGTTGAGGCACTTGTAAGTCCCTGAGCTCGACATTAATAGCGCTCAGGAGAGATTCTTCAGTTGGTTCAATTCCCGGACCGAGATCGATCCCAAGTCGCGCGGCAAAGTCAGGTATTTCCAGGAGGGGCATCCTCAGAACTTACACCGCGGGTGGTCCCGAACCGACATAGTTGTGGGCCGATGGAACGCTACGACGCGGCCTATCCTCACAATCGAGCCGTGCCCTGACGATGAGGTGCAGTCGCGAGCAGTCTTTAGTGGCGCCCTCGGAGACTGGGGTAGCGCCCTCTGGATGCTCTTCGAGGACCCAGACGCGGGAATGAACGCATTTGAACGTCTGAGGTCTGGCGATGCAGACGGTGTGATCCGTGACGCCACAGATCAAGTAGAAATCCTGAGGCACTGAGATTGCATAGGCAAAGAGATGCGCCCATGCCCGGCCTGTGTGGTCACGATAGAGGCGCCAGCGCGGGAACAAATCATTGTTTGGAAGTGCTCGGCGTGCCGGGTAGGCACCTCTAGAGCACAGCGCCTTCGTTGGCCGCCGGAGGGAACGTCG
Organism: Cryobacterium sp. M15; assembly: GCF_002929675.1. Classification (NCBI taxonomy): domain Bacteria; kingdom Bacillati; phylum Actinomycetota; class Actinomycetes; order Micrococcales; family Microbacteriaceae; genus Cryobacterium; species Cryobacterium sp. M15. The sequence goes on from NZ_PJJW01000039.1 coordinate 323,029, forward strand.
CGGAGGGTGCTGAGGGCTCCTAACCATCTTCTGGAGGGTTAAGCAGCGTGCGGAGCCTGATGATTGTGTCGGTGTACAGGCTGGCGCCCGCCTGATACCGCTCGATGGAACCCGCCATTCGTGGCTCTGCCTCCATTGCGTCCGCTATGGCAGTAACTCTCATGAGGTTGAACTGATCGAGACCGGTGACGGTCTGAAGGGCCTCGCTGTCGGGGAATCTGTATATGCGCGCACGAATGATGCGTCCTACAATTGTCTCTTCGGATTCGGTATCCGTGTATTTCGCGGCAAGCATGCCCAAGGACGCCTCTATATCCTTGGCGCGGGAGTCGAAGGATGCACGCTGGTTCGGGAACAGCATGGCCAGCTCAAGGGCTTCATCCCGCCTCTTTAGGTGGCTAGCCCAGAGGGCAAGTGGCTCGGGTGAGACCAGCTCGTCGAGTGTGGAGAGGGCCTCGGGTATGGGCAACATCTTGTCCATGTCCATGTCCCACGTGCGATGGGCGGCGGCTGAAATCTTCGGCTTGAAGGATTCCCACGCGAACTGGGAGTTCCTGCGATCCCTGCTCGCTTCCGCGCGACTCTGCGCGAAGAGGAGTACCACGCCGACGATGAGGCCCGTGACAACACCGACGATCAGGTCCGGACCGAAAGAATCCCAGCTAGTGCTGGTTGTAATGACTAGTGTCCCCATCGCTCGAGAGTAAGGCCTCGCTGAGGCGAGCCTGTACGGGGGCTGTTGGACGGCTTCCTCGCTCTGCCAGCATGATGCGATGAGTGCAACCGAGATTTGGACCATCGTTCTATCGAGTTTCGCGCTCGTGGCATCCGTCTACAGCATCGGGTGGCAGGTTGTGCGTGCGCGGTCCGACGCGCCCCTCGTGACGATGTCCGGCCGCGTCTCTTACAGCGTGTTGAACGAGGATTACGACCATCCCATGTGGGCGTTCGAGCTGAGGGTTTCGAATGCGGGCCGCTTACCCGTGACCGTGGAGCGGGTCGGCTGGTCGATGTTTTGCAGCGGAGGGCCACTCCACGTAAGTGGGGGTGACATCAGTGAAACGACGCCACTGCGCTTGGAGGCGAATGACTCTCGGAGCTGGGAGTTCGACAATAGGGTCAGAGGGACTTTGTGCGATGGCTTGTTTGGACAGCCCACTGCAATGATCGTGCGTCAACCGACTTGGCGGGAAAAGCGCCGAGGCCTGGGTGTCCACCACGCAGTGTCAGGTCCGATACAACAGCTCTTCATCCCGACCGGTCACGGATCTACTGACGTGGGGCGGGTCTCAACCGACTCTGCCTGACCGCGGTTAAGTGCAACGATTGCTGTTGTTGTTACTCCGATTCAGCATGTGGCACCGCATTCGTGCAGAACGCGAGCAACGCAACAAGGAGCAGACCATTGCCGCCAAATGCACCACCCCCGAACTGACGCAGACCGAACTAGCAGACGCCGTCTCGGTCGCAAATTTCAGAGTCGGGCCGTGGCGCCAGTAGTCACAGCCAGTTGCGATCGGAATCTTTCGAGTCGTTATGCCGAGAAGCTCCATAACGCGCGTTGCTAGCCGAAACTGCGACGCTCCAGCTGTACGCCGTCGAGATATGAATACCGGTGAGCCGGGCGAGGACAGGTGGCGGCAGTTGCAGTGCCAGAGGCGTTAGCGCCGACCTTCGCGCTTGCGTCTGCCTGATCCCTAGCTTTGAAAGGCGAACCTCTAGTGCGTCGGTCGAAAGGTGTTGACCTGCACCGGCCCCGGGGAAAAGCCATTCGGAGTCGACGGCGTTACCAAGTATTCGTCGGGCGCTGCGGTTCAGGATTGTGTCTTCGACCGCGTTCAAGAGTTCTTCAGGCAGATCGAGCGGGTCGGGTCCGAGGTGGATACAAGCTTTTCCCTCATCAACGGTGATGTCGGAAAGCTTCAACTCTGTAATACGTTTCAGTCGTATTCCGTACAAGAGTACGAGGGAAGCGGCCAGGCGATCCGGGCCACTGATTGTGCTGCTTGGATCCAGGACGAGATCCAAGAGTCGCCAACGTTCGGCGTCCGCCATCCCAACGACTGTGAGAACCGTTGACTTGGGCGGGTGGATGACAATCTTGCGGTTGACCAAACGATTCCTTCGGGACCAGTCGAGAAAGTGTCTGATGGCCGTTCGAGAATTAGGGCCGTTTGAAGTCCAGTTGTCCACCTGTTCCTGACCCAAGGCAGCGAGAGTGGTTTCCGAATGGTTGAGCCAGGAAAGGAACTGAATGACCTGGTTCAATTCGTTGCGAGGGCCGTTAGATTGTCCAAGAGTCACGGGAGCTGTCTGAACCCGGAGGGGGCGCAGATGGCGCCAGCGAGCAAATTGCAGGTACATCATCCGCTGTTTTGGATCAGGAATTCTCACAACGCTGCTTTCGATCCACGACTCAAGGTGGGCGAGATGCTCGTCTCTGACAGGCAAGATTTTGTGCTCAACTAAGAAGGACCGGACGTCACGCACTTCGATGTATGAACCCAGTTCAGATAATGTTTGGTGGCGGATTCCTGCCTCACTACGCACGAGTGCGCGAAGAACGTTGATTGCCTTTTTTCGTCGGAACATTCCGATAACGGTTTTCGGAGGCGCGTTCAATAGGGCTTCCTTGATTTCCATCCGTTTGTCGCCCATGGATATGCCGTGGAAGAGTCCGCAAACGAGATCGTTGGCCTGGCATCCCGAACACAGGCGCTGATCGGCTAGGAATCCGGAAGTTCCGCAGCGTCGACACGGGAATTGAAAGCGAGGATTGTCTTTCGCGCAGCCTGTGCAGTACGGTTCCCCGAAAAAGCGCCTTGTGATTTGACGGAATAATCCGCAGTCCGTGCATGTGGCACGTGTTGGCCCCACGCAACGATCGCAACCAGCAGTTCCATCTTCGAAGCGAACATGCACCGCGCGCACTCTGCCGCAGCTTCGACAGGGTTCCTTGGAGGTGGCGCAAGAATCGCAGATAGATTTTTCCGTACCGGGGAACCTGCACCTCCCCTCCAACCCACACAATCGGCAAATGCCGGTACGTGCAATCCGTCGACAGGCACGGCAAACGGGTCCCTCAGCTGTATGGGACCAGATAGCGCGGGAGACTGCGCACTTTACGCATATGTCGTTTCGTTCTGGGAGTCTGTTCTTGCAGGTCTGGCAAAGGCCCGAGCCATCTGGCATCCGGATGGCCACTTCGGCTAGGGCGCCGCAGGTCTGGCATTCGGTTCGCTTGGCTTGCCGCAGGCACTTCTTGCAGACGCGGCGACTACCTACTTTTCCAGCCAACGTAGCTTCGACCCCGCAGACACCACACCCGCGAGGGGAAAGGGGAATGCCAGCATCTCGAAGGGAGTCGTAGAATCGCGTAAATATCTGGCTACCGGGGGCGGGATCTTCGAACCAATTCTCAGGGGCAAGCTCGATTTCCATTAGTAGTCTCAAGTGCTGGGAGACTGTCAGCCCGGCAATGCACCGCTGGATGTCACCCTCGGAGGGAACAAGTGACCCAATTCTGGCAATGGTGGCGAGCAGAAGTTTCGGGCCCGCGGTGCGCGACTGAGTGCGCCAGCAGTTGCGGCATACCGCCTGGCCGCATATTTCCGCTCGCCTTTCGCTCGTTTGGTCGCAAAAGCTGCACCGAATCCGAGTTCGTCGGTTCGCGGAGTCACAGTTGACGCATATCCGGGTTGATCCCAACTTTGCTACCAACGGCCTTTGTCTGTTGCACTGCGGGCACTTCGGCAATAGGACGGTCTTCGCGCCCGCCTCCAGGAGGTTCCAGATGACTTTTTCAAGCAGAATCGGCATGGTGGGATCGCCCCGAGTGAGTATTGCGGGATCCGTCGCGACAACAGCCAATATCCGTGCCAGAGCGGGATCCGTCGCTTTCAATTGAGCTACGGAAGCTTCCACTACCGAGGCGGAGACTGTCGTTTCCACGTCGGATATTCTTGCCGATAGTTCTTCAAGATTGCGCCTAAGCATCGGTCGGGAAATGGACTTCCATTCGGACCGGACGAATCCCACCTCGTTTCAGTGCGGTGGAGGCGCTGTCCGTGCCCCCGCTACTGTCCGTGCCGGTCGCAGCGACAGCAGAAGCGCCTAGCTCGACGCGTTTAATCAAGTCGTCCGATGTGCAGTCCAGAATGTCCATGAGCGCGACGAGGACGTGAAGGTTGAGTCGTTCAGGTTTGTCTGCCGCGAGCCGGTAGACCTGGCTAGAGGACAAGTCGATGCCGCGGTCGTGCAGAAGAGGGATGAGTTTGGTCGTACTAAAGATGCCTTGTGTGGCCATAACCTCTCGAAGTCGCCACTCATAACCCACTAGTCTCATTTGCCCATCACCGAATCTCCCTTGCCTGACGCTGACGGCTTAGTGCATCGCGAACCATGGTGTTCGCGAAGTTTGCCGAAACGTGCGTGTAGATACCTGTTGTGCTTCCCCACGTGTGCCCCATCTGCTCCTGAATGAATCTATGGTCATAACCTTCTTCGGTCAGGTGGGTTGCATAACTGTGCCTCAAGCAGTGCGGGGTCAGAGCGGACTCAAGGCCAAGCTCGTCGCGGTAATCGCCGAATCTGTCTGCCACGTGCCGGGCCGTCATCTGCGTTCCGCGCTCGGAGTACCAGAGCGTGTTTGAATTGGCGACTCTCACCAGCGGGAGAACGTTATCGATGTAGTCACGCAGAGCGGTCACAGCTTCCAAACGGAGAGTCACGACCGAGCGTCGTTTCTTGCCGCTCCCCTTGGACCCCTTCCCGTTACGGACTTGCAGCATCCCAAAGCTGCCGAATTCTGGCGCTTCTGGGTTTCGATAGAAGTCAGTAACTTCGAGTTTCGCGACTTCGTCAGCGCGAAGGCCCCACCCGTAGATCACTTTGAAAATTGTGGCATCTCGGTAGACCTGGAGCGCTCCCTTTTTCTGTTCATCCAGGCGCGTTCCCACCTCAGCGTCGACGTGATCCAGAAGATTTTGAATTTCCTTTCGAGTGAGCGGTCGACGTCCCGGTCGGCCCTCATAGTCCACAAGGTGTCGAACAGTGTTCCACTCGTGACAAACCTGAACCGGGTGTGTTCCGAATCTCTGCTCGCACTGGGAAACCCAGTCGTAGTGTTCGGAGCAGATGTAGTCGCAGAACGCCCGGATGCTTGTTTGATAGGCCCGAATTGTCGAAGGCGCGAGCCGGCGGACCGACACGAGATGCATCATCCACTCGTCAAGCGAGCCAGCACTCCAATTCCACGGCCATTCGTTTGTGAACTTCTGAAACGAATGGACTCGGGCGAGATTGGACTCTGCGGACGCTTTCTTGCTGAGGCGGCCACCTATCTGTGCAGCCCGCCATCCCTCAATCATTGCGGCGTACACCGAGTCCTCTTCATTGAGAAATGCAACTCCAGATGCGAGATACAGCGACGCGGAACCGAACGGCACGCCTGATTTCATGGTGACCTTCCATCCTTAGATGGGTCAATCCTGCACCAGATGCGAATCTCCTGTCAAGTATCGCTCAACGGCTCCACTATCCCTAGCGAACTCGGTACCGTTTAGAACAGCGCCGTCTCGGAAATCCTCCATCTGATGCAACAGCTTCGTGAAATCGCTCTGGTCGGGGCCCGGGCAGCCACCGGCTATGGCGAGCACATCGCCATGGAGGCCTCGGCCGGGCTCGTCGACCGTGGTTTCGCCGTGGTGTCCGGGGCCGCCTACGGCATCGACGGAATGGCCCACCGCGCGGCACTGGCCAGTGACGGCATTACCGTGGCCTTTCTTGCCGGGGGAGTCGACCGGTTCTACCCGAGTGGCCACGACTCCCTGCTCACCCGCATCGTGGCTGCCGGGGCCGTTCTCTCCGAGCTACCCTGCGGCGCGGCCCCCACGAAATGGCGCTTTCTGCAAAGGAACAGATTGATCGCCGCGGCGAGTGCAGCAACGATCGTGTTGGAAGCCGGCTGGCGGTCGGGCTCGCTCAACACCGCCGGACATGCGTCGGCGCTGGGTCGGCCGCTCGGCGCCGTGCCCGGGCCGATCACGAGCCCCACCTCGGCTGGCTGCCATCGCCTCATTCGCGAATTCGCCGCGGTGTGCGTAACCAACCCGACCGAGATGGCCGAGCTGGTTGGTGAGCGGTCGATCCAGGTACCCCTGGATTTTTCCGACACTGATGCTGGCCCGGGCCCGATACCCCGCACGAGCGATCAGGTGCGCGTGTTCGACGCCCTGAGCGGTCGCTCGCCCCGCACGGTTGCCGATTTGTCACGCCGTGCCGGGCTCTCGACGTCGGCCGTGCGCGGCGCCCTCGGCGGCCTCGATCTCGATGGGGCAGCCCAGGAGCGGGAGGCCGGGTGGGTGCGCCGGCTGTAAATCACGGGGTGGGGTCAGTCTCGATCGTGGGTCACGCGGTCAGGGTGCCGGGGTGTGGCCGCACGGCGTACATCTTCGACTTCGAGATTGGCAGCATCAACGACAGCGCAGGCCCGCGCCACCGCGGCGAGGGAGAGCGCGACATCGGCGGCATCCGTCGACCAGTTGCTCACCGAGATGCGCAGAATATCCCGGTCGTGCCAGCGCGACCCCGACATCCAGGCTGAACCGTCGGTGATGAGCTGCTGTGTCACCCGCCGGGTGCGTTCATCGCTGCCGAAACTCACGCACACCTGGGTGAACACCACCTCGTTGAGCACTTCAACCCCCGGCAATAAACGCAGGCCGTCGGCGAGGTTCCGCGCATTCGCTGCGAGACCGTCCACCAGCGCGATCGTGCCGACACGGCCGAGCGATCGGAGCGCCGCCCAGACCGGAACCCCCCTGGCCCGGCGAGACAGCTCGGGCACCTTCTCGAATGGGTCACCGGGACCCAGGTTGCCGGGAGTACCGTCGGCCGCCATCAGATAGCTCGTGTGCACGCCGAATACCTTGCGCACGACCTCGGGCCGGGACACGATCGACACACCGCAGTCGTAGGGCACATTGAGTGTCTTATGGGCGTCCGTCGCCCAGGAATCAGCGCTGTCCAGGCCGGTCACCTGGTCACGGAAGCGCGGGCTGGCTGCCGCCCAGAGGCCGAACGCTCCATCGACATGCACCCAGGCTCCATGCCGGTGTGCCACGTCGATCGCCATACCCATCGGGTCCGATGCTCCGGAATGCAGATTGCCAGCCTGCAGGCAGACGATGGCCGGGCCGGAACCGGCGCACAGTGATTCGGCCAGAGAGTCTGGCCGCAATCGTCCTTGCTGGTCGACGTCGACGACGATGGGTGCGCCGAGGCCGAGGTAGCGCAATACGAGATCGATGACGTCGTGACGCTCCGCCCCCACGAAAACCCGCACGCGCGGCGACCCGGCCAGGCCGTCCCGGTCCAGGTCCCATCCGGCCCGGTTCAGAACCCACTGCCGTCCCGCGGCGAGGCCGACAAAATTGGCCATCGTCGCGCCGGTGGTGAATCCGACATCCGCTCCCGGCGGCAGCCCCAGCAGATCGAGAAGCCAGCCGGCGGCAATCTCCTCGAGCACGGCGGCCGCGGGAGTGGCGAAGCGCATTCCGGCGTTCTGGTCCCACGCGGTCACCAGCCAGTCGGCGGCGAGGGCGGCGGGCAGAGTTCCCCCAATGACCCACCCGAAGAACCGGCCGGAGGGCATCGCCATGAGTCCCGGTTCGGCGAAGGCGGCGAGTTCATCGATCACGTCGGCCGCAGCGCACGACGACGGGGGTAACGGGCCGGCCGAGAGGGCGGCGAGGGTATCGGCGTCGACACGAGGGCCGATTGGGCGAGAGGGTAGTGACGCAAGCCAAGCATGGGCGTGCAGCAGTGCACGGTGAAGAGCCTCGGTGTAGGCGTCCGGCTGGGCAGACATGGCGCCATGATAGCCCGCCGGTCTGCCTTTGTCGCTGGTGAGTGGCAGGGCTACGGTGACCCGCAGTATCGACAAGTGCCCTCCCCCCTCAATTGTTTGAATTTCCAGAGAAGTGGATGTCATGAGCGCACCAGTAACCGGCCACCGCAGAAGCCTCGGCCCCGCACTCACCGTTCTCACCGTCGGAGCGGTCGTACTTGACTGGAGCTCCAGCGGCGCTCGCGGCGAGGGCTCTGAGCGCTGCGAATGTGAGTCAGCCTGCAGTGACGGAACGAAATGCGATTCAGCCCACCGCGAGCACATTCACCGCAACCCCGGTTCCGACGACCACCGGCGTGCCACAGGCGGGCCGGCGACTGACGGCAGTGTCGGGTACCTGAAAACCGGTGCCGGTGGTGCTGTCTTACCGCTGGGCGGTGAATGGTGTGTCGGTATCCGGTGTCGTGGCATCCGCGGCATCCACAGCACCTGCAGCGATAAAAAGATCTATGCGCTGAACATCGCCTCCAACACGGTCGCCTACTCTTTCACTGTTGGCGCTTGCGGTGATCTGGTAGCCACTCCCGACGGCAAGTCCCTGTACATCGGTGGTTCACCCACACTGTTCGACATCACGGTAGCCACGATCGCGACCCGTTCCCTCGCCGAACCGATCTTCACCGGTGCCCCGGTCGGTGAACTCACCCCCAGTGCTGACCGAAAGAAGGTCTATCTGAGCAATACCGAGAACAACACCATTGCGACGGTCAGTACGGTTACCAACCGAGTACTCAGTCGCATACCACTCGGGCGTACCCCGTCGAGTCTCGCCATCACGCCGGACGGCAGCAAGGTGGGTATCGCCAATTCCAACGACGGCACGGTGTCGGTGGGTGCCCGTAGTCTGAAGACCCGACGAGAGGTGATCCATGGCAGTCGTGCAGCTGGGCCAGTACGCGCCCGCCGAGCAGATTTTGGTGCACTTGAGTGACACCCATTTTCTAGCGGATGGCGCGGCGCTCTATGGTGCGGTCGAGACCGACCAGACCGTGCACCGCGCCCTCGAGCAGCTGCACCGCTCAGGGATCCGGCCCGATGCCCTCATTCTCACCGGCGATGTGGCCGATCGGGGCGAAGCGGATGCCTACCGCCGCATTCGCGGCATCGTGGAGGCCGCCGCCGCCCAGTGGGATGCCGCCATAATCTGGGTGATGGGCAACCACGACCAGCGCAAATCGTTTCGTTCCGAACTCCTCGGCGAGGCACCCGACGATCAACAGAGCGTCGACCAGAACCCTGTCGACCAGGACCCCGTCGACCAGCTGCACGACCTCGACGGCCTGCGAATCATTGCGCTCGACACGAGTGTTCCCGGCTATCACCACGGTGAGGTGGCCGATGCCCAGCTGGAGTGGCTGCGCCAGGTTCTGAGCACGCCCGCGCGGCGCGGGTCGATCCTGGCACTGCACCACCCACCGATTCCCACACCGCTGCCGCTGATGAGCGTGCTCGAGCTGCAGGACCAGCCGCGACTGGCTGCCGTTCTGGCCGGCAGTGATGTGCGGGCAATTCTCGCCGGGCACCTGCACTATTCCACCCAGGGCGTATTTGCCGGCATCCCCGTGTCGGTCGCGGCGGCTACCTGTTACACGATGGATTTGAGTGCCCCCGACCGTGAAATGACCGGGGTGAACGGCGGTCAGACACTAAACCTTGTGCACGTCTATGCCGACCAGATCACGCATTCTCAGCTGCCGATCGGCGATTACACCGCTGTCACGCAGTTTTCCGCCGACTATGTCGGTGAACTAGCTGCCCTCTCACCCGAAGACCGCAGGCTCGCCTTTTCGCGGCAGTCATGACAACGGCGGCGCGACACATGAGCAAGAACTGCGACACCATGAGCAAGAACTGCGACACCATGAGCAAGAACTGCGACACCATGAGCGAGAGCAACTGAACCCATGCATGTGAGCGACGACATCGACGAATTTCTGCGTTACCTCAGCGCCGAGCGTGGCTATTCCGCACACACGGTGCGTGCCTATCGCACCGACCTGAACCAACTGGCCGGCTTTGCTGGCGACCGGGGGGTGACGGCATCGGCTGAGTTGAGCCTCGAACTCCTGCGGGAATGGCTCTGGGTCGCAACCCAGGCTGGCCTGGCCCGGGCCACGCTGGCCCGCCGGTCGGCGTCGGCGCGCAGCTTCACTGCGTGGCTCGCGCGCAGTGACGATTTCGTCACGGACCCGGCGGCCCGCTTGCGCTCGCCGAAACCGGGGCGAACGTTGCCGCGCGTGATCGCCCAGACCCAGATGAGCGAACTGCTCGAACTGCTGGCGGCCCGCGCCGCCGGGGGAGAGGCACTCGCGCTGCGTGATCTCGCCATCGTCGAGCTGCTCTACGCCGCGGCGCTGCGAGTCTCCGAGCTCGTCGGCCTTGATCTCGCCGACGTAGACCTGGAACGGTTGACTGTGCGGGTCACCGGTAAGGGTGCGAAGGAACGAGTGGTTCCGTTCGGCGTTCCGGCCAAGCGCGCCCTCGTCGACTACCTGCGTCAGGGGCGGGACCTAGGCGCCGCTGTCTCGCCAGACGCCGTGAAAACCGGGCCAGCGCCGGCAGCTCGATCGAACTTCGCAGTGCCCAACCTCGCAGTGCCCAACCTCGGAGCGCCAGCCCTCGCAGCGCCAGTCACCAACGCGTCGAACGACACCACGGCGCTGTTCCTCGGCCGCCGGGGTCGGCGCCTTGGCGTGCGCGGCGTCTACCGCCTCGTAGCCGCGTTGCTCGCCGCGGTCCCCGGCACAGGTCCGGCCGGACCGCACGCCCTGCGCCACACCGCGGCCACCCATTTGCTCGACGGGGGAGCCGACCTGCGCGCCGTGCAGGAACTTCTCGGGCATGTCAGTCTCGGTACCACCCAGATCTATACCCATGTGTCGGCGGAACGCCTGAAAACCAGCTACGGGCTCGCCCACCCCCGCGCTTGACCCGGTCGAGAAAGATCGCGTTTCGTGCAGGGTTCACGGCCTTATCACGGTAATGCCGGTAACAAAATCGCGCGCGGCACGGTCCCGAGAAAGAGTAGGGGCGATATGTAAAGCCCGTGCAGTCGCACGCCCAAATGCACACAGCCGGGCGGGCAATGACCGCCGCTCGCCACTGCGCCGATCACCTGTCCGGCGCGCACCCGGTCTCCCGCCGCGACAGTGGCGATCACGGGCTCGACCGTCGAGATCAGATCACCCGGCTGCGTGATCGACAGCACAGGCCGGTCAACGACACGACCCGCAAACGACACCACCCCGTCGTGCGGCGCAAACACCGCGTCATTCGTCTGCGCAGCCAGGTCGATGCCGCGATGACCGCCCGAATATAAAGACTCCGGCGCTTCGAACGCCCGGGTCACTCGGTGCGGCGCCGCGACCGGCCACACCCAGGCAGCTGCCTCCGTCGGCGCTGTACCCACCGTCCGCTCCAACGCGGCACCCGATCCAGCGACCACGAGCACGAGCACGAAGATGAGAGCGGATGCAGCCAGTGCGCGTAGGTTCTGCATGCCCCTATCCTGCCGCTCGGCGTCGAACCCGCCAGGGCATCGGGCACATCCGTGTCGGTATGCATCGTTATCGTTCCTGTGCAGGAGTCGGTCGCAGTAGTACGCCCGGCGGTGATACGCTGATCCCAGCAGCGCTTTCTGCGCTGACTACGCGTGCCCATTTGGCCGCCATGTCCAATCGGTCCCGTCTCACGAGAACATTCGCGAGCAGGGCGGACGTGTGCCGGGCACCAGGAGCGATGATCGTCCGATCATCGCACAAACCGATTGGTGCGGCTTTTTGAACCCGCACCAGAACAGGAGTCGGCACATGGCCGTCGTAACCATCCGCCAGCTGCTTGACAGCGGCGTGCATTTCGGGCACCAGACCCGCCGTTGGAACCCGAAGATGAAGCGCTTCATCTTCACCGAGCGTTCCGGCATCTACATCATCGACCTGCAGCAGTCGCTCGGGTTCGTTGATAAGGCCTATGACTTCGTCAAGGAGACGGTTGCCCACGGCGGCACCATCCTCTTCGTCGGCACCAAGAAGCAGGCTCAGGAATCCATCTCCGAGCAGGCGCAGCGCGTAGGCCAGCCCTATGTCAACCAGCGCTGGCTCGGTGGCCTCCTCACCAACTTCCAGACCGTTTCCAAGCGCCTGGCTCGCATGAAAGAACTCGAAGAGCTCGACTTCGAAGACACCGCCAAGAGCGGTTTCACGAAGAAGGAAATGCTCATCAAGAAGCGCGAGCTCGTCAAGCTGCACAAGAGCCTCGGCGGAATCCGCAACCTCACGAAGACCCCGTCTGCACTGTGGGTTGTTGACACCAACAAGGAGCACCTCGCCATTGATGAGGCGCGCAAGCTCGGCATCCCTGTCATCGCTATCCTCGACACCAACTGCGACCCCGATGACGTGCAGTACCCGATCCCGGGCAACGACGACGCCATTCGCTCCGTTGGCCTGCTGACCCGCATCATCGCGGACGCCGCAGCCGAGGGCCTCATCCAGCGCCACGCCAAGCCGGAGGCCGAAGTTGAGCCCCTCGCCGCGTGGGAAGCTGAACTGCTCCAGGCGTCAGACGCCGAGACCACCCCCGCGCAGTCCTCTGCCGAGACCGAGAAGGTCGCCGACGCAACCGTCGTCGCCGACGAGGCCGTCGTTGCAGAGCCCACCATCGCTGACGCTGTCGCTGACAGCGACGTTGCGGCCGTACTGGCTGCCGCCGCCGACGAAACCAAGTAGGGAACCCGGTATGGCAAACTTCACACTAGAAAACGTCAAGGCTCTTCGCGAGAACCTCGGCACCGGAATGGTCGACACCAAGAACGCCCTCGTTGAAGCCGACGGCGACATGGACAAGGCCATCGAGATCCTGCGTCTCAAGGGTGCTAAAGGTAACGCCAAGCGCGCTGACCGTTCCACCTCTGAGGGACTCGTCGCTGCCAAGGAAATCGGCACGACCGCGTACATGATCGAACTTGCCTGCGAAACCGACTTCGTCGCCAAGGGCGACAAGTTCGTCGTTCTGGCCGATAAGGTTCTTGACGCGATCGCCGCCGCCGGCGCGACCACGGTCGAGGCCGGACTGGCCGCTATGGCCGGCACGCAGACCGTTGCCGAGCTCATTGACGGCGAAGCGGCAATCATCGGCGAGAAGTTCGAACTTCGCCGCGTCGCCGCCGTCACCGGCGAGTCGTTCTCGATCTACCTGCACAAGACCAGCAAAGACCTGCCCCCGCAGGTCGGCGTTGTTCTCGGCTTCTCCGGTGCAGACGTGGAGACCGCTCGTAGCGTCGCCCAGCACATTTCGTTCGCCAACCCCGAGTACCTCGCGGCGAGCGATGTCCCTGCTGACCTGGTGGAGACCGAGCGCAAGATCGTCACCGAGATCTCGAAGAACGAAGGCAAGCCGGAAGCGGCGCTGCCCAAGATCGTTGAGGGACGCGTCAAGGCATATCTCAAGCAGGTCGCACTGCTCGAACAGGATTATGCCAAGGACAACAAGTTGTCCGTCGCCAAGGTTCTTGACGACGCAAAACTGACCGTGTCGGGCTTCGCCCGGTTCAAGGTCGGCGCCTAACAAAAAATAACGGAGGTCGGATTGCGAAAGCAATCCGGCCTCCGTTTTGTGTGCCCCGTGTGGGGTACGCGCCCGCACTTGGTAGTTTGATTGCACCCCCTCTCGGAAAGGCCCCGCACGACATGACTGACACGGCCAGCACACCCATGCCCCAGACCAGCCCGCTGCATCCCACCACGGTCGTGAAGAAGCGACGGGTGCTCCTCAAACTGTCCGGTGAGGCCTTCGGCGGCGGCGCCGTGGGGGTCAACCCCGATGTGGTCAGCTCGCTGGCCAGGGAGATCGCTGAGGCCGCCCAGCAGGTCGAAGTGGCCATCGTCGTCGGCGGCGGAAACTTCTTTCGTGGCGCCGAGCTCTCCCAGCGCGGCATGGACCGCGGACGCGCCGACTACATGGGAATGCTCGGTACCGTCATGAACGCCCTCGCCCTTCAGGACTTTCTCGAGCAGGCCGGGGCGGAAACCCGCGTGCAGTCCGCCATCTCGATGACTCAGGTCGCCGAGCAGTACATTCCACGGCGCGCCGAACGGCACCTGGAAAAGGGTCGCGTCGTCATCTTCGGTGCCGGAGCCGGACTGCCGTACTTCTCGACCGATACCGTAGCCGCGCAGCGCGCCCTCGAAATTGACGCCGACGTCGTGCTCTTGGCCAAGAACGGCGTGGACGGCGTCTATTCCGACGACCCCCGTACGAATCCCGACGCCCAGAAGATCCACCACATCACCTATCAAGAAGCGCTCCAGCGCGGCCTCAAAGTGGTCGACTCCACCGCGTTCAGCCTGTGCATGGACAACCACATGCCCATGCAGGTCTTCGGCATGGCACCAGAAGGCAACGTCACCGCGGCCATTCTGGGCGCCGATCTGGGCACTCGCGTCTCCAACTAGAATTATTCCACCACCAATAAAGGAGTCACCGTGATCGCGGATGTTCTTTCCGATGCCACTGCGCGCATGAACCGGGCCCTCGAGGCCGCCAAAGACGACTTCGGCACCGTGCGTACCGGGCGCGCCAACCCGCAAATGTTCGCGAAAATTCTGGTGAGTTACTACGGCACTCTGACACCGCTGGAACAACTCGCGTCGCTGCAAAACCAGGAAGCGCGCACGATGCTGATCGGTCCCTACGACAAAGCGGCGCTGCGCGACATTGAGATCGCCATCCGCGACACTCCGAATCTGGGCGCCAACGTCGGCAACGACGGAACCACCATTCGGGCTACGCTGCCCGAACTCACTACGGAACGCCGCAAGGAATTCGTGAAGATCGTCAAGGCCAAGGCAGAGGATGCCCGCATTTCAGTGCGGAACATTCGCCGCAAGGCCAAAGACGAGCTCGATGCGCTCAAGAGCGAGGTCGGCGACGACGAGGTCGCCCGCGCCGAGAAAGAGCTCGAGCTGATGACCAAGAGCCACGTGGACGGCATTGACGACGCCTTCAAGCGCAAGGAAGCCGAACTTCTCGAGATCTAGGAAGCGTTCAGATGACCGAGAAACCGGAGAACGGCCAGCCGCACAGACGCGGTAACGGTGTCAGTCGCGCCGAGTTCCGGGCGCAGGTGAAAACGACGCGAGCTGATTTCGAACGTCAGGTGCAGACGACCAAGGCCGATTTCGAACGTCAGGTGCAGGCCACGCGGGCGCAACTCGATGCGACCAACGAACGTATCGCAGCGCGCACCGGGCGCAACCTCATTCTGGCCATCCTGATTGGACTTGTGCTCGGCGGCTCAATGTTGGTCAGTCTCATCATCATCAAACAGCTCTTCATGATCTTCGCGGTCGTCATTGTCGGCTTCTGCGCGTTCGAACTGGCACAGGCCCTGCGGCGTGCCGGACGTAACGTGCCGCGCATCCCCGTGATTATCTCTGCGGTCGCCATCGTTCCGGCTGCATTCTACGGTGGGGCAACCGGCCAATGGTTCGTCATGCTCGGCGGCATCGTATTAATCGGGTTGTGGCGCCTGGCCTTACTCGTGATGGCGCCGCACCGCGCCACTGCCCGTTCCGTCCTCGGCGACGTGGGCGGTGGCATCCTGATTCAGGTCTACGTCGTCTTTCTCGCGAGTTTTGCAGTGCTGCTTGTCGCCCAGGACCACGGACAGTGGTGGACGCTCGCCTTCCTGATTTTGGTCATTTCCGCCGACACCGGTGCGTACGTCAGCGGCCTGAACTTCGGCAAGCATCCGATGGCGCCCTCGATCAGTCCGAAGAAAACGTGGGAGGGCTTTATTGGCGCCGGATTGATCTGCATGATCGCTGGTGTGCTGCTCTCGATCTTCATGCTCGACCAGCCGTGGTGGTTCGGATTGGTCTTCGGAGCGGTCATCCTGCTGACTGCGACCTTTGGCGACCTGGCCGAATCGCTGATCAAACGCGACCTCGGCATCAAGGACATGAGTTCATGGCTCCCCGGCCACGGCGGCTTTCTGGACCGGCTTGACTCGATTCTGCCATCGGCCGCTGCTGCCTACGCCCTCTATCTGGTCTTTGCGTGAGCGCGACCGATTTTTCTCCCGCGAACCTGGTACGAGACAATGAGGGTATGAGCACCATATTTTCGCGAGTGGACAAGAAGTCTCTCGGCTACAACGTCACCCAGGTCGATGCGTTTCTGGCTGCGGCCCGGCGCGCATACGACCAGCCTGACCTGCACGACGACGAACTCGATGCTGATACCGGTGCTCTGGAATCCGTTGACGAGATCGCCGCCGGTACCGAGACTGGGACCACGATGCCGGCGACGAGCCTGTCGGCGACCACGCTGCCGGCGACCACGCTGCCGGCGACCACGGACGACGATCCGGGCGCCGCCAACGGAGCCGAGGCCACGCACACGCTGATCGTGAAACAGCCCGAGGAAAACGAGACCGGCACCGGTATCAGGTTGACGGCCGAGGGGATCCGCCACACGGCCTTCGCAATGCACAAAGGCGGATACTCACCCGACCAGGTCGATGCGGCACTGGAACGACTTGAAGACGCTTTCGCCGCTCGAGAACGCGATGAGGCGACCCGGGCCGGGGGAGAACAGGCGTGGATGGCTGAAGCCGAGGCCGCCGTCGAGGTGATCGTCGGCCGGCTCAGCCGCCCCCCCGGCGCCCGCTTCACGCGCACGAGCGTTTTGGCGGTCGGCTACAAACGAGTGGACGTCGACCGTCTGGCCAACAAATTGGTGAAATATTTTCGCGACGGTCGTGAGCTGACGGTCGCGGAGGTGCGAACGGCCGTTTTTCGCCCCGAACGGGGAGGATACCGGGAAGCGCAGGTGGATGTGGTGTTGGACAGCGTCGTGGACGTCATGCTCGCGGTGCGCTGATTGGTCACCGTTACTTGGCTGTTATCAAAATTGTCGGCTAGGGTCGTCTAGTAATGGGTAGGCATCTGAAAGTAATCGACACCGTTCCGGCTGCGGCCAAGCCGATCGTTCGTCGAACGCGGCCCCGGGTCAAGCCGGCGCACTTTCTGTTCGGGTTCACCGCCGCCTGCGCGTTCGTGCTCGTCACCGTGGTTGATCCCTACTCGGGCGCTACGGCGTCACCATACTTTCAAATAGCTGGCAGTACGACCGATGACGGGCCTGCCCAAGCTGTTCTCGTTGCCGGCAGCTACACCAATACCATTACGCGTGACGGCTATGCTGTCACCGAAAAGCCCAAACCGGTGCCCATCGTGGTGGCGGTTGAAAAAAAGGCCCAGAGCTTCACCGCTCCGCCGGCTGCCGTACCCGATCCGGGCTCGGCGAAGGCGTATGCCTACGACGCCGTTGCCGGTCGCGGCTGGGGCGAAGACCAATACAACTGTCTGGTCTCGCTCTGGCAGAAAGAGTCGGGTTGGCGCGTCAACGCCCAGAATGGGTCGAGCGGCGCCTACGGAATCCCACAATCGCTCCCCGGCTCCAAGATGGCGTCGGCCGGCGACGACTGGGCCACGAACGCTGGTACCCAAATTGAGTGGGGTCTCGGGTATATCACGGGCCGCTACGGCACTCCGTGTGGTGCCTGGGGTAAGTCCCAGGCTTCGGGCTGGTACTAGGCGCAAACTGGTGCGCCGGGCCCGCTGGTGTTCGGCACCAAGCCCGCACTTTAGACTGGGATCATGGCGCGCAGCAATCGACCCCGAGGCCGAAAGGCCCAGCAGTCGAGCGACGACGACGCAGACGTTGGCCTGAATCATCTGCTCGCGGGATGGCGTCGCAGCGAAGTCCGGCGTGACGGCCTCTGGCACGTTCAGCCGGTTCCCGCCAAACAGGCGGCCAAAGCATACCTGTGTCCCGGTTGCACCCAGAGCATCGCCCCCGGTACCGCTCATATCGTCACGTGGCGCGGCGACGGGGTACTCGGTGACGATGCCGACCTCGCCAACCGGCGGCACTGGCACACTCACTGTTGGAAGATCAAGTGACCAACGGCCCCGAGAGCCCAGAAGGAGCAGCGACCGTGCCGGTTGACATTCGTGGCGGCATCGAACTGCCGGCCACCATCGAACGCGTCGAGCTGCACACGAGCGACGGTCTAACCCTGGTGGGCGAACTGGCCACCCCGGTCGGCAGGGCACCGGTGGCCACACTCGTCACGCTGCATCCGCTGCCCACCGCCGGCGGTTTCATGGACTCGCATATTCTCCGCAAGGCGGCGAACCGGCTGCCCGCCCTGGCTGATCTGGCCGTGCTGCGGTTCAACACCCGCGGTACGTCATCGCCGCGCGGTACAAGTGACGGAAATTTCGGTCACGGACTGACCGAACGAGCCGATGTAGCCGCGGCGATGGCTTTCGTCGCTAAACGCCACCTGCCCAACCCGTGGCTGGTCGGCTGGTCATTCGGCACTGAACTCGCCCTGAAGTACGGCCTGGAGCACCCGATTCGTGGCGCCATCCTGCTGTCACCCCCGCTGCACCGCACGACCAGCGAAGAGTTGGCGGCGTGGGCCGGGAACGAACGTGAATTGGTCGCTGTGATCCCCGAATTCGACGACTACCTCAGGCCGGATGCCGCCCGCTCGCGGTTTGCCACTGTACCCGGCCTGCGTTTGGTCGCCGTTGAAGGCGGCAAACACTTGTGGGTTGGCGAGACCCTGACCCGCCGTGTTCTCAGCGAGATCGTCGCTACAGTCAACCCGGGCGCCCTGCCCCTGCCGACTGAGTGGACCACCGGGCTACCCGACGCGTCGTGAGCGCGCTGTCGACCAAAGCCTCAGAGTTCGTTCTGGCGGGGGATGACGACCTGTTTGACGATCATAATGACGGACGCCGCGACCGGAATGGCGATCAGGGCACCGAGGATACCGAGCAGACTACCTCCGGCCAGGGCAGCGATCACGACGACAGCACCCGGCACGGAGACGGCCCGACTCATGATGTTCGGGCTGAGGATGTATGCCTCGACCTGCATATAGATGAGGTAGTAGATCGCCGCGGCCAGAGCCGTCTGGGGTGAACTGCCGATTTCAGGAATCAGGCAGGTCAGCACGATGATGATGGAGCCGGAGATAGTACCGACCAGCGGGATCAAGGACAGCAGGAAGGCGATGAAGGCGAGGAGCGCCGGAAATGGCGCCCCGATGATCGACAAAAAGATAAAGCTCAGCACACCGTTCACGGAGGCTAACGCGGCCTGGCCCACGATGTACCGACCGACGGCCGTAGTGATCTGCTCGCTTAGGTCGGTGAAGCGTGCTCGCTTGGATGCGGGAACCAGCTGGTAGGTGGCTCGCTTCATGGCGTTCAATGAGGCCGTGAAATACAGCGTGAGGATCAAGATGATCAGCGCACCAAACAATCCGCTCACAAACGCCAGACCGGACTGGACGATCGTCGTGGTGATATTCGATAGATTACCGCCCAGAAAATCAGTGATCGTCTTGGTGATTCTCGACACGTCCAGCCCGGGGAACTGTTGTTGGAGATCGGCCAGGAAGGTCGACGAGTTCACGCCCCGCACCAATTCGGGAAAGATTCTGGAAAGTTTGGACACCTGGTCGACGATGATCGGCACGATCGCGAATACGACGCCGGTCAGAACACCGAGCACCGCTGCGACCACGGTCAGAATCGCAGCCCAGCGGGGGAACTTCTTCTTCTCCAGCCAGGAGACGGCCGGGTCGAGGCCGAGCGCGATGAACAGCGCCGCCCCGACGTAGATAATGATCGTCTGCAGGGTGATCACCGAGGTGATGATCAGTAAGCCCAGCCCAACGCCCAACGTTCCGACAAGTCCGAACCGGAAGGCATTTTGTATTTTCACGTGTCGACTCCAGGGATGGGAATTACTCGGCTGCGACCCGTTCTGCCTGCGTCAAAACGCTGCGCAGACTTTCAAAGTACCCGGCCACGGCGTCGCGCTCAATTCTAATCTGGGACAGCCGGTCTTCGGCGTCCGCCACGAGGGTGCGTGAGCGTGTTGTGGCGTCGGTCACGAGAGTGGTCGCAGCGGCGTGCGCGTCCCTGAGAATGCCCGCGGCGTTCTCTTCGGCGAGTTCCTTGTTCGCCTTGGCTTCCTCGCGCGCGCCGGCATCGAGTTGCTCGTTGAGGGTGCGCAGCTCGGCCGTGCGCTCACTCGTCTCGGTAAGCTGTCTGGCGGCATCCGCCTGAAACTTCTGAGTCTGCGCCACGGCCTCCTGATGCCGGGCGAGGTGCTCCTGCTCGGCCTCGTCACGGCGGGCTTTCAGCTCGACATCGAAGTCGGCTCGTGCCTGATCGATCTCCCGGGCCAGGCGGCTCGCCTCGTGCTCGCCCTTCTTGCGCGTGGCGGTGAGCTGGTTCTCCAAATCGATGCGGGCCTGCTCGGCTTCGGCCTCGGCGTCGATTCCGGCTTGCTGGTTCTCCCGGGCCAGGTCGGCGGCGGCCTGCTCAACCTCGGCGACGAGGGCTGCGCGGCCTTGCTCGATCTCACGGGCCAAACCGGCGCGTTTGCGATCGAGCTCTCGAGCGAGATCGGTCTGGGCCTGCTCGCGTTCGACCTCCGTCACCGCGTGTGCCTGTTCGATCTCGCGGGCTAGATCGATTCGCCCTTGCTCGACCTCGGCGGCGAGCAGGGTGCGGGCCTGATCTGCCTCGTGTGCACCGTCCAGCCGCGCCTGCTCGGAATCCTTGGCCAGATCGACCCGGGCCTGCTCCGTCTCGGCGGTCAGATCGACGCGGGCCTGTTCGGTTTCGCGTTGCAGGTCAGCGCGCTGCTGGTCGAGTTCCAAGGCCACTTCGGCGCGGGTGAGTTCGGTTTCGTGGGTAAGGCCAGCCGCGATCTCACGAGCCTCGGTAGCTTCCCGCTGGGCCACTACGCGCACTTCTGCTGCTTCCCGATCGGCTTCAGAGCGGATGGCCGATACCTCACGCTTGACCGTTGCACGCGCTTCGGCGGCCTCGGTGGCGACAGCGCCCCGAATCAGGGAGGCATCGCGAACGGCATCCTGGACAACCTGTGCCTGGTCGTCCTGGGCGCGGGCGCGCACGTCATCAGCTTCAACCCGCACGTCATCGAGAACCCGACGTGCCTTCACTGCGGCATCGGACAGGGTGCGTTCGGCTTGCTCGAGAGCATTGTGGCGGAGCAGCTGCACCTCGTCGGCCGTCGCGGCGCGCAGCTTTTCGGCGTCGATATCGGCCTGGGCGATGACTCGGGTGGACTGCTCCTCGGCGACGCGAAGGGTATTCTCCAGTTTGGTTCCGAGGCCGGAAAAGGTGGGGCTGCCCACCTCTTCGATTTCAGCGTTGAGATCGTCAATGCGCGCCGCCAACCGTTTGACTTCGCGGCCGGCCTCGGCGTTTTGAGTGTTGGCCTGAATCAGTTCGCGACGTAGAGACTGGATGGCCTTGGCGACCTCATCCTTGTCGTAGCCGCGAAATACCTGGGTGAAATCAGCTTCGTCGTCAGACACTTTTTACTCCTTGCACATGGGGCCCCGGCCCTAGATGGATCATGCATGACGGGGAACACCCCCAATTTTAGTGTGCTGGCGCCGCCGCGAGTACCCGCCCGTCGACGGTGGGGCGCCGGCGCTATTAGGCACCTTTCAGAAGAAGGCAGTATCGTAGAAGGTCTGTGTCTGAGCACCTTCAGGCGCAGGAGTCAGCCAAAGTGACTGAATAATACCAACCAGCACACAAGCTGAAGGGTGATCCGTGCGATTTGTTCTTGCCATCGTGGCCTTCGTGCTTGCTGCCGTGATGATCGTTCTCGGCATCGCACAGCGAACAATCTTTCTTGAGCCCGCTTTCACTTCCCTCGCCTCTTCCGTCACGGGCGACACGAAGTACACCGTGATAGATCCGAGCGCGCTGTCAGCGTCGACGGGCAGCCAGACCATCAACGTGCGCGGAGATGGCGCTATCTTCCTCGCGTACGGCCGTTCGGAAGACGTCGCCGCGTGGATTGCGGACGACGCATACGCCACTGTCGGCCTCAGCGAGAAAACGGGCGAACTCACCTCCACCGTCACCGACGCCGTCACCGCCGACAATGCCGAGGGCACGTCGGGTGACGCCGCCACAGCGGATGTCGCCGCCGCGATCGTGAATCCAGCCGGGTCGGACTTGTGGCTCGAGGAGTACACCGGCACGAAGTCCGTGACAACCACGCTGACCCTGCCGGAGGGTATCTCCGTGCTCGTCGCGTCGGACGGGATCGCACCGGCACCGTCCAGCATCCGTTTGTCGTGGGCGTCCGATAATTCGACCCCGTGGGCCGGCCCGCTGCTCGCTGGTGGTGCCGTGCTTCTGTTGGCCGGACTGGTGTTGTACGTACTGGCCCTGCTGCATCTGCGTCGCTCTCGCAGGCCGCGTCGCAATGTGCCCCGCGGTCCCCGAATGCCGCGTTTGCCGCGCGCACCGCGTCCGAAGGCGATCAAAGCCAGTCAGATCACGACTTCGCGGCGGGGAATCGCACGCCGGGTGGCCATCCTTCCCATGATCGTGGTCTCCGGCCTGGCGCTGAGTGGCTGTTCGGCCGATCTGTGGCCTGATTTCAGCACGACCAGCACAGCCACAGCGACGCCAACGCCGACGCCTCAGCCCACCGATTCTGTCGAAGCTGCCGCCGAGTTGCCGCCGCCCGCCGTCACTGTCTCCCAGTTGGAAACGATCATGAGCGAGATTTCGCTGCTCAGCGCGGACGCCGATACGACCCTGAATACAGAGACTATTGCGACGCGATTCACCGGCCCGGCCCTGGAACAACGACTGGCCAACTACAAGATCCGTGCCGTCGATCCGGCAGTAGCCCCGCTGGTTGCCCTGGCGGGTGCACCGCTCACGTTCACGCTGCCGCAGCAGACGAACTCCTGGCCTCGTGTTGTCATGACCGTAATCCAGGACGAAAACAATCCGAGCATCCCGACCATGGCGGTCATCCTCAAGCAGGAATCGCCCCGCACAAATTATCACGTGCAGTATCTGTTCGCGCTGGAGCAGTCGGCGCATGTTCCGAAGGTGGCGCCCGCCATCGTCGGCGCTCCCGCCATCGCCCCCGACAACAAGTTGTTGTTGTTGCCGCCGAACGAACTGGCCGCCGCCTATGCCGATATCCTGCTGCAGGGCGAGGCGAGCCCCTCATTCGGGCTGTTCGAGATCGAGGGGGATAATTTTCGCGTTCAGGTCGCTGACCTGAACGCGGCCAAGGTCGCTGCCCTGCCGTCGACCGCTTCGATCGACTTCGCGGCTTCTGCGGGCACCGACGAGGCCGTAGCCCTCGCGACCAACGACTCTGGCAGCATCGTGGCGGTCAGTATGACGGAGACTGAAACGGTCAAACCGGTCGATGCCGGGGCTACGGTGGGCCCGGCCGCCGATGCCCTCGCCACGAAGGCACTATCGGGCATCACCACTACGGCCAAGGGCTTTCAAAACACCTACCGCGACCAACTGCTGTTCTACGTACCCACGGCTGGTTCTAGCGACAAAATCGTGCTTCTGGGCTTTGCCCAGGGCCTCATCACATCGGCGGAGCTTCCATGACGAATATGCCCCCTTTCGGATCGAACCTGCGCGGAGCGGTCGACCTCTCTTCGCTCGTGAACCGTGCCCCGGCGGGAACGACCCCGGCGGCCGACACTGGCGCATCCATCGCCGGCGGCGCTGCGGCACCCTCCGGTACCGTCACCCTTCCGAGCCTTGTTCTCGAGGGTACCGACGCCAATTTTGGCGAACTGCTCGACTTGTCTTCCCGCGTTCCCGTGGTCGTCGGGCTGTGGGCATCCCGAAGCGAACCCTCGACACAGCTCATGGTCGTGTTGGAGAAGATCGTTCTGGGCTTCGCCGGCAAGTTCGTACTGGCCCGCGTGGATATCGACTCGAATCCGCAGCTCGCACAGGCATTCCAGGCCCAGTCCGTGCCTACGGTCGCCGCCGTCATCACCGGTCAGCCGGTACAGCTTTTCAACGGTCCACTCGGTGAGGAGCAGATCACCGAGGTGCTCGGTCGCGTTCTGGAGCTCGCGGCGCAGCAGGGTGTGACAGGCACGGCCCAGGCCCAGGCCTCAGATGCAGACGCGGACGCCGAACCGGTTGCCGCCACCCCGGAGCCTCTGCCGCCGCACCACCTGGAGGCGTACACGGCCATCGAGGCTGGCGACTACGCCACCGCCCAGAGTGAGTACCGCACCGCACTGGCACAGAACCCGAACGACACGATGGCCGTTGCCGGTCTGGCGCAGGTGAGTCTTCTCGCCCGGCTGCAGGGTAAGACCATCGATCAGATTCGCAATGGCGCGGCATCCGCCCCCGACGATCTCGACGCGCAATTGTTGGTGGCCGACCTCGACTTATCCGGAGGTCACATCGAGGACGCCTTCGATCGCCTGCTGGGACTCTTTCCGGCACAGCCCGCAGCCGGCCGCAACGCGATCCGCGAGCGCCTTCTCGAGCTGTTCGAGGTCGTCGGTCAAGACGACCCACGGGTTCCCCCCACCCGTTCGCGTCTGACCGCCCTCCTGTACTGATTTCCCGAGTGCGCGCGAGTGCGCCTAGTGGCCGGCTGACTCAGTAGCACAGACCAGGCGCGCTCGAGCGGAATGCGCCTAACGGCGGAGACGCAACCATAAGCCAGCGAGGGGCGGCAGGGTCAGGGTTGCCGATGCCGGGCGACCGGCCCACGGCTCGTTGTAAGCCTCGACGGCGCCCTGGTTTCCCACGCCGGACCCACCGAAGTCGCCGGCATCCGTGTTGAGAATCTCTTCCCACTGCCCGGCGAACGGCAGGCCGACTCGGTAGTCGGTATGCGGATGCCCGGCAAAGTTGAAGAAGCAGGCGACGGGAACGCCGTGGTTGTCCCAGCGCAGAAACGACACGACGTTCTGGCCCGCGGCCCCGCCGTCGAGTAGCTCGAAGCCGCCCGGGTCGTTGTCTCGGCTCCACAGGCTGGCATTATCTCGGTAAACCCGGTTGAGCTGGGCAACGAGGTTGAACAGGCCGCGGTGCGCCGGCTGGTCGAGCATCCACCAGTCCAGTCCGCGGTCCTCGCTCCACTCCGAGCGCTGACCGAACTCGCTTCCCATGAACAAAAGTTGCTTGCCTGGGTGCGCCCACATGAAAGCAAGGTAGGCGCGCACGTTGGCGAGCTGCTGCCAGGAATCACCGGGCATCTTCGAGACCAGGGCGCCCTTGCCGTGCACGACCTCGTCGTGGCTGATCGGCAGCAGAAAATTCTCGCTGAAGGCGTAGATGAACGAGAACGTGATGTCATTGTGGTGGTACGAGCGGTACATCGGGTCGACCTGCATATATTCGAGCGAGTCGTGCATCCAGCCCATGTTCCACTTGAAACCGAAGCCGAGCCCGCCGCCGCTGGTCTGCGCGGTCACCCCGCCCCAGTTCGTGGATTCTTCGGCGATCATGATCGTGCCCGGATTGCGCTTGTACGCCGTGGCGGTGATCTCCTGCAGCAGGCTGATCGCCTCGAGGTTCTCGTTGCCACCGTACTTATTCGGCTCCCACTGCCCGGCCTCGCGCGAATAGTCGAGGTAGAGCATCGAGGCGACGGCGTCGACACGCAGCGCATCGATGTGGAATTCCTCGAGCCAGTACAGCGCATTGGCGACGAGAAAGTTGCGTACCTGCATCTGGCCGAAATCAAAGATGTAGGTACCCCAGTCCAGCTGCTCCCCGCGGCGCGGGTCCGGGTGTTCGTAGAGGGCCTGGCCGTCGAAGCGGGCCAGGGCGAAATCGTCCTTGGGAAAGTGGCCGGGTACCCAATCCATGATCACACCGATGCCGGCCTGGTGTAGCCGGTCGATCAGGTAGCGCAGGTCGTCGGGGGAACCGAACCGGCTGGTCGGTGCATAGTAGCCGCTCACCTGATAGCCCCAGGAGCCACCAAACGGATGCTCAGCCAGCGGCATGAATTCCACGTGCGTGAAACTGAGCTCCAGCAGGTACCCGACCAGCTCATCGGCCAACTCGCGGTACCCGAGGCCAGGGCGCCAGGAGCCGACGTGCATCTCGTACACACTCATAGCCTGGTTGTGGGGATCGTTGGCCGTGCGATTAGCGAGCCAGGCGGCATCCGACCACTCATAGTGCGACTCGGTGACGATCGACGCGGTCTGCGGCGGTACCTCGGCGAGCCGGGCCATCGGGTCGGCCTTCTCGACCCAGTCGCCGGACTGCGCGAGCAGCTGGAACTTGTAGTTGGCGCCGAGCGTGAGGCCCGGAATGAACAGCTCCCAGACGCCGGTGCTGCCCATATTGCGCATGGCGTGGGTGACGCCGTTCCAGCCGTTGAAGTCGCCGATCACCCGGGCGGCACGGGCGTGCGGTGCCCACACCGCGAAGGAGGTACCGGTGGAGGACGCCGTGACACCCTGGTGCTGGCGGTGGTGGGCCCCGAGCACGTCCCAGAGTCGTTCGTGGCGACCCTCACCGATCAGGTGCAGGTCGAGTTCGCCGAGCGTCGGGATGAAGCGGTACGGGTCATCACAAATCCAGGGCGGGGCGTTCTCGTAGCGGGCCTCGACCTCGTAGTCGCTGAGCCCGACGATGCCCTCGCCCTGCCAGATGCCGTGCGCGAGGTGGGTCAGCTCAACGTGCGATCCGTTAGCGAGAATGGCGAACACCTCGGTAGCGAGGGGACGTAGTGCCCGCATGATGACGACCGGGTCTGACACACCGTCTTGGACGGCGAGGTGCTGGCCCAGAACTTCGTGCGGGTTGTAGTACCGGCCGGCAGCGACAGCCTCGAGCACGTGGTCGGGCACCGGTTCGATCGGGGCCGCATGCTTCTGGATCTTCTTGGGCCCGGATTTGGGGGACTGTGCCTTCTTGCCGTCGATGTTCTTTCCCTGACCCTTCGTGCTCGTTGTGTCGTGTTTCTTATGCTTTGCGTTTTTGTCCTTGCCGCCGCTCATGCGAGTGCCCGGGCCGGATCGTGCGGCGTGACGTGCAGAATATGCACCGGTTCGGTGAAAGCGTCCAGACGCACGAAGTTATCGGACGACCAGGTCCAGGTGACGCCGGAGACGAGGTCGTGCACGTCGAAGGTGTCGCCGCGGGCAATGCCGAATCGGGTCACGTCGAGGTGCACCACCGTTTGGCGCACCGAGTGCGGGTCGACGTTGGCGACGATGATGAGGGCATCCGCTTGACCCGTTCCGGTGAAGGCAGCGCCCAGGAATTTGCTGTAGACGAGGATCGAGTCATCGTCGCTCGAGTGGATGTCGAGGTTGCGCAGCTGGCCCAGCGCGGGATGCTCGGAGCGGATGCGGTTGAGCAGCGTGATGTACGGAGCGAGGGATTTTCCGAGCTCCTCGGCCGTGTTCCAGTCGCGCGGCCGGTACTCGTACTTCTCGTTGTCGATGCTCTCTTCCGCGCCCGGCCGAGCCACGTTTTCGAACAGGTCGAAACCGGCATAGACCCCCCAGCTCGGCGCGGCAGTGGCGGCGAGCGCCGCCCGAATCTTGAATGCCGCCGGGCCGCCGAATTGCAGGTACTCGGTGAGGATATCGGGGGTGTTCACGAACAGGTTCGGGCGCAGAAAGTCGGGGGTGTCGGTGGCGAGACCGTCGAAGAACTCCTCGAGCTCGCTCTTCGTGTTGCGCCAGGTGAAATAGGTGTACGACTGCTGAAAGCCGACCTTGCCGAGGGCCTGCATGAGAGCTGGACGGGTGAATGCCTCGGCCAGAAACACCACGTCCGGGTCAGTGGCATTGACCTCGGCGATAAGCCACTCCCAGAAGTCGAGCGGCTTGGTGTGCGGGTTGTCCACGCGAAAGATGCGCACGCCGAGGCTGATCCAGTGGCGCAGCAGTCGCAGCGCCTCGGCGCGGATGCCGGCGGGATCGTTGTCGAAATTGATCGGGTAGATGTCCTGGTATTTTTTCGGCGGGTTTTCCGCGAAGGCAATGGTGTCGTCGGGCAGGGTCGTGAACCACTCCGGGTGTTCCTTCACCCAGGGATGATCGGGGGAGGCCTGCAAGGCGAAGTCGAGAGCGAGTTCGATACCGAGGGAGGCGGCCTTCTTCAGAAAAAAGCTGAAGTCTGCGACGGTGCCGAGGTCCGGGTGGATGGCGTCGTGGCCGCCGTCAGACGAGCCGATGGCCCAGGGCGACCCCGGGTCGCCGGGGGAAACGGTGAGCGAATTGTTCGGGCCCTTGCGGAAGGCCTGCCCGATGGGGTGGATCGGGGGCAGGTAGAGCACGTCGAAGCCCATGGCGGCCACGGCGGGCAGGCGTTTGGCTGCGGTGCGAAAGGTTCCGCTCTTCCAGCTGCCGTCGGCGCGGCGAACGGCGCCCTCAGAGCGCGGGAAGAATTCATACCAGGAACCGACACCGGCCCTGTCGCGTTCGACGATGATCGTGCGTTCGGCCGAGAAGGAGGCCAGGCCAGCGAGGGGGCGAGCAGCGATGGCCTGCCGCAGCGCGGCATCCGCTACCGCGAGAAAACGCTCAGTGGCCGATTTGCCGGTGTCGGCAAGCGATGTGGCAGCGGCCTGGAACAAACGACGGGCGGCGATTGGGCGGCCGGTATCGCGGCCGGCCTGTGCCAGGAGAACCCCGCCGATGGTGAACATGAGCTCGACGTCGATGCCCGCCGGTATCTTGATCGCCGCGTTGTGTTCCCAGGTCGCGAAGTCGTCGGCGTACGCGCGCACCCGATATTGCCAGTGACCCGGGACGCCGAGCTGCGCCTCGATGCCGTAGCGGTCGGTACCGTCGGCCTGCAGCACCATTGGATGTCGCGTCGTGCTGCCATCCGGCGCCGTGAGCTGCAGGTCGACACCGATGAGGTCGTGCCCCTCGCGAAAAGCGGTCGCGGCAAACGGCACGACTTCACCGACGAAGGCGCGGACCGGCCAGCGATTGTCGTTTAGCTGGGGGGACAGGTCAAGAACCGGGATGCGACCCATGGAAGCGGTGAAACCGCTCCCCGCCGCGGTATCCGCGGACACGGTCGTGCGAGCAGTGCTCGATACTGCCGGCTGGATCGTCTTTTTCGCTGCTGTCTTGGCCACACCATGACCGTAGCGTGAACAGCGGCCGTGGCGCTCCCCTTCCATCGGGCGTGCCCGCGCGCGTCGATTCCATCGGGCGTGCCCGCGCGCGTCGATCGAGGTGTCACAGATTAGTCACCCGGCACCCCTAAGGTTGACCTCGTGAAGGCCATCCGCAAATTTACTGTCCGTGCCGTTCTCCCCGGGCCCCTCGCGGCTCTCGAGGAGCTTGCCGGCAATCTCCGCTGGTCGTGGCATGAACCCACCCGGCAGCTGTTCGAGCGCATCGCCCCTGAGCTGTGGCGCGAGATCGGTGCCGATCCGGTCGCCCTGCTCGGCGCCGTCGACCCACGTCGCCTCGACGAGCTGGCGCAGGACCACGACTATGTGACGCAGGTTGAATCCACCAGAGACGGCTTGCGCGATTATCTCGATCGACCACGCTGGTACCAGGGGCTCGAGGGCGAAAAACCGGCTGCGATCGCGTATTTCTCACCGGAGTTCGGCATCGCCGCTGCCCTGCCGCAGTATTCAGGGGGCCTGGGCATTCTGGCCGGTGACCACCTCAAGAGCGCGTCCGACCTCGGCCTGCCACTGGTGGGCGTGGGGCTGTTCTATCGTGCCGGTTACTTCAGCCAGGCCATCTCGCCTGACGGCTGGCAGATGGAGAGCTACCCGCTGCTCGATCCCGACGGGCTGCCGCTCGCCGTGCTGCGCCGGGCCGACGGTTCGGCCGTGCAGGTGTCCCTCGCCCTGCCCGACGACCGCACCCTGCATGCCCGCGTCTGGCAGGCCAAGGTGGGTCGGGTTCGCCTGCTGCTGCTCGACGCCGACATTCCCGAGAATGCTGACGACCTGCGCCTGGTCACCGACCGCCTGTACGGCGGCGGCGGCGAACATCGGTTGCTCCAGGAACTCCTGCTGGGCATCGGCGGTGCCCGCGCCGTGAAGCTGTGGAGCTCGCTGCACGGACTGCCGGAGCCCGACGTGTTCCACACCAATGAAGGCCATGCCGGGTTCCTCGGCCTTGAGCGCATCTCCAGCCTGATCGGCGAGGGCCTGAACTTTCAGGAAGCCCTGCAGGTGGCCCGTGCCGGAACCGTGTTCACCACCCACACTCCGGTCGCCGCTGGCATCGACCGCTTCGAGCGTTCCCTCGTGCGGCGCTACTTCGGCACCGATCTGCTGCCCGGCGTCGACGTGGAAGACCTGCTTGCGCTCGGAGCGGAGAGTTACTCCGGGGGATCCTCGGAGGTGTTCAACATGGCCGTCATGGGATTACGCCTCGGCCAGCACGCCAACGGCGTTTCGACCCTGCACGGCGAGGTCAGTCGCAGAATGTTCAACGGGCTCTGGCCTGGTTTTGATTCAGCGGATGTACCGATTACGTCCATCACGAACGGTGTCCACGCGCAGAGCTGGACCGACCCGGCGCTGAAGAGCCTCGCCAACGCCAAGCTCGGCACGAGCGACACCTCGACGGCGAACTGGGCCTCCCCTGATGTGTCCGACCAGGACCTGTGGTCGGTGCGGGGGCAGATGCGCCTGCAGTTCGTCGAGGATGCTCGCCGCCGTCTGCATAATGCCTGGCGCGACCAGAACCCGGGCGGGATCCCCCCGGCCTGGATGGGCCGGGTGTTCGACCCGAACGTGCTGACCATCGGATTCGCCCGCCGCGTTCCTACTTACAAGCGCCTGACCCTGATGCTGCACGACCCTGAACGTCTGCGCGCCCTGCTGCTGCACCCGGAGCATCCGATTCAGATCGTCATCGCCGGCAAGTCACATCCCGCCGATGAAGAGGGCAAACGACTGATTCAGAAGATCGTGCAGTTCGCGGCGGATCCGGCCCTGCGCACGCGCATCGCTTTTCTCCCCGACTACAACATTGCGATGGCCCAGCTCATGTATCCGGGAACGGATGTCTGGCTCAACAATCCACTCCGCCCGCTCGAGGCCTGCGGCACGAGCGGCATGAAGGCGGCCTTGAACGGCGCCCTCAACCTGTCGATTCTCGACGGCTGGTGGCCGGAATACTATGACGGCAAGAACGGATGGGCAATTCCGTCGGCCGATTCGGCCGGTGACTCCGCCGAACGGGACCGGCTCGAAGCCGAGGCGCTGTACGACCTGATCGAACACCAGGTTGCCCCGACGTTCTATGAACGCAACGGCGACGACGTACCCGAACGATGGGTGTCAAATATCCGGCACACCCTCAGTACCCTGTCGCCCGCACTTTCCGCTGACCGCATGGTCAGTGAGTATGTGCAACGTCTGTATCGCCCGGCCGGGCACTACGAAGCGCTCATGTCGGCGAACAACTACCGCGCGGCCCGCGAACTGGCGGCTTGGAAAGGGCGGATCGTCTCGGCCTGGCCGCAGGTCGCGGTGACCCACGTCGAATCGGGCGGCGTTTCGTCGGTGCCAGAAGTGGGTGATGAGCTGCACCTGCGCGCGCACGTGCAGCTCGGCGGACTCGTCGCTGAAGACGTGACCGTCGAGGTTGTCTACGGTAAAAGCGTCGGCACCGATGAACTGCGCGATGTGGTGACTCAGGCGCTCGAACCGGCACTGGTGAAAGAAGCACCCGCCGGCGGCGCCACCCTGTTCACGGGAACGGTTGAACTCGACCGGGCCGGAACGTTCGGTTACACCGTGCGCGTCGTTCCGAAGAACGACCTGCTCATCAGCCCAGCCGAAATGGGCCTGGTCGCCGTCGCAGGTTAGCTGGCTCAGGCAAGGGGCGTGCGGCGCGGCACGAGCGCGCCGTGAGCGCGCATGAGTTGCATCGAGGCACCCGGAACGAACAGGGAAGTGCCCGGTGCATGCTCGATGACCGAGTCACGCAGGTCGTCGTGACTGGAATCCCAGAGCAACGTATACGCATCCACTCCCTCATGCCTGGGCAGTGTGACCGTCTCGTCCTGCTCCCGCGCGTTGATCACGAGCAGGATGCGATTGAACGCTTCATGCTCGGGGGTCGACGCCGCCATGTACTGCAGAGTGCGCTCGGTCGGCGAGTTCCAGGCGTCGCCGGTGAGCGCCTCGCCGTCGATGTTGTACCAGTCAAGCTGGCTGGCACTCGGCGTGGTCTCACCGAACCGCCCGAAGTGCACCGGACGCAACGCCGGGTTCTCCCGGCGCAGCTGCAGCAGGCGGCGAGTGACCCGGTGCAGGTCCTGCTGCCAGTCGTCGAAATCCCAGTTCAGCCAGGTCAGCTCGCTGTCCTGGCAGTAGGCGTTGTTGTTGCCGCGCTGGCTGCGCCCGAACTCGTCGCCAGCGGTGAGCATGGGGATGCCGGCCGACAGGAGCAGAGTGCCGAGCAGGTTGCGCATGGCCTTGCGACGGGTGGCCAGTATGGCCACGTCGCGAGTCGGCCCCTCCACCCCGTGGTTGTACGAGCTGTTGTTGTCGGTGCCGTCACGGTTCGACTCGCCGTTGCCGAGGTTGTGTTTCACGTCGTACGCGGTCAGGTCGGCGAGGGTGAACCCGTCGTGCGCGGTAATGAAGTTGAGCGAGGCGAGTGGGCCGCGCTTCTCGGAGAAAGTGTTCGAGGAACCGGCGACCCGCGTCGCGAACCGTCCGATCCCGCTGCCGGCTGAGCCACTCAGGCGCAGGCTCTTCATATCCGAAAGCCAGAAGTCCCGCATGCGGTCGCGGTAGCGGTCGTTCCACTCGGTCCAGCCGGGCGGAAAATTACCGGTCTGCCAGCCGCCCTGGCCGACATCCCACGGCTCCGCGATGAGTTTCACGCCGGCCAGCTCCGGGTCGTCGCGAATCTCGGTGAGCAGCGGATGCTCCGGGTCGTAGACGACGCCGCCGTCGCGGCCGAGCGTCGCCGCCAGGTCAAAGCGGAACCCGTCGATCTGCAGGTCGTTGGCCCAGTAGCGCAGCGAATCGAGCACGAGCCGTTTCGGCACGTCGTGGCTGAAGTTGACCGTATTGCCACAGCCGGTTACGTCGATGTAGGCACCGGACTCGTCCTGCCGGTAGTAGCCTGCGTTGTCGATGCCGCGCAGACTCGTGACCGGGCCGTTGCGACCCTCCTCGGCGGTGTGGTTGTAGACGACGTCGAGGATGACCTCGAGCCCCGCCTCGTGCAGCAGCTTGACCATGCCCTTGAACTCGCGCAGCACCGCTGCCGGCCCGGCGGACTGGGCAGCCTGGGTGGCGTAGTCGGCGTGCGGGGAAAAGAAATTGAGGGTGTTGTAGCCCCAGTAGTTGATCAGGCCCTGTTTGATCAAGCGCTGCTCCGACACGAACGCCTGCACCGGCAAGAGTTCAACCGCGGTCACGCCGAGGTCCTTCAGGTAGGCGATGGTGGATTCGTGGGCGAGACCGGCGTAGGTGCCTCGCAGCGCGGCCGGAACCAGCGGGTTCAGCCGGCTGAGGCCGCGCACGTGCGCCTCGTAGACCACGGTGTGATCGAGGGCCGTGCCCGGCTTCTCGGCGCCGTTCCAATCGAAATTGTCGTCGACCACCGAGGACTGCCACAATCCGGCGCCGACCCGAACCAGACCACGTGAATACGGTTCGATCAGGGTCTTCTCGGGGTGAAAAGAATTCTGTGCGCTGGCCGGGCCCGACACACGGATGCCGTATCGGCGCCCCGGTGACAGCGTGCGCGATTTGCCCGACCACACGCCGTGCGCATCCTGCGCCATCGGTACGCTTTTGATGATCCAGTTCGGGTCGATCTCGTCGAACAGACACAGGTCCATGGCGTCGGCATGTTCGGCCCAGACGCGGAGTTCGCCGCCGGCGCTGGTTAGTCGCACACCGAGGTTGCGCAGGGGGTCGGTGGAACTCATGGATTCAAGAGTAATCAGTGTGGGCGAGCGTGACGACCACCGGCATCCGCTCGACTGTAAAATGGCAGGCATGGTTGTCTATCTGGATCACGCGGCGACCACGCCGATGCTTCCCGCCGCTATTGCCGCCTACGCCGAAGCGATGAGCGTCGTCGGTAACCCTGCCTCGGTGCACAGCCAGGGCCAGAATGCCAAACGGATGCTCGAAGAATCGCGCGAGATCGTGGCCACCAGTCTCGCCTGCGATCCGATCGAAGTCGTCTTCACCGGAAGCGGCACCGAGGCGATCAACCTCGGCATCAAGGGCTTGTTTTGGGCCCGCGCCCCGCGCCGGCGCATTCTGGTGCCCGGCGGCGAACACCACGCGACCCTCGATACGGTGGAGTGGCTCGCACAGCACGACGGAGCCATCGTCGAGTGGATTCCGCTCGATCATGAGGGACGCATCGACCTCGGCGCGCTGGCGGATGCCATTGCGCGTGACCCCCTGGACGTTGCGCTGGTGAGTGTGATCATGGCCAATAATGAGGTCGGTACCCTCGAGCCCGTCGCCGAGGTGGCGGCGCTCGCCGCCGCCAACGGCATTCCGGTGCACGTCGACGCTGTCGCCGCCTACGGGTACGTTCCGGTCGACTTTCGCACGCTCGCCGCCGCTGGTGTGTCGGCGCTGAGCGTATCGGCGCACAAGGTCGGCGGCCCGGTCGGCATCGGCGCGCTCGTACTCGGCCGGGCGACGACCGTCGAGCCGCTCATCCACGGCGGCGGCCAGCAGCGCAAGGTGCGTAGCGGCACCCAGGATGTCGCGGCGGCGGTCTCGTTCGCGGTGGCGGCATCCGCCATCACCGTCGAGCAGCGGGCGGCCCGGCAGCCAGAAGGGGCGGGAGGCACTGAAACCGTTCGCCTGGCGGCGCTGCGCGACCGGGTGATTGCCGGTGTGGCGCGGGTCGCTCCCGGCGCCGTACTCAACGGCGACCCGACCACCCGGCTGCCGGGCAACGCCCACTTCAGCTTTCCCGGCTGCGAGGGCGACTCGCTGTTGTTCCTGCTCGACGCGGCCGGGGTGTCGGTGTCGACCGGATCAGCCTGTCAGGCCGGGGTGCCGGAACCCTCGCACGTGCTGCGGGCGATGGGACGCAGCGAGGTCGAGTCCCGCGGGGCCCTGCGCATCACCCTCGGCCATACGTCGACCGACGCCGACGTCGACGCGCTGCTCGCGGCTCTGCCCGCAGCCCACGCCCAGGCGCTCGTTGCCGGTCTGGCCGATCGGGTGCCCGGGCACTGACGGGCTGACGTTTGCTCAAACGGGCACTCCGCGTACACTCGTTGAGTGAAGGTTTTAGCAGCAATGAGTGGCGGTGTTGATTCCGCCGTCGCAGCCGCGCGCGCGGTCGAAGCTGGACACGAGGTGGTTGGCGTGCATCTGGCGCTGAGCCGGATGCCGGGCACACTGCGTACCGGCAGCCGTGGCTGCTGCACCGTGGAAGATTCGATGGATGCCCAGCGCGCGGCCAACATCATGGGCATTCCGTACTACGTCTGGGACTTCTCAGAACGATTCAAACTCGACGTCGTCGACGACTTCATCGCCGAGTACGCCGCCGGCCGCACGCCGAACCCGTGCATGCGCTGCAACGAGAAGATCAAGTTTGCCGCCCTGCTCGAAAAGGCTATGGCCCTCGGCTTCGACGCCGTCTGCACCGGCCACTACGCGAGTATTCTGACGGATGCCGATGGCAACAAGCAACTACACCGCGCGGCCGCCTGGGCGAAAGACCAGTCCTACGTGCTCGGCGTGCTCAGCGCTGACCAGATCAACCACTCCATGTTTCCGCTCGGAGCCACGCCGACCAAGGCCGAGGTGCGCGCCGAAGCGGCCGAGCGCGGCTTCTCGGTGGCCAACAAGCCCGATTCCTACGACATCTGCTTCATCCCCGACGGCGATACCAAGGGCTGGCTCGGCGAACGCGTCGCCCCGGTGACCGGCAACATCCTCGACCGGGAAGGCAACACCCTCGGCCAGCACGACGGCGCCGTCGCGTTCACCGTCGGCCAGCGCAAGGGACTGTCGATCGGCACTCCGGCCGCCGACGGCAAGCCGCGCTTCGTGCTCGAGGTACGTCCGATCACCAACACGGTCGTCGTCGGTCCGAAGGAGGCTCTCGCTATCAAGGAGATCGCCGGCAACAAATACACCTGGGCGGGGCTTGCCCCCGAACATCCAGATGTCGCGTTCCCCTGCCACGTGCAGATCCGCGCCCACGCCGACCCGGTACCCGCGGTGGCCCAGGTCGTCTCGACCACCGCAGTGACCGGAGTCCGCGGCTCGGTCGAGTTACGCATCATTCCGAACGAGCCGCTGGCTGGCGTCGCCCCCGGGCAGACCGCCGTCGTGTATGTCGGAACCCGGGTACTCGGCCAATGCACCATCGACCGCACTGTCAGCGCCGTTCCGGTTGCTGTCACCGCTACTGTCCCCACCGCTTCTGTCCCCACCGCTTCTGTTCCCACCGGTACTGTCCCCACCGCTTCTGTTCCCACCGGTACTGTCCCCACCGCTTCGGCCAGCCCCGTCCCGGTCAATGCCTGAGTCCGTTGCTGCCACCACACCCGACGCGCTGAGCGCCGCAGCCGCCGAGGCTGCCGATATCACTACCCGCGTGCTCGCTGCCCGTGACGCCTATTACGAGCGCGATACCGTCGTCATCTCCGACGCCGAGTACGACCGGCTGGTTCAGCACCTCGGCGAACTCGAGCGATTGCATCCCGAGCTGGCGAGCCAGGACAGCCCCACCCAAACGGTTGGTGGTCGGGCCGAAGTCACCCTGTTCGACCCGGTGACACACGCCGAACGCATGCTCAGCCTCGACAACGTTTTCTCCCTCGAAGAATTCGAGGCCTGGGCTCGCAAAGCCGCGGAGAACTCCGGTCGCGCGGTGCACTACCTGTGCGAGCTCAAGATCGACGGCCTCGCCATCAACCTGCGGTACGCCAATGGAGTGCTCGTCTCCGCCGCGACCCGCGGCGACGGGGTCGTTGGCGAAGACGTGACCGAGAATATCGACCTCGTGCCCGGCATCCCGAGTCGCCTGGCTGGCACCGGGCATCCGTCGCTCATGGAGGTGCGCGGAGAGGTGTTCTTTCCGACGGTCGCGTTCGACGAACTGAACGCGGCGCAGTCCGCGGCCGGCGAGCGTATGTTCGCCAACGCCCGCAACGCTGCGGCCGGGTCGTTGCGGCAGAAAGCCTCCGGCAAAAACGCGGACCAGCTGCGCCTCATGAAGGCGCGCCTGGGTCGGCTGCGCATGCTCGTTCACGGTATCGGCGCCTGGGAGAACCCGCCCGTGCAGACCCAGTCCGAGGTCTACGGCCTGCTCCAAGGTTGGGGGTTGCCGACCAGCAGCTACTTTCGCGTGGTCCCATCGGTCGCCGAGGCGGCTGAGTTCATCGAGTATTACGGAGCGCACCGCGGTAGCGTCGTGCACGAACTCGACGGCATCGTGATCAAGATCGATGAACTGGCCCTGCACGCCGAGCTTGGTGCCACCAATCGGGCGCCGCGCTGGGCGATCGCCTACAAATACCCGCCGGAGCAGGTCAACACGAAACTGCTCGACATCGTCGTGAGTGTCGGCCGCACCGGCCGCGCCACCCCCTTCGCGGTCATGCAAAAAGTACTCGTGGCCGGCAGCGAGGTACGCCAGGCGACACTGCACAACCAGGACGTCGTCAAGGCCAAAGGGGTCCTGATCGGCGACACGATCGTGCTGCGCAAGGCCGGCGACGTCATTCCCGAGGTACTGGGCCCGGTCGTCGAACTGCGCGACGGCACCGAACGCGAATTCGTCATGCCCCAGAACTGCCCGGAATGCGGCACCCCGCTGGCCCCGGCCAAAGAGGGCGACATCGACCTGCGCTGCCCGAACGCGCGCAGCTGCCCCGCGCAGGTGCGCGGCCGGGTCGAACACATCGGCAGCCGTGGGGGGCTCGACATCGAGGTGCTCGGCGAGGTCGCGGCTTCTGCGCTCACCCAGCCGACCGTGCCGGCCGAACCGCCGCTGTCGACCGAGGCCGGCTTGTTCGCCCTAAAACTTGCCGACCTGTTGCCCATCCAGGTGATCGTGCGCGACGCCGAAACGGGCTTGCCGAAGGAAGACGACGGAGTTGCGAAAATTCGTATGCCGTTTTGTCGCAATCCGAGTCCGGCCGAGAAGAAGCAGGGTCTGACCGGCCTGCAGCCGTCCTCCAGCGCGCTCAAGCTCCTGACCGAGATCGAGAAGGCCAAGACGAAGCCGCTGTGGCGCATTCTGGTGAGCCTGAACATCCGTCATGTCGGCCCGGTCGCCGCCCGGGCACTGGCCAACCACTTCGGCTCACTCGACGCCGTTCGTGCGGCGACCCGCGAAGAACTCGCCGGGGTCGACGGGGTTGGCGGCATCATCGCCGACGCAGTGCTCGCCTGGTTCGTGGTGGACTGGCACGAAGATATCGTCACCCAGTGGGCCGCGGCCGGCGTGCAGTTCGCCACGCCGGGCCACCCCGGTCCGGGCGCGGCCGAGGCCGCCGGGGGAGTGCTCGCGGGGCTGACCGTCGTGGCCACCGGATCACTCGAGGGCTTCACCCGGGAGGGCGCGCAGGAGGCGATCATCGCCGCCGGCGGTAAAAGCGCATCGAGCGTGTCCAAGAACACGGACTTCGTGGCAGCAGGGCCGGGCGCCGGATCGAAACTCGGCAAGGCCGAAACCCTCGGTATTCGAATCCTCGACGCCGACGAATTTCGAACCCTGCTCACGGAGGGGCCGGCCGGGTTGGCGGCCGCGCCGGCATCCACATAGGCTGCTACGCCGGCCACTTGCGTTCTCGTAGGATTTCTCCCGCCCCGCACGTGGCTTACGGCGATGTAATTGTCGCTATCCCGTGGGGTCTGCGTCGGCACGGGTGGCTCCTCTGATCAGGGCGCCGCGCTGAACGCGGGGCGGCACTTGCAAGTGCCGCCCCGCCGAAGGTCGCGCCCATGTTGGAGCTTGTGCTGGTTGCGCTTTCGGTGTGGATCATTGAACGAACTCGAGTTCACGCCCTCACTCGTCGAGTCTGAGGGTTGATCGCGCTGCGGCGAGTTCGTTCGACGTTGCCCTATTCGGGCTTGAGGATGACTTTGGTCCACCCGTTGTTGCGGTCGCCGAAGTTCTTGTAGGCATCCGCGGCTTTGCTGAGCGGGACCTCGTGTGAGACGATCCACGATGGCTTGGCCTTGCCGACGGCAATCAGGTCGCGCAGTTGCCGATTGTATTTCTTCACCGGGCATTGGCCGCTGCCCATACTCTGGCCTTTGAGCCACTGCAGGCCGTAGTCAATAGCAAGCTTGCCCTGCTTGGCGTTCTCGTCGAAGCCGCCAGGATCCGCCGGCAGGAAGACACCGACTACGCCGATGCCCCCGGTGATGCGCACGGACTGGATCAGCCGGTTCAGAGTCATGGCAGGATCCTCGGTGCCCTGGGGGTCGTGGGCTTGATAGCCTACGCATTCACATCCCCGGTCAGCGCCGATACCCTTGGTCTGGTCCAGTACGAATTGAACCGGGTCCGTCTTTGAGTCATCAACGGCGATCGCGCCGATCTGCTCGGCGAGGGCCAGCCGGTCGGGGCGTCGGTCCACAACCCAGACTTTACTGGCGCCCTTGATCATGGCAGACAGGGCAGCCATGAGCCCGACCGGACCAGCACCGTAGACCACGACCGTGTCACCGGGGATGACGCCGGCCATCTCGGTAGCGTGGTAGCCAGTTGGAAAGATGTCCGAGAGCATCACGTAATCGTTTTGCTTTTCTACGGCGTCTTCACCCAAGCGCAGGCAGTTGTTGTCGCCGTAGGGCACACGCAGCATTTGTGCCTGCCCGCCGGGGTACGGACCCATGCCAGCGAAGCCGTAGGCGGCGCCCGCGCCGACCGGGTCTGGTTGAGTGGTCATGCAGTAGTTGGTGAAACCGCGTTCGCAATTCTTGCAAAACCCGCAAGAAATATTGAACGGCAACACGACGTGCTCGCCGACCTTGACCGCATCGACGCCGTTACCGACCTCGATGACCTCGCCCATGTTCTCGTGGCCAAACGTGCGTCCAGTCTCGAAATTGGTGCGTCCTTCATACATGTGCAAGTCTGAACCGCAAATATTTGTCGCCGTGATGCGCACGAGAACGTCAGTGGGACGTTCGATCTTGGCATCCGGAACTTCTTCGACGTTGACCTCGTTGGGGCCTTTATAAACGACTGCTTTCATTTTTTTCACTCCCTGAATTTGTGACCGTGTAAGACGGAGGGTCCGTCTTCACTTTCGGAGGTATTGAATGGATGAATGCCCGACAGCCTCAGGCTGTGCAGAAAATGAGCATGTCTCAGTAGTATCACGATCAGACGTGACCTGCCACTGTGCCCCAGCAGGGGGGCTGGAAGGGCGGTGACCACATTCAGCGCACTCCGCCTGGCCGGAGTGCGCTTCGGAGAAAAAAGTGGACGGCGTCACAGAATATCGAGCGGTTGTTTGCTGTGGGGCACCGGAAATGTGCTATCCAGTGACAGACAATCCGCGGCGTCGAGAACCACCGCGCCCGCGCCGACATTTTGCTGCACGTGCTCGAGGGACGAAGCTTTGGGGATCGCGATGACGCCTGGTTGCCGGATGACCCAGGCCAGCGCGATCTGGGCACCGGTCACTCCGTACCGCTCTCCGATTTCGGCCAGCAGTGGATGCTCGAGCAGGGCCGGTCCCTGACCGAGTGGCGAATAGGCCATGAGCGGCATGCCCGCGCGTTGTTGCCAGGGCAGGAGATCAAATTCGATGCCCCGACTGCCGAGGTTGTAGAGCACCTGATTGGTGGCGCATCCGTCGGGCGCTTGCTTCAGATCATCCCGGTCGAAATTCGATAACCCCCAGCTTCGAATCTTGCCTGCCGCACGGAGGTGTTCGAACCCGTCGACGGTCTCGGACAGTGGAAAACTGCCGGACCAATGCAGTAGATAGACATCGAGACGATCGGTGCCGAGCCGGCGCAGGCTGCGCTCGCACGCCGCCACGACGCCGCTCCGGCTCGCGTTGTGTGGGTAGACCTTGCTGACCAGCACGACGTCATCGCGTCGGCCGCGGATGGCCTCGCCGACCAGTTCTTCCGAGGCGCCATCGCCGTACATCTCGGCGGTGTCGATCACGGTCAGGCCGGCATCGATCCCCGCGCAGAGGGCCGACACCTCGGTTTTTCGCTTCGCGGCGTCCTCACCGAGATGCCAGGTTCCCTGGCCGATCACGGGCACCTGGACGCCGTTGAAGAAGTCGGTTTCGCGCATATAGTTCCCTACCTAGTGTGCATTTCCAGACGGTCTGGCTTACGTATTCAGAAGACTGAGAACGATCTTGCCCAGGTGCGAGTTGGCGGCCATGAGATCCTGCGCTTGTTGAACTTCGGTCCAGGGCAGGATCCGATCAATCGATGGGCGCAGCGCTTCGAAAGCCGGCTCGACGTCGGACAGCAGCGCGGCGACGATGGCGGCTTTTTCCGCAGCGTCACGGGTACGAAAGGTGACCCCGATGATGCTTATTCGTTTGAAGGCCAGTGCTTCCAGATCAAGATCACCGTGGGCACCGCCGAGGCGGCCCACACCGACTATGCGTCCCAGGAGCGCGGCGCAGCGAATATTCTCCGCAAGATAGGGGCCACCAACATGGTCGACGATGACGTCGACCCCGCGGCCGTCCGTCAGTTCCAGAACCCGATCCGCAAAACCGGCCTCGCCAACCTCGATTACGTGATCGGCACCCGAAGAACGGAGCAGGTCCGTTGCCCGGTCCGTGCGAACGGTGGCAATGATCAGTCCAGCGCCCAGGTATTTTGCCAGCTGTACGCACTGAAGCCCCACCGTTGACGCAGCCGCATGAACGAGCACCGTGTCGCCCGGCTCAAGCTCACCCGCGGTGCGGAGCGCGTTGTGCTCAGTCATCAAGCCGAGGATGGCAGCAGCACCCTCCGCGTAGGTCCACGCCGGCGGAATCGGTATAACCAGCGCAGCGTCGACAACGACTTCCTCGCTCAAACCTCCACTGACGATGGCCATGACGCGGTCCCCGACGTGAACGCGCGTCACCTCGCTTCCCACCGTAACGACGTCGCCCGCGGCATCGAGCCCCACGACGACCGGAGCGCTGCCTGGGCTGGCCGGCTGGTGGGTTCCCGCGCGCTGGCCCAGATCGGCACGGTTCACCGATGCATTCCGCACACGGATCTTCACCTGATGCGGGCCCGGTTCAGGGCTTGAGAGATCCCGCATGGACAACACGGATCCGCCCGGTTTCTGGTCGACAACAATTGCTCTCATATCTTTTAGTGTGCTCCTAAACGGTTACGTCCTGCTGAAATCCTGGCTTCGTGCCGGGTTTTTTCTCGTCGTGGGCGAGACGAATCTTCACTCGATCAAGATCAATAATGACCACTCGGTGCCGTGTCCGCTCCCGGTGCCGGTAGCGGACACGGACTGCAACAGGGGCGTGAGTGCGGATCTGGTGCGGTTGGCGGATCGGGCTCGCGGCGGCTGGCGAATAGGATTGGAGCATCCACCCCAATGCGTATCGGAGCACCATGTCTGAAATCACGGCCGAGCAGGTTGCCCATTTGGCATACCTTGCTCGGATCGACCTCAGCCCCCTCGAGATCACCAGTCTCACCCGTGACCTCGGCCAGATCGTCGACTCGATCGCCAAAGTGTCTGAGGTTGCCACAGCCGATACACCGGCTACGAGCCACCCGATGCCGTTGACCAATGTGTTCCGCGACGACGTCGTCGTGCCCTCGCTGACGGTGGAGCAGGCCCTGTCTGGTGCGCCA
Source organism: Cryobacterium sp. M15 (assembly GCF_002929675.1). Taxonomy (NCBI): domain Bacteria; kingdom Bacillati; phylum Actinomycetota; class Actinomycetes; order Micrococcales; family Microbacteriaceae; genus Cryobacterium; species Cryobacterium sp. M15. Next base: position 365,597 of record NZ_PJJW01000039.1, read on the forward strand.
GACCGCGCCGGGGACAAATTCCGCGTGCCCGCCATTCTGGACGAGGAGTAAACATGACCTATCTCACCAAGCTCTCCGCCGCTGCTCTCAGTGAACTGTTGGTCAGCAAGCAGGTCAGCGCCGTCGAAGCGACCCGCGCCCACCTCGACCACATCACGGCAGTCGACACCGACCTGCATGCTTTTCTGCACGTCGCCGGCGACGCCGCCCTTGACGCCGCCGCGAAGATCGATGCCCGCCGCGCTGCGGGTGAAGTGTTGAACCCGCTCGCTGGTGTTCCGATCGCGATCAAAGACGTGCTCGCCACCCAGGACATGCCCACCACCGCCGGGTCGAAAATTCTCGAGGGCTGGGTGCCGCCGTACGATGCGACCGTCGTCGCGCGCCTGCGTGCGGCCGGGCTGATTCCGCTCGGCAAGACCAACATGGACGAATTCGCCATGGGGTCCTCTACCGAGCACTCCGCCTATGGCGTCACCCGCAACCCCTGGGACCGCGACCGCATCCCCGGCGGCTCCGGTGGCGGTTCGGCCGCGGCCGTCGCTTCCTTTCAGGCGCCGCTCGCCCTCGGCAGCGACACCGGCGGATCGATTCGCCAGCCGGCCGCCGTGACCGGCTCGGTCGGCGTCAAGCCGACCTACGGCGGAGTCTCCCGCTATGGGGCTATCGCCCTCGCGTCGAGCCTCGATCAGGTCGGCCCGGTCTCCCGCACGGTCTACGACGCCGCCCTGCTGCACGACGTCATCGGTGGGCACGACCCGCTGGATTCCACGTCGCTGACCGACAGCTGGCCCTCGATGGCCGCCGCGGCCCAAGCCGGCCTCACGGACGGCGCCCTCAAGGGCGTGCGCGTGGGCGTCATCAAGGAACTCGCCGGCGATGGATTCCAGGCCGGTGTCACCCAGCGCTTCACGGAGACCCTTGCCCTGCTCGTCGCCGCCGGCGCCGAGATCACCGAGGTCTCCGCCCCAAACTTCGAGTATGCCGTCGCTGCCTACTATCTGATTCTGCCGGCCGAGGCCTCGAGCAACCTGGCCCGTTTCGACTCGGTGCGCTTCGGCATCCGGGTCAACCCGGCCAGCGGCTCGCTCACGAGCGAGCACGTCATGAGCGCCACCCGTGAGGCGGGTTTCGGCGACGAGGTCAAGCGCCGCATCATCCTCGGCACCTATGCCCTGAGCGCTGGCTACTACGACGCGTACTACGGCAGCGCGCAGAAGGTGCGCACGCTCATTCAGCGTGACTTCGCCGCCGCGTTCAGCCAGGTCGACGTGCTCGTCTCGCCGAGTGCTCCGACCACCGCATTCAAGTTCGGTGAGAAGCTCGCCGACCCGATGGCCATGTATATCAACGACGTGACCACCATTCCGGCCAACCTCGCCGGCATACCCGGCATGAGCATCCCGATCGGTCTGGCGCCCGAAGACGGCCTGCCGGTCGGCCTGCAGATCATGGCCCCCGCCAAAGCGGATGCCCGCCTCTACACCGTCGGTGCCGCCATCGAGCAGCTGCTCGAAGCGCGCTGGGGGCACACTATGCTCAGCCAGGCACCAGCCCTGACCCCGACCGAAATGTTTGCTAGTAAAGAGGGAGCCGTCTGATGCCCAACGCAGAAATGAAGAACCGGGCCGAATTGATGGACTTCGACAAAGCACTCGAACTGTTCGAGCCGGTGCTCGGCTTCGAGGTTCACGTCGAACTCAACACCAAAACCAAAATGTTCTGCGGTTGCGCCAACGAGTTCGGCTCCGGCGCCAACACGAACACCTGTCCCACCTGCCTCGGCCTGCCCGGCGGGCTGCCGCAGGTGAACAAAAAGGCGATCGAATCCAGCATCCGCTTGGGGCTGGCTTTGGGGTGTGAGATCGCGGAACACTCACGGTTCGCCCGCAAGAACTACTTCTACCCCGACACGGCGAAGAACTTTCAGACCAGCCAGTACGACGACCCGATCTGCCACGACGGTTCGATCACGATCGAACTTGAAAGCGGCCGTCTGGTCACCGTCGAGATCGAACGCGCCCACATGGAAGACGATGCGGGCAAGCTCACCCACATGGGTGGTGCCACCGGACGCATCCAGGGTGCCGACTACTCTCTCGTCGATTACAACCGCGGCGGAGTGCCGTTGGTGGAGATCGTCACCCAGATGATCGAGGGCGCCGAACACGACGCCCCCGAGATCGGCAAGACCTATGTCGCGGCCATTCGTGAGATCGCCAAGGCGCTCGGCGTCTCCAACGCCCGCATGGAAGAGGGCAATGTGCGCTGCGACGCCAACGTTTCCCTGCGTCCGCGCGGGTCGAACGTACTCGGCACCCGCACCGAAACGAAGAACGTCAACTCGCTGCGCTCGGTCGAACGCGCCGTGCGCTATGAGATCCAGCGCCAGGCCGCCGTGCTGGCGGGCGGTGGCACCATCACGCAGGAGACCCGGCACTGGCACGAAGACACCGGAGTCACGAGTGCCGGTCGGCCCAAGAGCGACGCCGATGACTATCGTTACTTTCCTGAGCCCGACCTGCTGCCGATGGCGCCGTCGCGCGAATGGGTCGAAGAACTTCGCCTGACCCTGCCCGAGCCGCCCGCGGCCCGCCGCAAGCGCCTGCAGGCAGCGTGGGGTTTTGCGAACCTCGAGTTTCAGGACGTCGTCAACTCCGACCTGCTCGACGCGGTCGAAGCGACCGTCGCTGCCGGGGCATCCGCTCACGCCGCACGCAAGTGGTGGACCGGCGAAATCGCCCGGCTCGCCAACGCGGCCGGGGTCGCCGCCGACTCGCTCGTGACACCGGCGCAGCTCGCTGCGCTGATCGAACTCGTCGAGGCTGGAACCCTCACCGACCGCCTGGCCCGCCAGGTACTCGAGGGAGTCATCGCCGGGGAGGGTACCCCGGCCGAGGTCGTCGACACCCGCGGCCTCGCCGTCGTCTCCGACGATGGTGCGCTCGTGGCGGCCATCGATGCCGCGCTGCTCGGCCAGCCCGACGTGCTCGCCAAGATTCGGGGCGGTAAGCAGCAAGCCGCCGGAGCGGTGATCGGCGCGGTCATGAAGGCCATGCGTGGACAAGCGGATGCCGCGCGCGTGCGCGAACTCGTGCTCGAACGAGCCCAGGCGATCGAGTAACGCATGAGTGGTCAGAGCGCTGTCTTCGGAGTGGGCGTGCAGGTCATCGTTCGGCTCGATCGCACCCGGTTTCCCGAGTCGCTCCTTGACGACCCGATCGGCGTGATCGTGGCGGCGGGGGAGTCGGAGGGCTCCGGGCTCTACGCTCCGACCGTCGTGCGGGAAAAATTCTGGGTCGTTCGATTCGAGGAACCATTCTTCGGCCTCGACGGCTCGGGCCCGCACGATTCCGCGCGCATCCCGCAGAGCTTTCTGGAAGCAGCGCCGGAAGCGTGAACGCGATCACTCCAGGGCCGGGCGAGCGCACCCCGTCGACCCGCGAGATCCGGCGGTGGCGGCAGTACCTGGCTGACGAACAGGCCGAAGCCGCCGTGTATCGCGACCTCGCGAACCGTCGTGCGGGCGAGGAGCGCCAGATTTTGCTCGCCCTCGCCGATGCCGAAGGACGGCACGAAGAACACTGGCGGCAACTGCTCGGCAGCAATATCGGCTCACCGAGGCGCGGCGCGCTGCGCACCCGTTTTTTGGCGCTGCTCGCTCGACGGTTCGGGTCGGTGTTCGTGCTCGCCCTCGCTCAACGGGCCGAGGGCCGCTCGCCCTACAACGCGGATGCGGACGCGACCAACGCCATGGCCGCTGATGAGACCGTGCACGAAGAGGTCGTGCGTGGCCTCGCCGCCCGGGGCCGCAAACGCCTGTCGGGTACCTTTCGGGCCGCCGTGTTCGGTGTCAACGACGGGCTGGTGAGCAACCTCGCCCTCGTGCTTGGCATCGGGGCGACCGGGGTCCCGGCCGCGACGATTCTGTTCACCGGCATCGCCGGACTCCTGGCTGGGGCGCTCTCGATGGGTGCCGGCGAGTACGTCTCGGTGCGCTCCCAGCGAGAACTGCTCGAAGCTTCCACCCCCGCCGCGCCGGCCAAGAGCGTGCTCTCCCATCTGGATCTCGCTGCCAACGAGCTGACCCTTGTCTACCGGGCCCGGGGCATGTCCGAAGACGAGGCGGAGGCGCACGCCCGCGGGGTGCTCGCTACCGCCTACGCGGCGACCGGACCGATCTCCGCCGTCAGCCCGCAGGCCCCCACGCATGACGAACACGAGGCCATCGGCACCGGAACCGGAGCGGCCCTGTCGAGTTTCTGCTTCTTCGCTTCGGGGGCGCTGCTGCCAGTGCTGCCCTACCTGTTCGGCATGAGCGGCTACGCGGCTATCATCGTCGCCACCATTCTTGTGGGCGTCGCCCTGTTGGCCACCGGCGCAGTCGTCGGCCTGCTCTCTGGCGGTCCGCCGCTGAAGCGTGCGCTGCGACAACTCGTGATCGGCCTGGGCGCGGCCGCGGTCACGTACCTGCTCGGGCTGGTTTTCGGCACGACGCTCGGCTAGCTGCCCGATAAAACGTGTCGTCCCGTCGCATAACTCCTGCAGATTGCGTGACGTGATGCACGGCTTCCGCGAAAAGACGCGGTCGCGACATTTTTCAACAGTGAATTGCAGGAGTTATGCCCTGGAATTGTATTTTCCCTCTGTCAGTAGTGCATATGAGCCGGATCGGGTTAGGGTTTTTCGGTGGGCAGACAGGATGGCAGCGGGCGGCAGATTTCGGCGGACGACGTCGACGACCGTTCGGCGACGGTGCTGCACGTTGATCTGGACGCGTTCTTTGTCTCGGTCGAGTTGCTCTCTCACCCTGAATTCGCGCATCTGCCGGTGATCGTCGGCCACCGCGGCGGCCGTTCGGTCGTCACGGCGGCCAACTACATCGCTCGAAAATACGGTGTGAACTCGGCCATGCCCATGTCGCTCGCGTTGCGCCAGTGCCCGAACGCGATCGTACTCGAGCCGCACATGGGACAGTATCGAGACTTTTCCACCCGAGTGATGAGTATCTTCGACGACGTCACGCCACTGGTGGAACGGCTGGGCATCGACGAAGCGTTTCTTGACGTTGCCGGCGCGACTAATTTGTTCGGTTCACCGGCTGTGATCGGCGAACTCATCCGCGCCCGCGTGTTCGCCGAAACCGGTCTCGTCTGCTCCGTCGGCGCGGCGTCGACCAAGTTCGTCGCCAAACTTGCCTCCGGCCTGGCCAAACCCAACGGTCTGCTCGTCGTGCCGGCCGACAAGACGGTGGAGTTTCTGCATCCGCTGCCCGTGACCGCACTCTGGGGCGTGGGGTCCGCTACTGAGCAGATGCTGACGCGCCTCGGCCTGAAACTCATCGGCGATATTGCCCGCACGCCCTTGGACGTGCTGAAAAAAACACTGGGGGAGGCCTCCGGTGTGAAGCTGTTCGAACTGTCCTGGGGGCGTGACCCACGCTCGGTAACGGTCGAGCGGGAAGAGAAGAGCGTCGGCCACGAGGTGACCTTTGAACACGACGTGACCGACATCGACCGACTGCACAGTGAGTTGCTGCGGCAGTGCGACCTTGTAGCGGCACGGCTGCGGCGCAGCGATCTCGTGGCACGGCGCGTGGCACTCAAGCTGCGCTACACAGACTTCAGTACCGTTACCCGGTCGCGCACCCTCGCTGAACCGAGCAATGTCGGCCGGCGAATCTATGAGGAAGCAGTCGCTGCCTTCGACCTGCTGGCCGCGTCGGGTATTCGGGTGCGACTGATCGGGGTGCGGGCCGAGCAGCTCGGTCCAGCGTCGGGATCGGTTGGCTTATGGGATCCCGACGAGGACTGGCGCGGGGCCGAGCTGGCAGTCGATTCCGTGACCGAGCGATTCGGGGCGGGAACAGTGCGTTCGGCCTCCTTCTTCAAGCCTCGCCCATAAGGCACGAGTCGGCTACCCTGTTGGAATGACCAGCCTCCCGGAAAAACTCGCAGAAACCTTCCGTTCCGCCGGTGTGAAATCGGCTTACGGTGATCCCGTGCAAATTGACGGCGTCACCCTCATACCGGTGGCGCTCAGCTATTACGGTTTCGGTGGCGGTGATGCCGGCGAAGGCGGTGCTGTCGGATCCGGTGGGGGCGGCGGTGGCGTATCGCTGCCGATCGGTGCCTATGTCAAGTCGGGCGGCACCGCTCGGTTTGAGCCGAACGTCATCGCCCTGCTCGCCGTCGGTGTGCCATTCCTTCTGGTCGCCGGGCGCGCCCTGGCCCGAATAATCCGAGCCCTCAAGAAGTAGCCCCGCTCTTTGGACGGGGCCTGGGCCCGGGCCGCAGGCCCAGTCTATAAACTCGGCCCGGTTCCTCAGGTGGGCCCGGGCGAGCGGCGGGGGCGACGAGCAGAACGGATACGGCGGGGCCGGCGCGGCCGGCGCGCGAACCGACGGCGCGCCCACCGTGGCACCCTGAGTCGCAGCCAGGGCGGAAAGTGCCACGGGCTGCTTACCGGCAATCCCCGGGCGATGCGCCGACGCCGCGTCAGGAACCGACGCATCAGCAGGAGATACAGCGCCGCCAACACGAGCAGGATGCTGATACTCATGTCGTGATTCCCATGCCGCAAGTCTAGGCGGGGCGCTAGAATTGGCGGTATCACGGGAGTCCGGTACACCGGGCTGAGAGGAAGCTGACCAAGCTTCGACCGTCGAACCTGATCTGGATCATGCCAGCGCAGGGAGGCTTCTCGATCCCGTGCCCTGTATTCACCTACGGAAAGGGCACGAACAGTGCACGCTACAACGTCTTCACTCCGTCAGTCCACTCGCCAGGCTTCGAGGGCGAAGAAGCCCCGCAACTTTCGCTGGCGCGTGGTCGACATCGTCGTCGCGAGTGTCATCGGCGTTGCGAGCGGCGTCATCTTCTGGGCCTGGGGCCTGGCCTGGTCCCCGCTCAGTGCGATCCTCGCGTTCACGCCCGGCCTCGAGGGTCTCCTCGCCGGTGGCTGGCTGTTCGCCGGAGTGCTCGGCGGTCTCATCATCCGAAAGCCCGGCGCAGCCGTGTACACCGAGGTCGTCGCCGCTGTCGTGTCGATGCTGATCGGCACCCAGTGGGGATTCTCCACGCTCATCTGGGGCGTCGTCGAAGGCCTGGGCGCCGAAATCATCCTCGCGCTATTCCTCTATAGCAACTGGCGACTCGGCGTCGCCCTTCTCGCTGGCGCGGGCGCCGGCGTGGCAGTAGGTCTGCTCGACACGACCTTCACGAGCTATGCGGCATTGGATTTCGGCTACAGGGTCGTCTATTTCGTATCCGCTGTCGTGTCGGGCACCGTGCTGGCCGGCCTGCTGTCCTGGCTGGCCGTGCGCGGCCTGGCCCGCACCGGTGCGCTGAGCCGGTTTGCTGCCGGTCGGGAAGGGTCGCGAGCACCCTCCGCCGCGATCAGCTAGCGGATGTTGGACACCCCGCCGTTCCCGGCCGGTCACGGCGCGCAGATCCGCGCCGTACAGATTCGAGCCCGCGACTGGGGCTGGCGCCACGCCGGGCGCCACAATCAGGCGGTGTCCGGGCTGGACCTGCAGGTCACGCCCGGCGAGCGGGTTTTGCTGCTCGGTGCCAGCGGTGCCGGCAAGAGTACCCTCATGCACGCGTTGGCCGGAGTGCTCGGCGATGTCGAAGACGGCGACGAGACCGGCAGCCTGCTCATCGACGGTCGCCGCGCGGCCGAGGCGCGCGGGCGGGTCGGACTCGTGCTGCAGGATCCGGACTCCCAGGTCGTGCTGGCCAGGGTCGGAGATGATGTCGCATTCGGCTGCGAGAACCTCGCCGTCCCGCGCGCCGAGATCTGGCCGCGGGTGCGGCAGGCTCTTGCCGAGGTCGGCCTGGACCTGCCCCTCGACCACCCCACCTCGAGCCTGAGCGGCGGGCAGAAGCAACGCCTGGCTCTGGCGGGCGTGCTCGCTATGCGGCCGGGGCTGTTGCTGCTCGACGAACCGACCGCGAACCTCGACCCCACTGGTGTCATCGAGGTGCGCGACGCCGTTGTGCGCTCCCTCGATCATTCCGGGGCCACCTTTGTGGTCATCGAGCATCGGGTCGAGGTCTGGCAGGACGTCGTCGACCGCGTCATCGTGCTCGACCCGGCCGGCGGCGTGCTGGCCGACGGCCCCACCCGCGAAATCCTGTCGAGGCAAGGTGAGCGATTGGCGCAGGCCGGCGTCTGGGTACCAGCCCTGCCCCCCCGGTTTCCGACGCGCTCTCCAATCACTTCGGTGCAGACCCTGCTGCGGGCCGAGGGGCTCGCGGTGGGTCGCGTTCCGTTTGGACGGCGTGCGGCATCCGTTGTCGCCGCTGGCATCACCCTCAACCTGCGGGCCGGCACCGCCACCGTTGTGACCGGCCCCAACGGCGCCGGAAAATCTACCCTCGCCCTCACGCTGGCCGGACTGCTGAAGCCGGCCGGGGGAACGCTGCAGGCAAGTGACACGTTTGCGGCCGGTATCGTTTCTGAGCCGCACCGCTGGCGTTCCCAGCAGCTGCTGACCCGCATTGGAACCGTCTTTCAAGACCCGGAACACCAATTCCTGGCCGCGACGGTGCGGGCCGACCTGCAGATCGGCCCGCGCGCCCTCGGGCTCAGCCAGGCCGAACAGACCAGCCGCGTCGACGAGCTGATGCACCGGCTGCGACTCGATCATCTCGCCGACGCCAACCCGTTCACCCTGTCGGGTGGCGAGAAGAGGCGGATGTCCGTCGCCACCGTTCTCGCGACCCGTCCTCGCCTGCTCGTGCTCGATGAGCCGACCTTCGGGCAGGATTCTCGTACCTGGCAGGAACTCGTGACCCTTCTGGCCGAGCTGCTCGATGAGGGCATCGCGCTCGTCGCGGTCACCCACGACGCCCAGTTCGTCAACGCTCTCGCGGACGAGGAATACCGAATTGGTATGCCTGACCCGATCCGGCTCGGGACGGGAGCGCCATGAGCCTGCTGACCCCGACGATCCGCCCGAGCGTCGTCGCCCGACTCAACCCGGTCGCCAAGCTCGCAGTTGCCCTGATCGTGAGCTGTGCGCTGCTGCTCTCGATCGACTGGGTCTCGGCCGGAGTCGCCCTGCTGCTCGAGGCCGGACTTTTGCTCTGGTGCGGCCTGAGCGCCCGACAATTTTGGCTGCGAACGGCACCGGTCTGGATTGCGGCCCCGATGGCTGCGATCACGACGGTGCTCTATGGCGAAGACTCCGGCGCGCTGCTGTGGCAGTTCGGATTCATCTCGGTGACCGAAGGCTCAGCCCAGCTCGGCCTGGCCATCGGGCTGAGGGTGCTCGCCATCGGTCTGCCCGGTATCGTGCTACTCGCCACGACGGATCCGACGGACCTCGCCGATGGCCTCGCCCAGGTGCTGCGGCTGCCCGCGCGGTTTGTGCTCGGCGGTTTGGCTGGTCTGCGACTCGTAGGTATGTTCATCGAAGACTGGCACTCGCTCACGCTTGCCCGTCGAGCCCGCGGGGTCGGCGATGGCGGTGGACCGCGCGGCGCCGCTCGCCGGTTCTTCGGCCCGGCCTTTTCCCTGCTCGTCATTTCGGTGCGTCGGGGCAGTAAACTCGCCACGGCCATGGAGGCGCGCGGATTCGGCAGCGACGAGCCCCGCACCTGGGCACGACCGTCGCGGGTCCGAGCGGCCGACGCGGTCCTGGTCGGCATCGGATTCGCCATTGCCGGTATCGCCATTGGCGTTGCGGTGTGGGCTGAAACCTGGAGCTTCATTCTTGCCTGATACCGATAGCAGAAAGGCCGTACACGACGATATGGTCTTGCTGGCGCCGTTACTGCAGGCCGTGGCCGCTGCCGGCCCGAACCCCGTGGTGCTCATCGACGGTCCTAGCGGTGCGGGGAAGAGCACCCTCGCGGACGCATTGAGAAGGCACTGGCCTGGCCCGCACACCCCTCAACTGGTGCGGATGGACGACATCTATCCCGGCTGGGACGGCCTCGACGCGGCCGTCTGTCACCTGCACCGTTACGTTCTCCAGCCACGACACCGAGGTCTGCCGGCGGCGTGGCAGCGCTACGACTGGACTACGAGTCAGGCGGCGGAGTGGAATCTGCTCGACGCGGCCCGCCCCTTGATCGTGGAGGGCTGCGGAACTCTCGCGGCCGCACACGAACCGCTCAGTCACGTGCGGGTCTGGCTCGCGGCCGACGACGCTCTGCGTAAACAACGTGCGCTCGATCGCGACGGAGAAGCATTTCGCACTCACTGGGACCAGTGGCAGCAGGAGTGGGCGACCTATCTCAAACAGGAGGGGCCTGAACCTCGCGCGACCGTTCGATTACGGGCGGGCAGCTCCGGCCGCAGAGGACTAGATTGTTTGCCATGAGCAATACTGACAGCGCAACCCCCACCCTGTACGTCGCCGAGTTCATCGATGGCCCGCTCGAGGGTCAGATCGATTCCCGGGCCCTCGTGCGCGGCAAACACGAGGCACGCATCAGCATGGTGGCCGCCGTCGCCGGACTGGAATCGGTGTTCTGGTACGACGAGGTCGACCAACGAGACGTGAGCGGGCAACTCCGCGTGCGCTACGCCTTCGACCAGGGCGAAAGCGATCCGGTTGACGCCGAGGTCGATCCGATCTAGTTACTGGTCGAGCAATGCCGAGATCATCATGACCGGATGGAGCAGCCGCCAGCCGACTCCAGGGTCGTTGATGGCCTGGTCGAGTTTCAAGGCGGCCGAGAGTTTCTCCCCGGCGACGCTGAGCTGTACCTGGCCGATGTTCGCACCGGTGCGGGCCGTGGTGAAATCCTTGAGCGTGACCGTTGCGGCCTCCGGGCTGGCGGCCTGCCAGGCATAGCGCGTGCGCGAGACGCCGACCACGGCCGAGGCGTCATCACCCCATGCGGATTCGAACGTCGCGTATGCGTCACCGGCGGCCAGCACCGGTAACGGGCCAACTCCAGTGCGCGCGCTCGCCATGAGCGCGGTCAGATCCGCAGTGAGCGCATCATAGGAAGGTTCGCCGATGTAAGCACCCGAGAACGTGAAGCTCGAGGCACCGTCACTGATCTCGGCGGTGAACAGGAAACAGACGCCGGCTGCATCCGTGTAGCTGCGTGAAATGCCCGTGATGCCTTCCTCGGGCAGGTACGACGTGGTGTTCTGCACACCACGGCGGTTTGCCAAAGCGGATGCGGGACTCTCCAGCATTGCCGAAACGATCGGGTCGATTGCGGCGAGGCCGGCCAGACGGGCCAGGTCGGTGGCGGTGCCGGCGCTGGCGTCGTGCAGCCCGGTCGCATCCACGACGGCGGTATCCGCTAGCCCGTTGTGCGCCAGCCAGGCGTTGGCGGCGACCACGTAGGCGTCGACCGACCCGAACGCCCAGCGGGCCAAACTGTCGGCGTGGTTGTTGCTCGATCCGAGCAGTAAGCCCTGCAACAATTCGAGCTCGGTCCACTGTTCGTCAGCGAACACAGTTACTGAGCGGGCACCGGCCTTGTCGTAATCGAGATAGCTCTGAAAGTCGGCGGCTGTGAGCGTCACAACCGGGCCGCTCTCGCCCGTCACGATCGGTTTTTCATCAAGAACGACCAGGGCGGTCACGACTTTGGCAATGGATGCCATGGGGAGCGCCTGAGTGGTTCCCGCGACCGCGAGGGGCTCGGGAATCGCCGTGCTGGTTGTGGCCGCGCTGGCCGTGGCTGCGCTGGTTGAGGCGGTGCCGGTGGAGATCGTGCCAGATGCGTCGCTGGTCGTCGCAGCGAGGACGGTTATGGCACTTGCGCCGTTGGCGGACAGAACGGGGGGAGTAGGCGCTGCGGTTGTCGAGGCAGGGATGACGGTGGTGGCGGTGACGCGCGGAAGGGGGCCCAGCAAAGTGGCGGGGCCGTAAATGCCGAGGCTGAGGATGACCACCGTTCCGACCGAAATTCCGACGAGGCGGCCGGGACGGAAGGAACTCATGACCCAAGGTTAGACCTCTGGAGGCTAGCCCCAGCCGAGCTCGTGCAGCCTGTCGTCATCTATGCCATAGAAATGGGCGATTTCATGAACCAGGGTGATGTGAATTTCATCGTGTAGGTCGTCAAGGGTGTCGCAGATCGCCAGTAACGGTTCCCGATACAGCACAATGCGATCTGGCATCTCGCCAAAACCGTACTGACCGCGCTCGGTGAGCGCGACCCCGTCATACAGGCCCAGAATGTCCAGGGTCCCGTCTTCGGGACGATCTTCGACCACGAAAATTATGTTGTCCAGTCCGTCGACCATGTCGTCCGGCAGCAGATCCAGTTCATCAACCACGAGGCGTTCGAAGGCGACCGCGTCGAGTTCTACCATGCGGCTTCGATCATCGCGGCCTGCTTTCACCGACACTGCAACGGTCAGAGACCGATGTGCAGTGTTTCATTGGGGTGAGTAACGGGGATTGAACCCGCGACCTCCTGGACCACAACCAGGCGCTCTGCCAACTGAGCTATACCCACCATGCGTCCCACGTCTACAACGCAGGGCAACTCCGCAATCCTATTACACCTCGGAGGAGAATAAGTGCACAACTTCGGCGGCGTGCAACTTGGCCTCGTCGCTGGTCGGACCGGGGTCGGCCACGAACACTGTCTGGCGGTAGTACGCGAGCTCGCGAATCGATTCGAGAATGTCGGCGAGGGCGCGGTGACCGCCGTCCTTGGCGGGGGCGTTGAAATATACCCGCGGGTACCAGCGTCGGGCCAGTTCCTTGATCGACGACACGTCGACATTGCGGTAGTGCAGCTGGTTGTCGAGGCGCGGCATGTAGCGGGTAAGGAAGGCGCGGTCGGTACCGATGGAGTTTCCGGCGAGCGGTGCCTTCTGATCGGCCGGGACGAACTTCAATACGTATTCGAGAACCTGAAACTCGGCTTCGGCGACGCTGACACCATTCGGAATCTCGGTAATGAGGCCCGATGAGGTGTGCATGGTGCGTACGAAGTCGCCCATGTTCTCGAGGGCCGAGTCGTTGGGCTTGATGATGATGTCGAGGCCCGGACCCTGCACATTGAGGTCGTAGTCGGTGATAACGACGGCGATCTCGACGAGTTCGTCACGATCCAGGTCGAGTCCGGTCATTTCGCAGTCGATCCAAACCAGGCGGTCGGGACTCTTCGACGTCGGGGAAGGCGCGGGGGAGGTCGTCGGTGCTGTTTCCGTCGTGCTATTAGTCATTCTTTCAGTCTACCGGTGGGCTCAGACACGGCCTGTAAACTTATGGCTTACTGCTCATTCACGCGCGACCTGCGAGGCCCTCATGGAATTCACACTGTATTCGTCGTCATTCTGCGAGCCGTGCGTGCAAACGCGAGCGGTGCTCGCCGAGGCTAAGCGGTTGGTCCCCGGGGCGACCGTGCGCGAAATCGATGTTGCCGGTGAGCCGGAGCAGGCCGAGGCGTTCCTCATTCGCAACACTCCCACGGTCATCATCACCAATGGTGCCGGCACGGAGGTTTTTCGTGCAGCCGGCGTTCCGACCCTGTCGCAGGTTCTCGTAGCAGCGGCCAAGGCGCTCTGACCGGGGGGCTGCCACGGGTTCTCGTCGCATGTCGATCAGAGCGCTGGAAGCGCCACGCCGCAGATCAGTTCGCGCAGATCAGTACGCGCAGATCTGCACGGTATTTTCCGCAGCACCTCTGGTCGGTCTTCGTCGGACCAGCCGAACCATAGGGGCACACACATGAGGTCATCCATCCGGCGCAACATGTTCGTCAGCATTGCGACAGTCATGGCCGCGTCCATGGCCCTGGTCGGTTGTTCCACCGGCTCGGGCACGACCGACGCGGAAGGTGGCACCGCGTTGACTGTTGGCCTGCTGGCCACGCCCGGAAACCTCGACTACACCACGACCGCCGGTGCGGCGATTCCGCAGGCCCTGCTCTACAACGTCTACGAGGGGCTGGTGAAACTCAACAATGACGGCACCATCATTCCCCTGCTCGCCAAATCCTGGACCGTCAGCGACGACGGACTGGTCTACGACTTTCTGCTGCGCGATGGAGTGACCTTCTCCGACGGTTCGCCATTCACTGCCGAGAGCGTCAAATTCAGCCTCGAACGCGTCAAGGACAACTGGACCGCCAACGGGCCCACCTACCTTGACCCGATCGCGAGTATTGAAGCCGTCAGCGATACCGAGGCACGCATCACCCTGTCGAAGTCGAGCAACAGCTGGCTCTTCAACATGAGCGGTCCGGTCGGCACGATGTTCACCGAATCCGGTATCGCTGACCTCGCCACCGCTCCGATTGGCACCGGACCGTACACGGTCAGCTCGTTCAAAACCGGCGACAGCCTCGTGCTCGCCGCCAACGCCGACTATTGGGGCGAGGCGCCCTATATGAGCGACGTCACCCTGCGTTACTTCACGGATGCGACGGCGCAGACCAACGCGTTGTTCAGTGGCGATATCAATCTCATCTCAGGCATCTCGCAGTTTCAGCTCGTCGATCAGTTCAAGGCCAATTCCGACTTCCAGGTGCTTGAAGGCGCCAGCACCGGCGAGGTCACGCTGTCGATGAACAATGCCAGCGATGCGTTCAGCGACATTCGGGTTCGACAGGCGGTCATGTATGCCATCGACCGCCAAGCCATCATGGACACAGCGAACAGCGGTTACGGCCTGCTGATCGGATCCATGGTGCCACCGACCGACCCCTGGTATGACGAGAGCCTGGCCGATCTCTACCCGTACGACCCCGACACGGCTATCAAACTTCTCGACGAGGCCGGGGTGAGCGACCTGACCGTTGACTTCAAAATTCCCAACCTTCCCTACGCCGTGGCCGGCGCCCAGGTGGTGAAAGACCAGCTCGCCAAGGTGGGCATCACCGCCGACGTGACGACGCTCGAATTTCCCGCCATCTGGCTGGACGAGGTCTTCTCCGGCCACGACTACGACATGTCGCTCATCATGCACAGCGAACCGCGCGACGTGAGCGTCTTCGCCGCCGCCACCTATTACGCGGGCTACGACTCGCCCGCGGTGATGGCCAAATTTGCCGAAGCGGATGCCGCCGACCCGACCAGCTACACCGAACTGATGAAGGAAGCCACGCGGACCATGGCGGAGGAAGCCGCCGCCGATTGGCTCTACCTGCAACCGGCCATCTCGATCGCGGACGCCGATCTGCTCGGTGTGCCGAGGAACACGCCGAGCCTCGCGTTGGACCTGTCGACGATCGCACGATAGGGCGGGAATAGCCGGAACGCGTACGGTTGTCGTTTGAGCGATTGCGCGGCGCTCGTCAGTGTCGTGCCAACCGCAAATCGGTCAGAGGCATGAATCAGTCAGAGGAAAGTGTCGCTATGGTCCTTGTGGTTCTGCGGCGCATTCTGGTGTTCGCCACCACCGTCGTGGTGGCGTCGATCGCAACGTTCCTGATGCTGTCGATTCTGCCCGGCAATGCCGCCCGCATCGCGCTGGGGGTGCAGGCAACCGAAGCGGATGTCGCGGCGCAGGCCACGGCCATGGGGCTCGACCGCCCCGCGGTCGTACGCTACCTGGACTGGTTCGGGCACGTGCTCATCGGCGACTTCGGTGACTCTACGGTGTCGCGTCAGCCGATCGGCCCCGAAATAACGGATGCCCTCGGCATCACAGTGATCCTTGTGCTCACCAGCGTGGTGCTGGCACTGCTCTTCGCGGTCCCGTTCGGAATCCTGACTGCGGTGCGGCAGCGCAGACCCGACGGCGCCGTTTTGTCGGGCATCAGCCAGATCGGTGTTGCCGTGCCCGGTTTTCTGGCCGGGATGCTGCTCGTCACGGTGTTTGCAGTGACGTTGCGCTGGCTGCCAGCGGGCGGCTGGGTCGACCCGGGCGAGGACTTCGGCGGATTCCTGGAACATCTGATTTTGCCGGCGATCGCCCTCGGTAGTGTGCAGGGCGCTGTACTCAGCCGCTACGTGCGCTCCTCGGTTTTGGAAGTGATGCGAGAAGACTTCATCCGAACCGCCAGGGCCAAGGGCCTCGGCGCGGGGCGGGCCCTGCTCCGGCACGGGCTGCGTAACGCGGCTGTTCCGGTGATGACCGTGCTCGGCGTGCAGATTGCCACTCTTCTAGTCGGCGCGGTCGTGATCGAGCGGGTCTTTAGCATTCCCGGCCTCGGCAGCCTGCTGCTCGACAAGGTCGCTCTTCGCGACTTGCCCGCCGTGCAGGGAATCGTGCTCGTGCTGGTCGTCTTCGTGCTGGTGCTGAACTTTCTCGTTGATCTTGCCTTCACGGTGATCGATCCCCGACTTCGGAGGGCTGGATGACCACCATCGGTCCCGGGGTCGGCGCCCCCACCGGGCTACGCCCCGCACCGCGCCGCAGGAACGGCGGCGGCACGCTCAGGGCCGGCTGTGTGCTCATTGGACTCGTCGTGCTGGCGGCCGTCTTGTCCGCATTTTGGACTCCGTTCGACCCGGAGGGGGTCTTCTCGGATTCGATCCTGTGCCCACCGGATGCTGCGCACCTGCTGGGCACCGACAGCTTCGGGCGTGATGTGCTCAGTTCCATCCTGCGTGGCGCCCAGATCTCACTGCTCGTGGGCACGGTCGCCGTCGGGATCGCCGCGGTGCTCGGCGTGCCCTTCGGTATCGTCGCCGGTATGAATCCGGGCCGGCTCGACCAGTTCATGATGCGCGGCAATGACATTGCCCTCGCCTTTCCCGCCCTGCTGCTCGCGATCATTTTCGGCGCCATTTTCGGAGCCGGCACCGTCAGTGCGATGGTCGCGCTCGGTATCGGCACGGCACCCGCGTTCGCCCTCATCGCCCGCAGCGGAACCATGCAGATCATGAGCCGCGAGTACGTGCAGGCGGCCCGCGCCGCCGGCAAGAGCGGAGTCTTCGTCGGGGTGCGACACGTACTGCCCAATATCAGTGGCATGCTCATCGTGCAGGCGTCAGTCTCCTTCGGCATCGCGGTTCTGGCCGAGGCCGCACTTTCCTATTTGGGGCTCGGCACGCCGCCACCCACACCGTCCTGGGGGCGCATGCTGCAGGATGCCCAGGGGTACCTGTTCATCGAGCCGTTGCTCATCGTCTGGCCGGGAATCGCCATCGCCATTGCTGTGCTCGGGTTCAACCTGCTCGGTGACGGCCTCCGAGATCGTTTCGACCCGAGAATGCAGGTGCAACGATGACCATGAGCGCACCAACACCCACCCTCAGCGTGCGAGGCCTGCGGGTCGGTTCGCCCTTCACCGAGCTGCTGCACGGCATCAGTTTCGACATCGCGGCCGGTGAACGCGTCGGTCTGATCGGAGAGTCAGGGTCGGGAAAGTCGCTCACCGCGACAAGCGTCATGGGGCTGCTTCCGGAAACCCTGACCGCCACCGGCACTGTGTACCTGAACGGGGTCGCCGACGACCTGCTCACCGCACCCGAACGCCGCCTGAACCAGTTGCGTGGCAACACCATGGCGATGGTGTTTCAGGAACCGATGACCGCCCTGAACCCGCTGATGCGGGTCGGAGCGCAGGTAGCCGAGATCATGACGGCGCACCACACCGAAAACGGTCGACGCCGTGCCCGGCAACGCGCCGTCGAACTTCTGGCCCTCGTCAAATTATCGAACCCCGCCGAGACTGCCCTCGCCCTTCCACATCAACTCTCCGGCGGACAGCGTCAACGGGTCATGCTGGCCATGGCCATGGCCAACGACCCCGAGCTACTGCTCTGCGACGAACCGACCACTGCGCTCGATGTGACCGTGCAAGCCGAGGTGCTGAAGCTCATCGGCAACCTCGTCGCCGATCGTGGTACCGCGTTGCTGCTGATCACCCACGACATCGCGGTGGTCGCCGAGGTATGCCAGCGGGTTCTTGTGATGTACCAGGGCGAGATCGTCGAGGACGGGCCGGTCGGGCGCGTGCTGACCGCGCCGCAGCATCCGTATACGCAAAAACTGATCGCGGACTCGGATCTCTCCTCGGTCGACGACCGGGGCCGGCTGCACACCCTGCCTGTCATCGGCACCCCGCGTGTGGCAGATTCCCGGCTCAGCCGCGTGCATACGGATGCCGCAGCCGTGCCGATCCTGCCGCCTCACCGCGCCGCTCACCAGCGTCTAGAATTGGGCGGTCCCCGGGTCATCTTCAATGAGGTGGCCGGGGCGCCCACCATTTCGGTACGTGACCTCAGCCGGCAGTATCGGCGACACGGCGGCGGCGTGTTCGCCCCGGCGCCGACCGTGCACGGTTTGCGTGACATGTCCTTCGATATCGCCGCGGGGCAACGGTTTGGCATCGTGGGGGAGTCCGGTTCTGGTAAATCCACCCTCATGCGTATTCTCTGCGCCCTCGACCAGCCGACATCCGGCACGGTCGACGTGCTCGGCCAACCGATCAGGGGAGCGTCCGAACGACAACTGCGCGACTTTCGCAGCCGGGTGCAGATCGTGTTCCAAGACCCGATGGGGTCGCTGGATCCGCGCATGCGCGTGCGCGACATCGTCGCGGAACCACTGCGCCACGTCGGTCGGACCGAGACGCTGGCCCGGGTGGAAGCCCAACTGGCGGCAGTCGGGCTCGACGCTGACGTGATGCATCGGTATCCGCACCAATTCTCCGGTGGTCAGCGGCAACGCATTTCTATTGCGCGGGCGCTCATGACCAGGCCGCGGGTTCTGGTGGCAGACGAGGCGGTCAGCGCACTGGACGTGTCGGTGCGTGCCCAGGTCTTGAACCTGCTCGCCGACCTGGTCGACGAATACCAGCTCACCCTCGTGTTCGTCTCCCACGACCTCGCCGTCATTCGTCACCTCTGTGACACCGTTGCCGTCATCTCCGACGGACGCATCGTCGAATGCGGGCCGACCGCCGACGTCTACGACAGCCCGCT
Organism: Cryobacterium sp. M15; assembly: GCF_002929675.1. NCBI lineage: Bacteria > Bacillati > Actinomycetota > Actinomycetes > Micrococcales > Microbacteriaceae > Cryobacterium > Cryobacterium sp. M15. The sequence continues at coordinate 384,407 of NZ_PJJW01000039.1, forward strand.
GCACCCGTATACGCAGCAACTGGTCAGCGCGACGCCGTCGGTGGACGCCTTGGCCCGGCGCAGTGTCACGTCATCTTCGTCCGCATCACGTGCCCCAGTAAAGAAGCCATGACCGAGACCGTGCCCATCGAATCGTTGCCGGCCACCGAACTCGTGGCGTGTCCCGGATTTTCGATCGTGGAGGCCGGCGCCGTTCCGCGCTGACACCCGAGCTGTAAGCGGTGGTGACCGGATCGCTGCCAGCGGCCTGTAACCTTGAGTAGTCCCGCCCCCGTAGCTCAGTGGATAGAGCACCGGCCTTCTAATCCGATTGTCGTAGGTTCGATTCCTACCGGGGGCACCGAAAGTAGACGACTGTAACGCGCTAGCCCGAGTGGGCGTTCCACAGTTGGGCTCCGCATCAATGCTGGTCACAGTCACAGTCACAGTCACAGTCACAGTCACAGCGCAACAGATGCTCGCCACATTTGACTGTCTTAGTTGCGCCAGTACGGTTCGGGGCTGGGGGTGTTGGCGCGGTGGCTTTGGGCGGGGCGCCAGGTTTGGGTGGGGTCCCACAAGATGGGCCCGCGTACTTGGGGTTTGCCATTGATCATGCGGATTGTC